>CAYMJJ010000225.1:0-3313 GCA_964390445.1 uncultured Anderseniella sp.
ATGAGCGGCCATAGCCGCGCAGGTCCGGTATGACCACGAAGAAATGCTCTGCAAGTTGCTGGGCGATCTTGTGCCACATGGCCCCGGTCTGCGGGAACCCGTGGATCAGCAGCAACGGATTGCCGCTGCCGCCGGTGCGCACGAAAATGTCGGCCCCGTCGCCCGCGACGGTATGCTCCTCAAAGCCCGGAAACAACTCAGCCATGCCTTACGCCTTCTCCCGTTCGATGGCCCGCCAGCCGATGTCGCGGCGGCAGAACCCTTGTGGCCAGTCAATCGCATCGACCGCGGTGTAGGCAAGGGCTTGCGCCTCACTTACCGTGGCAGCGCGCGCGGTCACGTTGAGCACGCGCCCGCCATTGGCGAGGATGCGGTCGCCATCGGCCTTTGTGCCAGCATGGAAGATGTGCACGGCAGGCTGGGCAGCGGCGGCTTCAAGGTTGCGGATTTCCGAGCCTTTGGTGACGTCGCCCGGGTAGCCCTTTGCTGCCATTACCACGGTGAGCGCTGCCTCATCGCGCCAGCGCACCGACACCTTGTCGAGGGTGGCGTCGCAGGCGGCCAGCATCAGGGTAACGATGTCATCCTTGAGCCGCATCATCAGCACCTGGCATTCCGGGTCGCCGAAGCGTACGTTGTACTCAATCAGCTGCGGGCCTTTCGCGGTGATCATAAGCCCGGCAAAGAACACGCCCTGGAACGGGCAACCTTCGGCGTTCATGGCCCGCATGGTCGGCAGTATGATCTCGTCCATGGTGCGCTGGCACATCTCGTCGCTCATCACAGGCGCAGGCGAATAGGCGCCCATGCCGCCGGTGTTGGGGCCGGTGTCGCCTTCGCCGACGCGCTTGTGGTCCTGCGCGGTGCCGAAGGCGATGGCGGTGCGCCCGTCGCACAGCGCGAAGAACGAGGCTTCCTCGCCGTCGAGATACTCCTCGATCACGCATTCCGCTCCTGCCTCGCCAAACTTGCCCGCGAAGATGTCGCGAACGGCAGCTTCTGCCTCGTCGATGGTCATGGCCACGGTGACGCCCTTTCCGGCGGCCAGCCCGTCGGCCTTGATGACGATGGGGGCCGCGTGCGCACCGAGGTAGGCCAGGGCATCGGCTTCATTGGCGAACCGGCCATAGGTGCCGGTCGGAATGTTATACTTCGCGCAAATGTCCTTGGTGAAACCCTTTGAGCCTTCAAGCCGGGCCGCAGCCGCAGACGGGCCGAACGTCTTGATGCCTGCGGCCCGAAGCTCGTCAGCCAGCCCGGCTACCAGTGGCCCCTCGGGACCGACCACCACCAGCCCGATGCCTTGAAGGTTGCAGAAGTTGATCACCGCCTGCGCGTTGCCGGTATCAAGCGTCACCACCTCTGCAACCTGGGCGATCCCGGCATTGCCGGGCGCGCAATACAACGTGCCGGTGAGTGGTGACTTTGCGATTGCCCACGCGAGCGCATGTTCGCGGCCCCCCGATCCGATCAGCAGAATGTTCATGTGCCTGCGCGAGCCTCCTTGCCTAAGCGGTGTGTTCTGGCATCCAATGGGGTCGATTGAAAGGATTCTTCTGACCCATGTCCACCGATTGGCCACCACCTGCATTCGACCCCGTGACGGGCGAACTTCTCGACGATGAACCGGGCCCGGTTGCGTCGAACGTGGCAGAGTTCTCGGTGTCTGAGCTGTCCGGCGCGCTGAAGCGGACGCTGGAAGACACCTTCGGCCATGTTCGGGTGCGTGGCGAACTGGGCCGGGTATCGCGGCCCGGGTCCGGCCATGTATATCTTGACCTCAAGGACGACCGGGCAGTGATTTCCGGGGTGATCTGGAAGGGGCAGGCGGCGCGCATGAGAATCCAGCCGGAGCAGGGGCTGGAGGTCATCGTAACCGGCCGCATCACCACGTTTCCCGGTCAGTCTAAGTACCAGATTGTCATCGAGACCATGGAACCGGCAGGTGCCGGCGCGCTGATGGCGCTGCTCGAGGAACGCCGCAAGAAGCTGGCGGCAGAAGGCCTGTTCGATGATGGGCGCAAGCGCGAACTGCCTTACTTGCCGGCAGTGATCGGCGTGGTCACGTCGCCCACCGGTGCGGTGATCCGCGATATCCTGCACCGGTTGTCGGACCGGTTTCCGCGCCACGTGCTGGTGTGGCCGGTGCGGGTGCAGGGCGAGTCCAGCGCCGCCGAGGTGGCCAACGGTATTGCCGGTTTCAATGCACTGGAACCGGGCGGGACAATCCCCCGGCCTGACCTGATCATCGTGGCGCGTGGCGGCGGCAGCCTCGAGGATCTGTGGGGCTTCAACGAGGAAGTGGTGGTGCGAGCCGCTGCCACCAGCACAATTCCGCTGATCTCGGCGGTGGGCCACGAGACCGACTGGACGCTGATCGACCACGCGGCCGATTGGCGTGCGCCCACCCCAACCGCTGCTGCAGAACGGGCCGTGCCGGTGCGCTCGGAACTGCTGGCCTATGTCGCAGACCTTGCTGCCCGCCACCACCGGGCCGTGCGCCGGGCGATGGATGAACGCCGCACGCGCATCACGGCCGCCAGCCGTGGCCTGCCCCGGCCTGACGACCTGCTGGCGCTGGCACGGCAACGCTTTGACAATGCGTCGGGACGGCTGGACCAGTCGCTGAAGGCTGCAACCACGCAACATCGCAACCGGCTGGACCGCGCATCGCAGCGGTTGAGCGTGCGTCCGCTGCGGCAGCAGATCGCCCGCGACGGCGAGATGCTGGCGCGGTTGCAGCGCCAGGGCGCGCGCGCCATTGGCGTTCGGCTTGAAACATGGCGCGGGCAATGGTCGAGAGCGGCAGTGCGGCTCAACGTGCGCCCGCTGACGGACCAGATCGTCCGCGACCGGGGCTCGGCTGCACGGCTGTTCCAGCAAGCATCGCGTGCCGTGACAGCAAACGTGGAAGCTCGCCGTGCGCGGTTGGGCAGCGCCGCCAAGCTGCTGTCGGCTTTCTCGTATCATTCGGTGCTGAACCGGGGATTTGCCCTGGTGCGCGATGGCGAGGGCCAACCGGTGCGCTCGGCGGCGGCAACCGCCAAGGGCATGGCTGTCGAGATCGAATTCGCCGACGGCAAGGCCAATGCAATCATTGGTTCAGGTGGCGCGAGGACTGCAACGCCTGCTGCAAAGCCCGGCCCGGGCCGTACGGGCGGGCAGGGCAGCCTGTTCTGAGCTTGACCCCGGAGTTTGCATTTCGAACATTAACTTGCGTACAAAGAATGCGTTGCAACCTCTTTGCAAGCGGGTTTTTGAGGTCTAATAGAATTGTCCCATGAACTTTGAAGCTCCATTTTCCGCTGCCAAG
>CAYMJJ010000226.1:0-3311 GCA_964390445.1 uncultured Anderseniella sp.
GCATGTACCACTTGTGCAACTGGTCAACGGCGTAGGTGAGCACCGCCAGCGCCATGCCGACCATCGAAACCGGCCCCCAAAGCCTCCAGCGTGCCGCCATCAGACGGCTACGCCGCGCACGGCCCATTCACGCAGCGCATCTGCGTCGCGCGGGGTTACATCGGGGAATTCGGCGTCGCTGCCGACTTCGGTCGAGACCTTCCACGAGCGTGCGCACTTGGTGCCCCTTGCCCTGGCAGGCACCACCGAGACGCCCCGCACCTCGTCCATGCGCCACGCATCGGCAGGTCCGGCACCGCCGGTGATGGACGCACCCGAGGTGATGCAGGTCTCGGCCATGTCCACTTCCGCCACGGCGGCCAGCAGTGCCTCGTCCTCGATGAAGATTTCAGGTGCGGACTCAAGCGACGAGCCGATGCGCTTCTCGCGTCGTTCGACTTCCAGCGCGCCGGTTACCACGGAGCGCACCTTCATAACCCGCGTCCACTTGTCTTCCAGCGCCTTGTTACGCCAGCCAGCCGGCACGTCGGGAAACTGCTCGGTATGCACGCAAGCCTCAGGCCCATGGCGCTCCATCCAGGCTTCGTCGCAAGTGAACGACAGGATCGGGGCCATCCAGGTTACGACGCAATTGAAAATGCGGTCGATGACGGTGAGCGATGCCCGGCGCCGCAAGCTGGAGGGTGCGTCGCAGTACAGGGCATCCTTGCGCACGTCGAAATAGAACGACGACAGCTCGATGTTCATGAAGTTGCCGAGTGCGGAATAGATGCGCCGGAAGTCGAACTCGTCATAGCCCTTGCGCACCACCTCGTCGAGGCGGGCCAGGTGGCTCAGCATCAGCTTCTCAAGCTCGGGCATGTCCGCATCGGCCACCGCGTCTTCCGGCTGGAAGTGGGCCAGCGAACCAAGCATCCAGCGCAGCGTGTTGCGCAGCTTGCGATAGGCATCGACGTTGGATTTCAGGATTTCCGGGCCGATGCGCTGGTCCTCGGCATAGTCGACCGAGGCCACCCACAGGCGCAGGATGTCGGCGCCATACTGCTTGATGACGTCCTGCGGCACGGTGGTGTTGCCGAGCGACTTCGACATCTTGCGGCCCTGCTCGTCCATGGTGAAGCCGTGCGTCAGCACCGCGTCATAGGGCGCGCGGCCGCGCGTTCCGCACGACTCCAGCAGCGAGGAATGGAACCAGCCGCGATGCTGGTCGGAGCCTTCGAGATAGAGGTCAGCAGGCCACTTCAGGTCGTCGCGCTGTTCCAGGCAGAAGGCATGTGTGGAGCCTGAATCGAACCACACGTCGAGAATGTCACGCACCTGCGTCCACTCACTGGTGGAGTAGTCGGACCCGAGGAAGCGTTCAGCCGCACCATCGGCGTACCAGGCGTCGGCCCCTTCCACCTTGAACGCGTCGAAGATGCGCTGGTTGACGGCTTCGTCCTTCAGCACCTCGCCTACCTCGTTGACGAACACTGCAATGGGCACGCCCCAGGCTCGTTGACGGGAAAGAACCCAGTCTGGGCGGTCCTCGATCATGCCGCGGAGGCGGGTCTGGCCGCGTGCGGGCACGAAGCGGGTGTCGTCGATTGCCTTCAAGGCCACGCTGCGCAAGGTGCCGTTCATTCCGGGAATGGACTTGTCCATGTGGACAAACCACTGCGGCGTGTTGCGGAAGATGATCGGCTTCTTCGAGCGCCACGAGTGCGGGTACTCATGCTTCAGCCGGCCCCGGGCAAACAGGTTGTTGGTGCCGATCAGCGCCTTGATGACAACATCGTTGGCCTTGCCCTTCTCGCCCTTGTCAGTGATGACCTGCTCGCCTTCAAAGCCCGGCGCATCGACGGTGAAGCGCCCATCAGGCCCTACAGTGAAGGGGATCGATGAATCGATGCCGAGGGCTTCGACCTCGGCCCGTTTCTCGACCCAGTTTTCAAAGTCATCACGGCCGTGGCCCGGAGCGGTGTGAACGAAGCCCGTCCCTGCCTCATCGGTGACGTGGTCGCCCTGCAGCATTGGTACCTTGAACTGATAGCCAGCAACGCCCATGCCCTTGAGCGGATGATCGAGGATCATGCCCTCAAACTCATGCGCAGGTACATCCGCAACGCGCTCGATCCTGACCTTCGCCTTGTCTGCGCAACTCTGCGCCAGCACATCGGCGAACAACACCTTCTCGCCAGGTTGCGGGCCAAAGTCGTTGGCAGCTTCTGTCACCTTGTAGAGACCGTAGGGAATCCTGGTCGAATAGCAGACGCAGCGGTTGCCCGGCATGGTCCACGGCGTGGTTGTCCAGATGACGACAGACGCCCCGGCAAGATCGCCTGCGCCATCAACAATTGGAAACTTCACCCACACCGTGTCGGACTCGTAGGTCTCGTACTCCACCTCGGCCTCGGCCAGGGCGGTACGCTCCACCACCGACCACATCACCGGCTTGGAGCCGCGGTAGAGCTGGCCCGACATGGCGAACTTCATCAGTTCGTTGGCGATGATCGCCTCGGCCTCGAAGTTCATGGTCAGGTAAGGCGTGACGAAATCGCCGACCACGCCAAGGCGCTTGAACTCTTCGGTCTGCACGCCGATCCAGTGTTTTGCAAACTGGCGGCATTCCTCGCGAAACTCGTTGACCGGCACCTCGTCCTTGTCCTTGCCCCTGGCGCGGTACTGCTCCTCGATCTTCCATTCGATCGGCAGGCCGTGGCAGTCCCAGCCCGGCACGTAGTTGGAATCATATCCGCGCATCTGGAACGAGCGGGTGATCAGGTCCTTGAGGATCTTGTTGAGCGCGTGGCCAATGTGGATGTTGCCATTGGCATAAGGCGGGCCATCGTGCAGCACGTATTTCGGACGGCCCTTCGACTGTTCGCGCAGGGTCTTGTAGAGGTCCATCTTCTCCCACTTCGCAAGGATTTCCGGCTCCTTGGTTGGCAGGCCGGCGCGCATGGGAAAATCGGTCTTGGGCAGGAACAGCGTGGAAGAATAGTCGCGTTCCGTCTTGGTATCGCTCATCGGGTCAAATCACGGGATAATTGAAGGATGCTGCGCCTTCTAACAGCGTTTGTCCGGCGATGGAAGCGGGGCTTGCCCGCGCGTCCGGTCTGGCTGATATTGTGCTCATCTACCTGCCACCCCAAAACCCCCCATCCAGGATCTCCGAACCATGTCCGATTTGCATACCGTTCCCGCCCGGCGCGGCAAGGCCACCTTTGTAAAGAAGGGCCAGGCCATCAAGATCATCAACACGCACGGCACCCAGGTGGTGGACTTCTGGGCGTTCGTGGCCGGGCACCTGACCGAATACACCGGCATGG
>CAYMJJ010000227.1:0-3308 GCA_964390445.1 uncultured Anderseniella sp.
ATCACGGCCACATGCTGGCCACCGGCATGGACCCCAAGGGCGTCATGGCCGAACTGACCGGCCGGCAGGGCGGATACTCCAAGGGCAAGGGCGGGTCGATGCACATGTTCAGCCGCGAGAAGCAGTTCTTCGGCGGGCACGGCATCGTCGGGGCGCAGGTGCCGCTGGGGGCGGGGCTGGCCTTCGCCAACAAGTACCGCGGCAACGGGAAGGTGTCGGCGACCTATTTCGGTGAGGGCGCTACCAACCAGGGCCAGGTCTACGAGACCTTCAACATGGCCAGCTTGTGGAAGCTGCCGGTGATCTTTGTCATCGAGAACAACGGCTATGCCATGGGCACGGCGGTGAAGCGGTCTGCCGCGCTGGCGGAGGAGTTGTTCAACCGCGGCTCGGTGTACGGCATCCCCGGCGAGCAGGTGGACGGCATGGACGTGCGCGCGGTGAAGGAAGCCGCAGACCGGGCCACCGGGCATTGCCGCTCCGGCAAGGGGCCGTACATCCTGGAAATGAAGACGTACCGTTATCGCGGCCACTCGATGTCGGACCCGGCGAAGTACCGCACCCGCGACGAGGTGCAGAAGATGCGCGAGGAGCATGACCCCATCGAGCAGGTCAAGCGGCGGCTGTCGTCGGACCACGGCATCAGCGACGACGACATCAAGTCGATCGATGCCCGCATCCGCAAGGTGGTGACCGAGGCAGCAGACTTCGCCCAGAACGATCCGCTGCCCGATGTGTCGGAGCTGTGGACCGATGTGTACGTGGAAGCGTGAGGGAGGGCTGAACCATGCCAACTGATATTCTGATGCCGGCCCTGTCTCCCACCATGGAAGAGGGCAAGCTGGCGCGCTGGCTGGTGAAGGAGGGCGACCAGGTGTCGTCCGGTGACATCATTGCCGAGATCGAGACCGACAAGGCGACCATGGAAGTGGAAGCGGTCGATGAAGGCACCGTTGCTGCCATCAAGGTGGCCGAGGGGACCGAAGGCGTGAAGGTGAACACCGTCATCGCCGTGTTGGCAGGCGAAGGCGAGGACGCCTCCGCTGCTGCCGAAAGTGGTGGTGAAAGCTCCAGCGGCGGCAAGGATGACGATGCCGGTGAGGACAGCGGCCGCGACGTGGCTGGTGGCGGCGAGGCCATCGTATCGTCGGAAAAGGCGCGCGAAGGCGCGGCCATCATCGCGCCGGTACCAGCCATCGCACCGGCGTTGTCGGCAGCTGCAGCCAGGCAGTCCGACCCCGAGATTCCCGAAGGTACCGAGATGGTCGAGATGACCGTTCGCGAGGCTCTCAACTCTGCCATGGCGGAAGAGATGCGCCGCGATGACGAGGTGTTCCTGATGGGCGAGGAGGTGGCCGAGTACCAGGGCGCCTACAAGATCAGCCAGGGTCTGCTGGAAGAGTTCGGCGACCGCCGCGTGATCGACACGCCGATCACCGAGCACGGTTTCACCGGCATTGCGGTGGGCGCGGCGTTTGCGGGGCTCAAACCCATCGTCGAGTTCATGACGTTCAACTTCGCCATGCAGGCGATTGACCACATCATCAACTCCGCCGCCAAGACACTGTACATGTCGGGCGGGCAGATGGGCTGTCCCATCGTGTTTCGCGGAGCCAACGGTGCAGCCGCTCGCGTGGGCGCGCAGCACAGCCAGGATTACGCAAGCTGGTACGCGCACGTGCCGGGGCTGAAAGTCGTGATGCCGTATTCTGCCGCCGACGCCAAGGGCCTGCTGAAGGCAGCCATTCGCGACCCCAACCCGGTGATCTTCCTCGAAAACGAGATCCTCTATGGCAAGACCTTCGAGGTGCCGAAAATCGACGACTGGGTGGTGCCCATCGGCAAGGCGCGGGTGGCGCGGGCAGGCTCCGATGTGACCATCGTCTCGTGGGGTATCGGCATGGGCTACGCGCTGGCGGCGGCAGACAAGCTGGCGCAAGAGGGCCACGAGGCCGAGGTGATCGACCTGCGCTCGCTGCGCCCGTACGACCTGCCAGCCATCATCGGCAGCGTGAAGAAGACCAACCGTTGCGTGGTGGTTGAAGAAGCCTGGCCGGTGGCGTCGATGGGCGCGTATATCGCGGCGGAAATCATGACGCATGCGTTCGATTACCTGGATGCGCCAGTGGCGCGGGTCAACGGCAAGGACGTGCCGATGCCATACGCGGCCAACCTGGAAAAGCTGGCGCTGCCCAACGTCGATGAAGTGGTGGAGGCGGCCAAGGCCGTCCTCTACGTGTAAGGGAGGGACCGGACATGCCAACGGAAATCCTGATGCCCGCCCTGTCACCCACAATGGAGAAGGGCAAGCTGGCCAAGTGGCTGGTGAAGGAAGGCGATGAAGTGTCGTCCGGCGACATCATCGCCGAGATCGAGACCGACAAGGCGACCATGGAAGTGGAAGCCGTCGATGAAGGCAAGGTAGGCAAGATCCTGGTGGCCGAAGGCACCGACGACGTGGCTGTTAACACCGCCATCGCCGTGCTGCTGGACGAAGGCGAGAGCGCCGGGGACATCAAGGCTGGCCGAGAGCAGAAGAGTGATGCGCCGAAGCAGGAAGCCGAACCCAAGGACGAAAAGCCGTCGACGGAACCTGCTCCCGCCAAAGAGCAAAAGTCCGAACCTTCAAAGCCGTCTTCAGGTGAGCCGGACGGACGCATCTTTGCCTCACCACTGGCGCGCCGCATCGCCAAACAGAACAACATCGACATTACGTTGCTGAGCGGTTCCGGACCGCATGGCCGCATCGTCAAGGCCGACGTCGAGAAGGCACAGAAGGACGGCGTTCCTGCTGCGAAGGCCGCTGAGGCTGCGAAGGCAGACGCCAGGCCTGCCGCACAGCCGGCACCGGCGGCGGGTCCATCCGACGACATGGTGCGCAAACTGTTCGCCGAAGGCTCCTACGAGGAAAAGCCGCACGATGGCATGCGCAAGACAATCGCCGCGCGGCTGTCGGAGAGCAACCAGACGGTGCCGTCCTACAACGTCTCGGTGGACTGCCAGCTCGATGCACTGCTCAAGCTGCGCGGTGACCTGAACGCTGCTGCACCGCAGAAGGACGGCAAGCCCGCCTACAAGCTGTCGGTCAACGACTTCATCATCAAGGCGCTGGCGCTGGCACTGCGCGACGTACCGATGGCCAACGGTTCGTGGACCTCGACCGCACGCCTGCTGCACAAGCACGCCGACGTTGGCGTGGCGGTGTCAATTCCCGACGGGCTGATCACGCCGATCGTGCGCCGGGCCGATGAAAAGCCGCTGTCGGTGATCTCGGCGGAGGTCAAGGACATGGCAGGGCGCGCGCGCGA
>CAYMJJ010000228.1:0-3290 GCA_964390445.1 uncultured Anderseniella sp.
TATGAATGCGTGCCCTGAACCATCGGCAACGATCCGATCTCACTGCCCAGAAGTGCGCGATACTGCGGCATGTCGGCGACGCGAGCCTTGAGCAGGTAGTCGAAATTTCCGCCGATCATGTGGCATTCGAGGATGTGCGGCACGGCAAGGATGGCCGCATTGAATGCCTGGAGCGTTTGCTCGCCGGTTTCCTTGAGCGTGACCTCGATGAACACCAGCAGATCGAGACCGAGTGCGCGCGGATCAAGCAGCGCGCGGTAGCTGCCGATGAGGCCGGCGCTTTCAAGTTTGCGCAGCCGCTGCGCGCACGGCGTTGCCGACAGGTTGATCCGCTTGGCCAGGTCGGCAATGCTGGCGCGGCCATCCCTTTGTAATGCATCAAGCAGGTTGTAGTCGTAGGTATCGAGTTTGAGTGACATGGGCCAAATTGCACGTTTTGTGGTGACTTTCACCACTCCTAACACAAAACTTGGCGAATATCACTGGCATGAACGCGTTATGTAAGGATATCGACCTTCAGCCGGAGTGTATCGCATGACCTCGTTGATGTTGCCGGAATTCACGTCTGTCTCTCAACATCTGTTCGCGGATGAAAGCGACCTTGTTTACAAGCTGGCGGCATCGGCACGGCTGGATGGCGACGATGCGCGCAAGACCCAGGAACTGGCCACCAGCCTGGTGAAGCAGGTACGCAAGGGCCGCAAGCAGAAGGGCGGCGTAGATGAATTCATGCAGCAATACTCGCTGTCAAGCGAGGAGGGCGTGGTGCTGATGTGCCTGGCCGAGGCACTGCTGCGCATTCCCGATGACCACACCGCCGACAAGCTGATTGCCGACAAGATCGGCGGGCGCGACTGGGACAAGCACATGGGCGCGTCGGACTCGCTGTTCGTCAACGCCTCGACGTGGGGGCTGATGCTGACCGGGCGCTTTGTTGATCTGGGCAGCGATGCAGTGGCAAATCCGGCCGGCTATTTCTCCAGGATCGTCAAGCGTTCGGGTGAACCGGTGGTGCGCCAGGCGATGCGCCACGCCATGAAGATCATGGGCAAGCAGTTCGTGCTGGGCCGTACCATCGGTGAGGCGCTGGATGTGTCGAAACCCTTGAAGAATGAAGGCTACCGGTTCAGCTACGACATGCTGGGCGAGGCAGCGCGAACCATGAAGGACGCCGACCGCTACTGGCAGTCCTATGCCGATGCGATCAAGGCGATTGCGGCATCCGACAAGATGGACCGGCCGATTCACGAGCTGCCGTCTATCTCGGTGAAACTGTCAGCGCTGCATCCGCGCTATGAGGCGCGCCACGAAGCCCGTGTGATGGATGAGCTGTACCCGAAAATCCTGAAGTTGTGCGAGCAGGCGAAAGCGGGCGACATGGCGCTGACCATCGATGCCGAGGAAGTGGACCGGCTGGAAATTTCGCTGAAGCTGCTTGGCCGGCTGGCCCATGCGGACAGCCTCAAGGGCTGGAACGGGCTGGGGCTGGCGGTGCAGGCCTATTCGCGCCGCGCCATGCCGGTACTTGAGTGGCTGGCGAAACTGGCGCGCGACACGGGCCGGCGGTTCCCGGTCAGGCTCGTCAAGGGAGCTTATTGGGACACCGAGATCAAGCTGGCGCAGATTGCCGGATACGAGGACTTTCCGCTGTTCACGCGCAAGGTCTCGACAGATGTGTCCTACCTTGCCTGTGCGCGATACCTGCTGGGCAATCGCGATGTGTTCTATCCGCAGTTTGCCACCCACAATGCCCACACTGTGGCGGCCGTTTCGGTGATGGCGGGCAATGACCGCGAGTTCGAGTTCCAGCGGCTGCACGGAATGGGGCAGGCGCTCTATGACGCCGTGACCAGCAAGGACGGGTTGGCGCAGCCATGCCGCATCTATGCGCCAGTGGGCAGCCACGAAGACCTGCTGGCCTACCTGGTGCGGCGCTTGCTGGAGAACGGTGCCAATACCTCGTTCGTCAACCGGCTGGCTGATGATGAAGCGCCCATAGAAGAGATTGTCGAAGACCCGGTTGCGGTGGTGCGCCAGATCGACAGCCTGCCGCATCCGCGCATAGTGCCGCCTCCAAAACTGTTCGCCCCGCGGGAAAACTCGAATGGCGTACCGCTGTGGGATGACGCCACGCGTGCGCCGCTGATGCAACAGATCGAGGACGCGCTGAAGCAGCCGGTCAATGCAACCGCGCTGGTGCCAGGGAAAATTGAGGGCGAGCGCCCGCGTGACATCACCTCGCCGCATGATCGCTCGGTAAAGGTTGGCACCATATCGGAAGCCTCGGACGCGCAGGTGGATGCGGCGATCAGGGCGGCGCACAAGGTGCGCGAAGCCTGGGACGCACTTGGCGGGGCGGGCAGGGCGGCCTGCCTCGAGCGCGCGGCTGATCTTTACGAGGCCAACGCGGCACGGCTGTTTGCGCTGCTGATCCGCGAGGCCGGCAAGTCACTGGACAATGCGCAGGCCGATCTGCGCGAGGCGGTGGATTTTCTGCGGTACTACGCGGCCGAAGCCTGCGACAAGTTCACCAGCCCGAGGGACATGCCCGGCCCGACGGGCGAGCTCAACCAGTTCAGCCTGCATGGCCGTGGCACATTTGCCTGCATCGCACCGTGGAATTTCCCGCTCGCGATCTTCACCGGTCAGGCTGCGGCAGCTCTTGCAGCCGGCAACACCGTGCTGGCAAAGCCTGCCGAACAGACGCCGCTGATTGCATATGAGGCCGTTCGGTTGATGCATCAGGCGGGCGTGCCGGCAGAGGCGCTGTCGCTACTACCGGGAGATGGCGCGCGCATTGGTGGCCAACTGCTGAAGCATCCGCTGCTGGGCGGGGTGGCGTTCACTGGCTCGACCCAGACGGCGCACATCATCAATCGGATGCTGGCAGCCCGCGATGGGGCGATCCTGCCGCTCATCGCCGAGACCGGTGGCATAAACGCGATGATCGTGGACTCATCTGCCTTGCCCGAACAGGCAGTGCGCGACCTGATCCTGTCGGCGTTCGATTCAGCCGGGCAACGTTGTTCGGCAGCGCGCATCCTGTTCGTGCAGGAAGAAGCCGCCAAACGCACCATCGACATGTTGACCGGTGCTGCGGCTGAACTGAAGGTAGGGGACCCGCTGGAGTATTCGACCGATGTCGGTCCGGTGATCGACGACGAGGCCAGGGACCGGCTGGAAGCGCACAAGGCGCGCATGGCGCGGGAAGCGAAGACGCTGATCGACTTGCCCATGCCGGCACCGTGCAAGGCGGGCACGTTCGTCACCCCCGCGATCTACGAGCTGCA
>CAYMJJ010000229.1:0-3275 GCA_964390445.1 uncultured Anderseniella sp.
GGACCGGTGACGGCCAGCACCTGCGGGTGCGCGGCACGGATGGCGTCAGCGTCGTGGCCCATGCAACCCGTCACGATCACGCGGCCGTTTTCCTTGATCGCCTCACCGATTGCGGCCAGCGATTCGGCCTTGGCTGAATCCAGGAACCCGCAGGTGTTGACGATCACGGCATCTGCACCGTCATAGTTGGGCGAGAAGATGTAACCCTCGGCGCGGAGCTGCGTGAGGATGCGCTCGGAATCCACCAGCGCCTTGGGGCAGCCGAGCGAGACCAGACCGATCGTGGGAACCTTGTGGGACATGGGCCGCGCTTGTGGCCGGTTTGCCGGGGCCGGTCAAGCCGAACTTGTGCAGCCGGGTTCAGCGAACGTCCGGTGACGCTTCGGTAAACCGGCCTGACGCGATGTGGCGCGCGCTGGTGACGTCCCATGTGTACAGGTAGGTGAGCGCAGGTTTGACCGTGCCGCACTCGAGCAGCACCTCCACCCGGCGGCGCAGGAACTCGTGCGGCTCCGGCCAGCGCGGCGAACACGCCTCGTAGTCATCGAACTCTCCCAGGACCAGTTCTGGAGAGTGCAGCGCGTAGAGCTCGCCGTGCACGCGGTCCTCGTTGTTGGCTGATGGCACGGCACCGGGGTAAAAGTTCTGGCCCGGTTCATCGGGGTCATCGATGATGTACAGCCGCGCGCGGATTGAGCCGGTGCCTGCAAACTCGCCATGCTCACGCAGCAGGTTTCCCATCGGATGCCGGGCAACCGTGAGAAGTGTGCCATAGACGAACAGGGGCAGGTTCTCGGCGTTGGTCATGCGAAACTCATCCTACAGGCAGGCTCAACCAGAAGCCGTCCTGCTTACGGGCGGCGCATCACCCTGCCAAGCTCATTCTGCAGCAGCGCGTTGATTTTCGCCGTCTGGAACTGCCGCCAGCTCGCGCGGCGAGGGACCGGAGAAGGTGGTGCGATACATCAGCCGTTCGTGGCCCTGGTAGTCGTTGACGGCGAAATGCTGGGTGGCGAGGTTGTCCCAGATGGCCAGCGTGCCGGGCCGCCAGGAATGGCGGATGCAGAATTCGGGGCGAATGATGTGCCGCTGGATCTGGTCGAGCAGCGGCGCGCTCTCGGCTTCGGTAAGCCCGTCCAGGCGGGTGACATAGGTCGGGTTGAGGAACAGCATGTGCTTGCCGGTCACGGGGTTGCACAGCACGGCAGGGTGGCGGCGCTCTTCATCAGCGGTTGGGTCGCCACGCGACATTTCGATCGCGGCTCCTGATTGCAGCGCCTTCGGTGGTGCCCACCTGATGCCGTAGGGCTTGCCGACGTGGATGGCGTCACGGCCCAGCAGCAGTTGCTGCAATGGTTGCGCAAGGTACTCCCACGCGGCCACCTGGCTGGCCCACAACGTGTCACCGCCATAAATTGGCAGGGTATGGGCGCTGAGCACGCTGCCGGCGGGCGGGCGCTCCAGGAAGCTGAAGTCCGAGTGCCAGTCGCCGCCGAACACGCCGCCGCCTTCGGTTGCGGGCTTCCACACCTTGATGACGTGCGGCTCGGAGTCCATCGGCTTGACGTAGGGCAGTTGCAGCAGATCGCCAAACCCGGCCGTGACGGCCTTTTGCTGATCGAGGCTGAGGTGCTGGTCGGGCAGGAACAGCACCTGGTGTTCGCCAAGCCATCCCCTCAGGTCAGCCGAAAGGTCCGGCGAAAGGCCGGTCTTGAGGTCAATGCCGGTAATTTCAGCGCCGATCTGGCCGCACAGTTTTCGGATGGTGGCAGGCATGGCTGGTACGCTCCGTGGCAGGACGTGAGGCCTAACGCTAGGCGGGCCGTGGCAACCCTGTCAACGCGCTTGCAGGTTAACGCCAGAAGCGCGGCGACAACAGCACGAGCAGGGCAAAAAACTCCAGCCGGCCCAGGATCATGGCGAAGATCAACACCACCTTGGCACCGCTGGGCAATCCCGCAAAATTGCCGGATGGGCCGATCTCGCTGCCCAATCCGGGACCGACATTGGTGATCGCTGTGACGGCACCGGAGAACGCGGTGAGCAACTCGACGCCGAACAGTGTCAGGGCGAGTGTTACCGCGATGATCGAGCCTGCAAACGCGGTCAGGAAGGCCAGGATCGACAGGATGATTTCCTCATTGATGGTCCTGTTGCCGTACCGCAGCTTCATGACGCGGCGCGGCGAGAACAGCTGGTCTACATAGCGCCTGGTGATCAGCGCCATGGCCTGCAACCGGTAGGTCTTGATGGAACCGGCGGTGGACCCGGTACAGCCGCCCAGGAACATCAGGATCAGGAAGATACCGTTGGCGCCCGGTCCCCAGGCGGTGAAGTCGTCAAGCGCATAGCCGGTGGTCGAGATGATCGAGATGACGTTCACGGCGGCGATGCGAATGGCGTCAGTCCAGGCGTAGGTTCCGGTCAGTCCCAGGTAGACGGTTACCACCGCGACGGCCGTGACGACGATCTTGGTGAAACCCCTGACTTGCACATCACGCCAGATGACCGAGAAATTGGTTGGCCATGCCCTGATGTACAGGATGATCGGCAGGCTGCCTGCAAACATGAACACCGCCGCAACCCAATGAACACCGGGTGACTTGTAGTGTGCCAGCGACGCGTCATGGGTGGAAAATCCGCCGGTGGGAATGGTGGTCAGCGCATGGTTCAAGGCATCGAACACACGCATGCCTGCCGCCATGTATGACGCCATGCAGGCGGCTGTCAGAACGACGAAGGTGATGGCGATACGGGGGATCAATTCGGCATCGCGGGTGAAGAATTTCTCCGACCTGTCGGAACTTTCCGTGCGGAAGATCTGCATGCCGCCGACCCGCAGGAATGGCAGGATGAGCATGGCCATGAGGATGATGCCGACGCCACCGATCCACTGCAGCAGGGATCGCCACAGCAGTATGCCTGCCGGTTCCCGGTCGAGCCCCGACATCACGGTGGACCCGGTGGTGGTTATGCCGGATACGGACTCAAACCAGGCATCGACGAAGCTCAGTCCATCCGCCTTGAAGTACAGTGGCAGGCAACCGGCCAGCGGCACGACCAGCCAGCTGAGCGAGGTGGTGACGAATGCTTCGCGAAGGCTCACGCTCTGACCCGACCAGCGGTCCCGCGTCGCCAGGATGAGCAGCCCTGCCAGGGTCAGGTTGATGGCCAGCGCATGGGCAAAGGCCTTCCAGTCATCGCTGCCGTTCATCAGGTCTGCGATCATCGGCGCCAGCATGAAGATGGCAGTGACCATCACCAGCACGCCGATT
>CAYMJJ010000230.1:0-3254 GCA_964390445.1 uncultured Anderseniella sp.
CCACGGCGCGCATCTGCAGGCCGAAACTGGTGTAGCGCATCACGAAGTACAGTGCGGCGAACACGAATAGCGCAAACGCGATGATGTACAGCCGGTTCCAGGTCAGCGTCAGTTGCCCCAGTTCAACCGAGCCCGACATCCACGCAGGGTTGCCCACTTCGCGGTTGTTTGGCCCGAAAATGGTGCGAACCGCCTGTTGCAGGATCAGCGAAACGCCCCAGGTGGCCAGCAGCGTTTCAAGCGGCCGGCCATAGAGGTACCTGATGATGCCACGCTCCATCGCCACGCCGATAAGCCCGGTCACCACGAAGGCCAGCGGCAACGCGATGAGCAGCGACCAGTCGAACAACCCCGGCATCGACTGGCGGATTGACTCCTGCACCACGAACGTCGTGTAGGCACCCAGCATCACCATTTCGCCGTGCGCCATGTTGATCACGCCCATCACCCCGAACGTGATGGCAAGCCCGATCGCTGCCAGCAGCAACACCGAGCCAAGGCTCAAGCCATAGATGGCGTTCTGCGCATTACGCCACATCGCCAGCGAGGCCTCGATTTCAGCCGCCGCCCTTGCCGCCGCTTCCGCGACCGGGCCCTGGCCGGTGGCAGCAGGCCTCAGCAAGGCCAGTGCATCTTGGTTGTTGAGCGGCCTGATCAGGCTGATCGCGGCAAGTCTGACTGCGTCGGGCGCATCCGACGACAGCACAGCGGCGGCGCGGGCCTGTTGCATGGCCAGTTTGATGTTGGGCTCGGTTTCGGCCTCGATCGCGGCATCGAGCGGGCCGATGGCCGATGCATCAGGGGCCGCGAAAAGCGTTCGCGCGGCCGACATCCGCACCGCCGGGTCCTGCGCCAGCAGCGTCAGCGAACCGAGCGCATCACGGATGGCGCCGCGCATGCGGTTGTTGATCCGGACTCGGGCAAGCGCGCCTTGCGGAATTTCGCCAAGCATCTCTGCGGTTGCGGCATCGATGTACGATCCGGCAACGTCAGGTGCAGGGATGACGATACGGTTGCCGGGCTGGGCGATGTAGACGTCGCCTTCGCCCAATGCATCCAGCACATACTTGGCGCGTGGATCACCGCTCGCAGCAATTTCCGCGACGGCACCGAGGCGCTTCTCGAAGCTGGACTCCTTTAGGCCGGTCACCGCTTCGCCAAGCGTCTGGGCTGCAACGGGGCTCAAGGCGAGCATGACTGCCAGGAGCAGTGCCGCAAGGCCGGCAGTGAAGGCGCGCACTAGGGTCACGTCGGGTCGATCCAGCAAGGGTTCTTGAGAAGGAAAAACGGGAGGGTGGCTCTGGCCTTTTGGGGGCAAGCGCCGCCCTCCCCAGTTGAGGGTGAGGATACCCCGTTAGTTGCTCGCGCCGCCGCACTTGCCCGTTTTCACGTTGAAGTTGCCGCAGGACATGGGTTTGCGCCAATCCGAGATGAGGTCCATCGAGCCGGGCAGGTAATCTGACCATGCATCGCCCACGACCAGGCCGGACGTCTGCCATACGGTTTCAAACTGGCCATCGGCCTGGATCTCGCCGATCAGCACCGGCTTGGTGATGTGGTGGTTCGGCATCATCGCCGAATAGCCACCCGACAGGTTCGGCACGGTCACGCCGATGATCGCTTCACCTACTGCATCAGGATCGGTGGTGCCGGCCTTCTTCACCGCCTCGACCCACATGTTGAAACCGATGAAGTGCGCCTCCATGGGATCGTTGGTAACGCGCTTGTCGTCCTTGATGAACGCCTTCCATTCCTGGACGAAAGCTGCGTTCACCGGTGCTTCAACCGACTGGAAGTAGTTCCAGGCGGCCAGGTGGCCCACCAGTGGCGCGGTGTCGAGACCGGCGAGTTCTTCTTCACCGACCGAGAATGCCACCACGGGGATGTCTTCAGCCTTGACGCCCTGGTTACCCAGTTCCTTGTAGAACGGCACGTTGGCATCGCCGTTGATGGTCGAGACCACGGCGGTTTTCTTGCCGGCCGAGCCGAACGTCTTGATCTCCGACACGATGGTCTGCCAGTCAGAATGACCGAATGGGGTGTAGTTGATCATGATGTCTTCATCGGCCACACCCTTCGACTTCAGGTAGGCTTCGAGGATCTTGTTGGTGGTGCGCGGATAGACGTAGTCGGTACCTGCAAGCACCCAGCGCTTCACCGCGCCGCCTTCTTCGCTCATCAGGTAGTCAACCGCAGGGATTGCCTGCTGGTTGGGCGCAGCACCTGTGTAGAAAACGTTCTTTGAGCTTTCCTCGCCTTCATACTGCACGGGATAGAACAGCAACCCGTTGAGCTCTTCGAACACCGGCAGCACCGACTTGCGCGACACCGAGGTCCAGCAGCCGAACACCGCCGCGACCTTTTCCTTCTCGATCAGTTCACGCGCCTTTTCGGCGAACAGCGGCCAGTCGGACGCCGGGTCGACAACCACAGCCTCCAGCTTCTTGCCGAGCAGGCCACCTTTCTTGTTCTGCTCTTCAATGAGCATCAGCATAACGTCTTTCAGGGTAGTCTCTGAAATGGCCATGGTGCCGGACAGTGAATGCAGGATGCCGACCTTGATGGTCTCTTCGGCGGAGGCGAACGAGGTAGAGGACATGAGAGCGGCGGCAATCAATGCGGCACGGAAACCGGTTTTGGCGAAGCGAGCGTTGAACATGATGCGTCTCCCGACAGGGTAGTTGATGACGCATCAATCGTTTTCAAGGTTCGTGCCAAGCATTAGCGGTCCGTTAAGATTTTCTTAACTAGCTGAAATAAATATGTTTTCTGAAACATCTCTGCCGAAAGTCAGGATACAAGCCACAAGTTAGAGATTAAAAAGTAGGCGAGTTACCGGTGTTGATGGATTATTAAGCGAAAACTGTCGGGTGTTCTTCCCGTCGCGTTCCCGGCTTAACCGCTACGTCGTTGCCCTGCAGATGGCAGCCCAAGGGCCAAGAGTGTTGTCAACATCTCGGGCTGGCGGCCTCGAAGTGCAAAGGGCTCCAGTGCGGTGCAGCGAAGAAAGTCCGTTGTTGGTAGTAGAGCGGACATTGTCCAAAGCCATGCCCGATGGCAGCATTGGGCCGAAAGCGTCAATGGTCTTTCGCTTTGTGGTCGGCCCGACAAGGACACACCGGATCAAGCCTGCAAAAACCGATTGAGGGTTGAAATTTGGGGCGCACAGCCAGATTTCGAAAATCATACTGAAAACAATTGGCGGAGGGGGAGGGATTCGAACCCCCGGGACCGTGAGGCCCAACGGTTTTCAA
>CAYMJJ010000231.1:0-3248 GCA_964390445.1 uncultured Anderseniella sp.
ATACGGGGTGACGTTGCCGCCGATCGGCTTCGTGCAGTTCTGCGCGCGCTACAAGGCAGAATGCCGCGAAACCGGCAGCGATGTCCGCAAGGCGAGCCTTACACAAAAGACCTGGTCGCAGGTCGTCGAGGTAAACTCGTTCGTCAATGCCAAGATCGCACCGGCAACGGACGAGGAACTCTACGGCACCGTTGAACACTGGGACTACCCGACCACCGCCGGTGACTGCGAAGACTATGTACTGCTGAAGAAGCGCTACCTGGAAGGTCTCGGCTTCCCGTCGGAAAGCCTGCTGATCACCGTGGTGCTGGATGAAAACGGCGATGGCCATGCCGTGCTGATGGTGCGCACCGATGGCGGCGACTTCGTGCTCGACAACCGCCGCAACACCGTCCTGCGCTGGTCCGAAACCGGTTACCACTACATCAAGCGCCAGTCGCAGGAAAATCCGCGCATCTGGGTGTCCATGGGCGAAAAGCCCCAGCGCGGTGGAGAAACCGTCGCTGGCGCCAACTGAAGGCACATGTATCTGAAGTAATTCGAACGGCCCCGGTCGGCGTCCCCTCCCCATCCCCCACCAGACCGGGTCCCAGGGGCCAGCATCGATCCCACCCGATGCTGGCCCCGACTTCTTCGGGCCACAACCAGGCAGGCAACGATCTCGCAGGCATCACGCCTCGATCAGCTTCAACCCGTTTTGCAGCGCATAACGGTGCACCTTGTCGACGTAGGCCGCGGATGCCTTGCGCAACATCTCCTCGCCTGCTTCATCGACGCTCTTCACCACCCGCCCCGGCGCGCCCAGCACCATCGAGTTGTCGGGTATGGTCTTGCCTTCGCCCAGCAGCGCGTGCGCGCCGATGATGCAGTTGCGCCCCACCACAGTGCCGTTCATCACCGTGGCACCCATGCCGATCAGCGTGTTGGCGCCAATCGTGCAGCCGTGCAACATGGCCAGATGACCGACCGTCACGCCTTCGCCAATGATGATCGGGAAACCGGGGTCGGTGTGCAGCACGCAACTGTCCTGCACGTTGCTCCGGTCGCCGATGACGATGGCATCATTGTCGCCGCGCACCGTCGCGCTGAACCACACGCCGGTCATCCGGCCCAGCGTGACCTTGCCGATCACCGAAGCGTTGGGGGCAATGTAGAACTCACCGCCGTCCGGCAGCACCGGGCGATGACCCTCGAATTCGTAAATGCTCATGAATCGTGTCTCTCCGTGAGTCGTTGCCACCCGCCGCCGCGAGCTCCGGCCCGGAAGGCACGGGCGTTACAGCGACATCAGCATGTCCGTCAGCACGATTAGCACAACCCCGCTCATGAAACACCACAGCGCCGCCGTTATCAGCCCGGCCAGCGTCAACCCGGCATAGCGCCAGCCGTGCGACACATGGCTGATCGCAGTACCGGCAAGAATGAACGGCGCGGCAAACATCACGCCGATCACCCGAAGCGGCACGGTCAGCAGCGGGCCTTCCTCGATGATCGACACGAAGGACGGCCGCGTTGTCCCCAGCCACAGCCAGGCCGAATGCACCAGGCCGGCACCCACCAGGCCAAACGCCATCACCACCAGAAACGTGTCATAATCCATAACGCACCACCAACTCGACAGACCTGCCAGCACCGCTGGCACCCACCATTTACACTACTTGCACAGGTGCCATGCAACGGGCATACCAAAACCGTCAATCAGCTCCATCATGAACGCTGAACCCGATACGCCATGGCCCAGCACAGACGGCATGCCCCAAGCTACAACACCCGGGAACGGTCCATCGGGCGGCTGTCGCTGACGTTTGCCGGGTTGATCATGCTGACTGCAGGCATCATCGTCACCTGGCTGTTCCTGGCAGACCGCGACCTGCTGTTCTCCTCGCCCTCGGCCCGGACCGATGCAAATGCAGCACCGGTCATGGCCCGTTACCGTTTTGATACAGCAGAGCTGATTGCCCCCACCCGCCTGGTGACCCGCGTGAAGCAGCGCACCCTGGGAAACATCAACAAGCTCGACATGCTGCTGCCGTGGGATTACCAGCCCGGTTTGGTGCCGAGCCTGCCGGCCGACGCCGAGGAGTTCAACGACTGGCTCATCCTGACGCTTGATACGGTCGGCAAGGACGAACTGTCACCGGTTGAACGCTATGGAGAGGTCTATCCGGTCTATTTTGACGGCGAACCGGAACTGGTCGATGGCAACCTGCTGCAATACAGGTTCAAGCCGGGCTCACCTTACGCAGACCTGATGCTGTATGTCGCCAACGCCGACGGCAAGCACGTGGTCCACCGCTGCGACAAGAAAAAATCGGTGCTGGGCCCGATCCTGTGCGAGCGCACCATCCAGCTGACGCCGCAGGTGCGCCTGCGCATCCGCTTTGCTCGCGAGCACCTGAACGACTGGGCAGAAATAGAGGCCAATGTGCGCCGCGCCATGGCCAACATGTTCCACAACCTGCAACCGGGTTGAGGCCCCAGGCGGAGGCGCGATCCAAACGCTACTCGAGGTCGTAGCTCAGGATGGCCATCGAGAAATTGTACGACAGGTCATCCGGATCTTCATCGTCACGGAACACCACGCCGATGAACTCCTCGCCCATGTAAACCTCGGCGGAATCATCCTTCTGGGGGCGCTGACGCAGCTGAATGGCCGGCTGCTTGAATGTCTTGTGAAAGAACCTGGTCAGCTTGGAGATTTCGTCAGGAGTCATGCGTAAGGACCTTTCATGGGATTTGCAGCGATTTCCAAGGTCTAGCGCCGTTTGACCTGATGCGACAACCCCAAAGCAGGTTCAGTCCGCACTGTCATCGGTTTTGTTCACCGGAAGCAGGTGATCCATGACCCGCGATGGCTCGCTGCACCCCGCATAGCCCACTACCTTGGCCGGAACGCCGGCAACGGTGCGGTTTGGCGGCACGTCATGCAGCACCACCGATCCGGCCGCCACGCGCGAGCAATGGCCTATCTCGATATTGCCGAGGATCGATGCCCCTGCCCCGATCAGGCAGCCGTGGCGCACCTTGGGATGGCGGTCGCCATCTTCCTTGCCGGTGCCGCCCAGCGTGACCGAGTGCAGCAGCGAGACGTTGTCTTCAATGACGGCAGTTTCCCCGATCACGATGGAGTGGGCGTGGTCGATCATGATGCCACGGCCAATACGGGCATTCGGATGAATGTCGCAACCGAAAATCATCGAGGACCGGCTTTGCAGGTAATAGGCAAAGTCCTTGCGGCCATCCATGTA
>CAYMJJ010000232.1:0-3239 GCA_964390445.1 uncultured Anderseniella sp.
TGATGGCTTGCGCGCCCTGGCCGGGCCTGGTCAGGCCCATGGCTTCGTACTCGATCAGCTCGGCGATGGTGAAACAGTCGTGGGTTTCCACGAACGACAGGTCATCCAGCGTGGTGCCGGCCTGTTCGTGGGCGCGCTGCCAGGCAGCCGTGCAGCCTTCAAAGGCGATGATGTCGCGCCTGGCCATGGGCAGATAGTCCTGCGCGTGGGCGGCTGCGCGGAAGTGCACAGCCTTGGGAAAGCGCAGTGCGGTTTCGGTTGAGGTCATGACCATGGCGGCAGCACCATCCGATACCAGCGAACAATCAGTGCGGCGGATCGCACCGATCACCGTCGGGTTCTTTTCCGAGATGGTGTTGCAGAACTCGAAGCCGAAATCTTTCTGCATCTGAGCGTAAGGATTCTCCACGCCATTGGCGTGGTTCTTGGCCGCAATGCGCGCCATTGCTTCGGACTGGTCGCCGTAGCGCTGGAAATAAAGGTCTGCGATGCGGGCAAAAACCCCGGCAAAGCCGCCCGGCGTGTCGGCCTCGGTCTTGCGGTAAGAGGCGTTGAGCAGGATGTCGCCGATTTCGGCACCCGTTGCCGAGGTCATCTTTTCGGCACCTACCACCAGCACGAAGCGGGACTTGCCGGCGGCCAGGTCGTTCAGGCCCATCTGCACTGCGGCAGAGCCGGTGGCGCAGGCGTTCTCGACGCGGGTGGCCGGCTTGAAGCGCAAGGCGGGGTCTGCCTCGAGCGTGAAGGAGGCAGGAAACGACTGCTTCTCGAACATGCCGAAATTGCCGACATATATCGCGTCGATCTCGTCGAAGCCGATGCCGGCATCCTCGACAGCCTCGCGGGAAATGGTGGCGAGCAGCTGCTCCAGGTCCATGTCTTCGAGCTTGCCGAACTTCGAGTGGGCCCAGCCGATGATTGCCGACATTCTCACGTCTCCTGTCTCAGTTCGCTTGTCGGGTGCAAAACTAGCACCGGCCCGGCTGCTTGGCGAGCTTCAATGCCCGTTGGGTCACACGGTGCGCAGGTACCAGGCAAAGTCCAGCGCGGTTGGCTCGGCGTAGAAGCGGTCGGCCTCGACCTCCTTGATGGTGGCGAAGATCTCGACCAGCCGTTCGCCCAGGTATGCCTTCATCACGTCCGACTTGCGGAACGATTCAGCGGCGGCGTACCAGTTTGTGGGCATGGGACGCGACGGTTGTTCATAACCGTTGCCGGTCACCGGCGCGCCGGGGTCGAGCTTGTTGGTGATGCCGTGGTGCATGCCGGCAAGCACGGCTGCGAGCACCAGGTAGGGGTTGGCGTCCGCACCTGCGGGCCGGTGCTCCACGTGCATGGTTTCGCCGGTGCTGGCGGGCACCCGCAGCGACACGGTGCGGTTGTTGATGCCCCAGTTGGGCGCCACGGGTGCATAGCTGGACTTTCGGAAGCGGCGGTAGGAATTGGCGTTGGGGGCAAATATGAGCATGCCGTCGGCCATGGTTTCCATCATCCCGGCAATGGCCTGCAACATCAGGGTCGACTCCTCGGCACGTTCGGCCGTGAAGGCATTGCTGCCGTCGGCCCGGGCAAGGGAGGTATGCACGTGCATGCCGCAGCCGGTGAACTGGCTGTACGGCTTGGCCATGAAGCTTGCAGCCAGGCCATGCTTGTCGGCCACTGCGCGCACCAGACGCTTCAGCATGATGGCCTCGTCGGCTGCCTGCAGGGCATTGGCGCGATGCTTCAGCACCACTTCCATCTGGCCCGGTGCGTATTCCGAGATCAACGTGCGCGCCGGCAGACCCTGCTGGTCGCAGGCTGAGTACAGGTCGTCGAAAAACGGCGAAAAGTCGTCGAGATCGTTGAGCAGGTATGCCTGGAAATGCTCGGGCCGGGCCTCGTTGACCAGCGCGCGCGGCGGGCGCGGCGTGCCGGCCAAGGCGTCCTTGCGGTCGAACAGGTAGAACTCGAGTTCGATGGCGGCAACCGGGGTCAGGCCGGTTTCGTCAAATCTTTCAACCACGCCCTGGAGCACGTTACGCGGCTCGGCGATCGAGGGGCTGCCATCCATCTCGCGCATGGTGGTGATGAACTGCGCAGACGTGCCGCCCTCGATCCAGGGGACCGTCTTCAACGTGCCGGGGACGGGCCATACAATGCGGTCCGCGTCGCCATCTTCCCACACCAGTCCGGTTTCCTCGATGTCGCGGCCAGTCATGTCGAGGCTGAGGATGGATCCCGGCATGAAGCGGCCGTCGCGGTAGGCGGCCATCAGCTCTTCACGGCGCAGATGCTTGCCGCGCTGGGCGCCGCACAGGTCGGTGAAGATGAGCTGGAAAGACTGCGCCTGCGGGTTGGCCGCAAGGAAGGCCTCCGCCTCGGCGAGCGCTTCGGGAAACGGGTTGTTCATGGGTGCGGGCTTCCGTGTCAGGCGTTGCCGGCAAGTTCAGCCAGGCAGGCGTCGATACCGTTGAGCAGATTGGCGATATCCTGCCGGGTGATGTCCGGACAGATCAGCATCATGTTGTGGAAAGGGGTGATCATCAGGCCACGATTGAGCAGGAAGTGATGGACGGCCACGTCCACCGGGTTGTGGATCATGGCATGGGCTTGCGACCCGTTGCGCGGGCGCTGCGGCGAGCACATGAACTCCACCCGCATGCCAGAGCGCACCACGTGCCAGGGTGCGCCGCGCCTGGAGATCAGGTCCTGAATGCCGGCTTCCAGCTCTGTTGCCAGCTCGATCAGCGGGGCGAACGCAGCGTCGGTCAGATAGCTTTCGAGCACCGCCCGCATGGCGGCCATCTGCAGGGCCGAGCCGGACAGCGTGGTGCCGATGCCGCTGTAGCCCAACTGTTCGCGGTTTTCGAGCCAGGTGCGAATGCGCTGGCCGAACGGTTCAGCAACACCATAGACACCGGCAGGCACGCCACCTGCCACCGGCTTGCCCAGCACGATGGCGTCGGGCTCAAGCCCCTCGGCGCGGGTGTATCCGCCGGGACCGGACGACAGGCAGTGGGTTTCGTCAATCACCAAGAGTGTGCCGGTGCGCCGGGTGATAGTGCGTAGCGCCTCATGGTAGCCCTCGTCGGGCAGCACCATGCCGACATTGGTCATGACTGGTTCGGCCAGCACGCAGGCGACAGTTTCATCGGCGAGGGCTGCTTCAAGCGCTGCGATGTCGTTGAACTCGATAAGGCGGGTGTGGGCCGTCAGGTCCCGGACTTCGCCAACGAGCGACGGGCTGGTGATGACCT
>CAYMJJ010000233.1:0-3230 GCA_964390445.1 uncultured Anderseniella sp.
CATCGCGCCTGGAGTTTTGGCGACTCCACCATCGACATCGAACTGTCGACCTGGCCTGCCAAGCTGGTGGTGCCGGTGATGCTGTGCGTGTTGCTGGTGCGCCTGCTGATCCAGCTTGTCGGCTACACCCGGCTGGCCGTCAATCCGGATCTTGCACCGGTTGCCGTGCCCGTCCTCAAGACGGTCGAACAGCAGGCAGAAGAAGAAGTCGAGGGGGCACGCTGAGCCATGTACCTCGGCTTTACTCCCTTCGAAACCGGCATCCTGGGTGTCGTCCTGCTGATCATCATGGTCATACTCGGCGTGCGCGTCTTCGTTGCTGCCGCACTGACCGGCTTTCTCGGATTGCTTGAACTCAGGGGCTGGCACGTCGCAGCCTCCATCGCGGGCACCATCCCGCACTCCAAAACCGTCACCTATCCGCTATCGGTGCTGCCGCTGTTCATCCTGATCGGCTTCCTAGCGTTCTACGCCGGGCTGACGCGCAGGCTGTTCGAGGCAGCAAGGCGCTGGATGGGCTGGGTGCCCGGTGGCCTCGCCGTGGCAACTGTTCTGGCCACCGCAGGCTTTGCCGCCGTGTCGGGAGCATCCACCGCCACCGCTGCCGTGTTCAGCCGTGTTGCCATTCCGGACATGCTGAAAAACGGTTATGACAAACGCCTTGCCGCCGGCGTTGTCGCGGCAGGCGGCACGCTTGCCTCCCTGATACCGCCATCGGCCATCCTCGTCATCTACGCCATCATCGTCGAGCAATCGGTGGGCAAGCTGCTGCTGGCAGGCTTCCTGCCCGGCATCTTCTCGGCCTTCATCTACCTGGTGCTGATCATCGGCATGTGCTGGTGGAACCCCAGCCTCGGCAAGCCGATCACCGGTTTCACCTGGAAGCAGCGCTTCGAAAGCGTGCCTGGCACCCTGCCGATCTTCGTCGTGGTCGGGATCATCTTTTCCGCCATGTACACAGGTTCCGCCACCCCGACGGAAGCCGGCGCGCTTGGTGCCTTCGTGGTGTTCCTGTACTACTGCTGGCGCGCCTGGCGCGAGCAGGAGCTCAACAAGATGTCGGGCCGGCTCAAGGAAGCCCTGATCGAGACAGCCAAGCTGACCGCGATGATCTTCACGCTGATCTGGGGCGTTTTCCTGTTCGTGCGCTTTCTCGGATTTGCCGGCCTGCCGGAGGCGTTTGCCGACTGGGTCGTCCACCTTGATGTACCGCCCATCGTCATCATGATCTGCATCCTGCTGGCCTATGCCGTGCTGGGCATGTTCATGGACGCCATCGGCATGCTGATCCTGACCTTGCCGGTGGTCTACCCGGCGGTGATCGCGCTGGGCTATGACCCGATCTGGTTCGGCATCATCGTGGTGAAGATGGCCGAGATATGCCTGATAACACCACCCATCGGGCTAAACTGCTTCGTGGTGGCAGGCGTCAGCCGGGACCTGAAGGACGATGATGGCAACTCGCTGGCCATTCCGCTGCAGGACGTGTTCCGCGGCATTGGCCCGTTCTTCGTGGCAGACGTCATCACCGTGATCGGCCTGCTCGCCTTCCCCGGCATCATCACCTGGCTGCCGAGCCTGATGGACTGATTGCCGGCTGTGAGCGTCAGGCGAGACCCGCTTCCGCCTTGATGGCGGCAACATAGTACTCGCGCATCTTTCGCGCCACGGGACCGGGTTGACCGCCACCGATCTGGTGACCGTCGATCTCGACGATCGGCATGACCAGCGTGGTGGCCGACGACAGGAAGGCTTCGTCGGCGGCCAGCGCTTCTTCCACTGTGAACAAGCGTTCTTCCAGCTTCACGTCCTTGTCTGCGCACAGCTGCTTGATCACCTTGCGGCGGATCCCGGGCAGGATCTCGTTGGACAGCGGCCGGGTGATAATGACGCCATCCTTGACGATGTACGCGGTCGACGAGGTCCCCTCGGTCACGTAACCATCCTCGACCATCCAGCCCTCGAACGCGCCTTTCTCGACGGCCGCCTGCTTGGCCATCACCTGCCCCAGCAGTGCGATCGACTTGATGTCGCGGCGCTTCCAGCGGATGTCCTCCACCGTCACCACCTTCACGCCGGTGCGCGCATTGGCGTTGTCGAGAAGCGGCTTTTTCATGGTGAAGGCGGCCACGGATGGCTTTGTGCCCGCAGCCGGAAAGGCGAAATCACGGTCGGCAACACCACGCGTGATCTGCGAATAGACGCCACCTTCCTCGATGCCGTTCAACTCGATGAGTTTCTGGTGCATGGCAACGAACTCTTCCTCGCTCATCGGCATGTCGATGCGCAGCTCGCCGAGCGAGCGCTTCAACCGCTGCAGGAACGGTGCCTTGTCGACCATCTTGCCACCGATGACCGGAACCACCTCATAGATGCCGTCACCAAACACGAACCCGCGGTCGAAGATTGAAACCTTGGCCTGATCTTCAGGCAGGTATTCCCCATTGACGTACACGGTGCGGCTCATGGTCTGTATGCCTCGTTGCTGGCTGGTTGGATCAATGCGGTGTCGCATTGGCAGCCGATGTGCCACAAGTAGCCAGAAACCGGCAAGCTCTATAACCAGGCAGTCGCCACAAATTGCGCTTGTCGTTTCCCCCCTGGCTTGTGCTAATCGGAACTGTCAAACCGTTCGGAGCCCTGAGAGCCTTGATTACCGGAGCATCTGTCAACGCCATGCTGGCCCGCGAGGCGGCGCACTTCCGTCAACGCAACCCCCGCTCAGCCGCCATGGCAGAACCGGGTCGCCGGCACTGGCTCAACGGCGTGCCGATGTTGTGGATGTCCGACTGGGAAACGCCGTTTCCACTGGTGATAGAAAAGGCCGAAGGCGCCACCCTGACCGACGTTGACGGCAACACCTATACCGACTTTTGCCTCGGCGACACCGGCGCCATGTTCGGCCATACGCCCGAACCGGTGGTAAAAGCAATTGCCGCCCAGGTCGCGCGCGGCACGACCACCATGCTGCCTTCGCCAGATGCGGCCATCGTCAGCGAGTTGCTGGCCGACCGCTTCGGCTTGCCCTACTGGCAAGTCACTGCCACGGCCTCTGACGCCAACCGCGCCATCCTGCGCTGGTGCCGCCAGATAACCGGCCGGCCCAACGTCTTGGCGTTCAACCGCTGCTATCATGGCGCGGTCGAGGATACCTTCGTCACGCTCAAGGATGGCAAGGTCATCACCAGCCCGTCGCTCGTTGGCGAAGTCCGGGACCTGACGGCCCACAC
>CAYMJJ010000234.1:0-3217 GCA_964390445.1 uncultured Anderseniella sp.
AGACTGGTGTCGACATGTCCGAAAAGTACAAGGAGACCAGCCTCGGCGGTCTCGCGGTTAACCTTCCCGAGTGCTAACCCGGCCCCGTAATCTGTCCTGAAGTCAGGCTGGCATGGTGTTTGCTGTCCATTGACCAGACGCCGCGCGCTGTATCCATACAGGATCAGCCCGTGATCGGTTCACTTTATGACAGCTCGGGATCCATGACGGTTCATCTGGACAGACACACCCTCTCCAACCCTGCAACCGGGCTCCGGCTTGACGTGCTGCGCGACTTGGCCGTAATCGAGAAGGTGGCTGGGCCGTGGCAGGCGCTGGAACAGCGCAGCGTGCAGGATTTTGCGTACTTCCAGACCTTTGACTGGTGCGCCAACTGGCTGCGCCACGTGGCACCGTGTCTGCAGGGCACCGAGCCGTACGTCATCACCGTGTGGCAGGGCGACACCCTTGTCGCAGTCGTCCCGCTGATGTTGACCCGCATGAAGATGGGTGTGCGGGTGTTGTCGACGCTCGGCGACCCACACACCCAGTATTCCGGCATGTTGCTCGACCCCGGTGCCTGCACCGCGTCGGTTACCGCCATGTTGCGGGCATATCTGGAAAAGCCGCGCGACTGCGATGTGCTTCATATCGAACTGCTGCCGGCAGTTTCGCCGCTGGCCGCCATGCTGAACGCGGCCGACCGCGAGGACAGCTACGTCAACCAGAGTGCCAGCCTTGACCTGACCCAGTTCGAGGCACCTGCGGATTTCATCGAGGATGCCAATCCGAAGAAGCGCCGCAAGCGCCTGCAACTGCGCCGCAAGATCGAAACCGGCGTAGGTGAACTTGCCTTGCGCACGGTCTGGGGCGGCGAGCCCGAGTTTGCGGCGCTGGTGCGGCGCTGCGTGCAGATGAAGCGCGACTGGATCGCAGGTACCGGGCGCATCAGCACGGGCTTTGCAATTCCCGGCTATGCCGACTTCCTGAGCCAGTTGCATGGCGATGCTGCCTCGCGCGAAGGCGCGGTTGCGTTCGTCAAGCAGGCCGGCGACAGGATCATCGCCATCGAGGTTTCGATGATCCGGGATGGTCACCTGTACGCCTACATTGGCGGGTTCGACTGGGAACTGCGCAAGCTGTCTCCCGGTCTTGTGCAGATGGAAGCAACCATTGGCTGGGCCATCGAGAACAGGCTCAAGGCCTATGACCTGCTCGGCAACGTGGCGGCCTACAAGGACAGCTGGACCAACATCACCTGTGAACTGCAGGCGTTCAGCCGCAGTTACACCGTGCCGGGCTGGGTGTACGCGCGTGCATGGCGCACGCGCATGCGTCCCGCCCTGAAACAGGCCTACCAGTCGCTGCCAGCCGGTGTCCGGCAATGGGCGACATCGGCAACGGCCTCGTGATGACAGTTGCTGCCGCACAGCTTGAAGGCCAGAACCGCAGCCACCTGCTTGATGCAGCGATTGCCTTTGGTGTGCGCGTTGCAAGTGCCGGCTTGATGTTCGCCCTGCAGGTGTTTCTGGCCCGCACCTTGAACATTGCCGACTACGGCAGCTACGTCACCGCCTGGACCTGGCTTGTCATGCTGGGTGCGTTCGTCCCGCTGGGCTTTGCCGAATCCTCAGTGCGATTCGTGCCCCGCTACCGTGCGCGTGGCAGGCATGGTTCGGCCATTGCCTTCTGGCGGTTCGGCTTGCGCATGGTCTTGCTGGCATCGGTGCTGATGGCAGGACTTGCCGTCATCGCCGCCATGGCCGGCGGTTTCATGGACAGCCGCGTCGGGCTCATCGTGCTGATCGTGGCTGCAGGCCTTCCCTTCATTGCCGTGCAGAATTTCCTCGAAGGCATTTCACGCGCCCACGGCTGGTACAAGCTGACCAGCATCCCGATCTATGTGGTTCGCCCGCTGCTCATCATGGCCGGTTGCGCCGGAGTTGCCTGGGCTGGCATCACGCTCGACCTGACCGGTCTGGGAACCATCATCATTGCCGCCATGGCCGTGGTCACGCTCGGCCTGTTTGCCGGCGTCATGTGGGCGATGCGGCGTGAGCCGGTACCCGCGTCGCGCGATCAGGTTACCGGCAGCCGCCGCGTCTGGCTCAAGGCGTCGCTGCCGCTGATGCTGGCGGCAGGCATGGACGACCTGCTGATCTACGCCGACGTACTGGTGCTGGGTGTCATGCTCGACCCTGCCGAGGTCAGCGTCTATTTTGCCGCCGCCCGGGCGCTCGCCCTGGCCAACTTCGTCTATTACGCCCTGTACTTCGTATCCGCGCGCGGGTTCTCCATTTCCAATGCATTGGCCGACCGCGGCAAGCTGCAGGAAGCTGTCTGGGCCACCACCCGTGCCACGTTCTGGTTTACGGCCCTTGCCGTTGTTGCGACTGTGGCCGCTGGACCGTGGTTGCTGGCCGCTTTCGGCGAAGGCTTTGCCGGTGGCTACAGCGTGTTGTGGATTCTCGGTGCCGGCCTGATCATCCGCAGTCTTGCCGGTCAATCCGCTGAACTTCTCATCACCGCCGGACGCCAGAAGGAACTGCTCGTCGCGACGGTGACCGCTGTCGTGTTCAACGTGGCCCTGTCGGTGATGCTGGTGCCTCACCATGGCATCGAGGGTGCCGCGTTTGCCACCGCCCTGGCCATGGCTGTTCGCGCCGCCATGCTGTGCCTGTCCGTGCACCGCTCGCTCAACCTTTCGGTTGTGGCGCTCGGCCTGCCATCCTTGCGCTTTTCCGCTGCAAGCTGATCCCGTTCGGTCGAAACCTCCACCGGACCACGCGTCTGGCGCGTGCCTTGCTGGTTCTCACCAAACTGTAAATGCGGTGTATCAAAAAGGCACGAGGCGGCATGCTCTGGAAGTTCTTCAAGGTCGGCAAGTGGGTGATCATCATCGACCTTTCCGTCGGCGTACTGATCAACGCGGCCTGGGCACTTGGCCTCGTCAATCCGCTGGGCTGGGGGGTGAAGGTCGCCAGCATGGTCCAGGCCTCCATGCAGTAACTGAAAAACCCTGCTCCGGCAGGTGCCGCTCAGGTCACCGTGCAATGAAGCTCGCCGATGCCTTGCGCATAGCCGTGCAGGCGGTCGCCCCGGTGAACCGGGCCCACCCCTGAAGGCGTGCCGGTCATGATCAGGTCGCCCGGTGCCAGTTCGAACAGCCGGGACAGGTAGGCGATCATCTCCGGCACCTTCCAGATCATCTGGTTCAGGTCGCCCTGCTGGCGCACCT
>CAYMJJ010000235.1:0-3212 GCA_964390445.1 uncultured Anderseniella sp.
CACGAGATGGCCGCCAAGGCTGCGGAAACCGACGCGACCAAACGTGCCCTGTCGACATTTGGCAGCCCGTTTGGTCTCAGTCTTTACGCAGCCAAACCCGTTACTTCACCAACGCTCTGCCTGACCGGTCCGGATGTTCTGCAACCGCCCGTTTCCAACGAACGGACCCAGATCTCACCACCCGACCAGGTATCGCCCCGAGGTGAGCCCAAACGACTGAGAGACAAGGCCCACCTCAAGCACGTAGCTTCGAAGAGCTGCGTCCTGTGTGGCCGGCGCCCTTGTGACGCCCACCATCTGACGTTTGCCCAACCTCGGGCGATGCAGCTTAAAGTCAGCGATGAGTTTGTTGTACCGGTCTGCAGGTTGCATCACACCGAGTTGCATCAATCGGGCGACGAGGAAGCGTGGTGGGAAGCCAAGGGCATGAAGCCGCTGCTGATCGCCGAACGGCTGTGGAACGAATCCCGCAAGAACGAAGGTGACAGGTGACCGGGCGGGAAGGTGCGTGTCCGGTGCCTGAGCGCGTAAGAGTCCTGCTGGGCGAGGCGCCGCTGATGCCCGGGGAGTCCGCGCACCTGTATGACCGGTTGTTGTGCGCGCTGGCCGATGAATACCGCCCCGGCGGAATCGGCCAATGGTTGCTGGTCAAGGACATCGCCGACCTCACCTGGGAAATCCAGCGGTTCAGGTGGCTGATGCCTGAGATCCTGCATACATCAACACTTGAAGCCTCAACCGGCTATCTCGAAGCGCGAATGAGTGACCTCGCCCATGTCCCCGAACTGATGCCGGATGAACAGCGCCGGACAGTTGATGCGCGCGAACCCGTGCTGCGGGTATCGGAAGAGATCGGCACGCGGTCACTGCTGGCCCGATCAGCCCGGGACCAGATGCCGGTTCTGGCGGCTCTGGAGAAGATCCTTGCCTCGCTGGAGCGACGCCGCCAGCGCTATACCCGGGAACTCAACAACCTGAAAAGCGTGGGTGCATGATCAGCTTCAGAAAGACAGAAGCCAACCGGTGCAATGCCCGGCGAAGCACCGGGCCACGAACCAGGCTTGGCAAGCTGAGGATTTCCCGGAATGCTGTGAAACATGGCCTGACCTCGCAACCGACACATTTTGCAAACTCACGTACATGCTCGCTCGAGGACGATCTCAAAGCCGTTAGTGATCAGCTGGTTGCCTGCAGGCTGAGGCGCGGTTCGATCCTTGCCGCGGCAATGACAGGCAGGTCAAACGAACTAAACGCCATAGAGCTGGATGGCCTTTTTCGAACGCTTGAGCTTGCCATCAGATACGAGCGGGATCTGTTGCGATTCCGCCGAGCAAGGTTGTCTGTCAAACACCCGTAACAGGATAATTGACGGGTATGCACAGCGCCTGGCAGGAAGCTACAGGTCTGATGGACGAATCACTGCAGCTCTCATCATTGTTCTTGCGTAAAGGGAGTCGGCAATGCGACCACTGCTGCATGTCTCAGCCGCCATCGCCAGCATCCTGGCATGGCTGTACGTCGCCAACACGTCAGGTCTGGGTCTTTTCACCATAGTAGTGGTGTCGGCTATAGCGTCTCTTGGCTGTCTCCTGCTGATTGTCGTCTTGCCCCGCTGGGAGCGGGCGCGTAGCGAACGGGAATACAGAGAACTCTTGAGGCACGATGCCGGTCACATTGTTGGCAAGGCAAGGTACCGCAACCGCCGTGTGCTGCACTACGCGGACGGCAGCGTGGCAGGCCAGGCTTGGGGCCGGATGAAGTCGTTCGGCAGCTTTGATGAATACCGCTCTTATGTGGACCGGCGTTGATCGCCGCTGGCTGTGGTATTCAGGACAAGCCGGAGGTATCTTTCGGCTCGACGCTACCAAACCCGACAGGATTCATGATCAGGGCATTTGTCAACAAGCTGCGACCTTCCGTTGCTACCCCCACGATCCGGTTGCCGGATGGGGTACGGGTCTATGCGGTCGGTGATGTACATGGCCGGGTTGACCTGCTTCAACGGCTGTATGGACAGATTGAACAGGATCTCGCTGACCGGCCTGTCAACAAGACCCTGGAGGTATTCCTGGGCGATTATGTTGATCGCGGTCCGTCCTCGAAGCAGGTAATCGACTGGCTGATTGACGGTCCGAGAGTGGCGAACAAGCGCATCTGCCTGCGTGGCAACCATGAAGTGATGATGCAGGCATTCCTCAACGATGCTTCCGTGATCGGCTCATGGGGCCAGTATGGGGGATCCGAGACCCTGTTCTCGTATGGCCTGAAGATCCGGTTACCCGTTGCCGAATCCGACCAGGAAGAAGCCCAGGCGCAGTTCCGCGAGGCCATGCCCGAAAGCCACCTGAAGTTTCTGGACGGGCTGCAGCGGTTTGCCATCGCCGGGGGGTACTATTTCGCCCATGCAGGGGTCAACCCGTCGGTGCCGCTGGCTGACCAGGTGGATGACGACCTGTACTGGATCCGTGATCCGTTCCTCGACTGGGGCAGGTCGCTGGAAAAGATCGTGGTGCATGGTCATACCCCGACGCAGGAACCCGAGGTCGAGGTGCACCGCATCGGCATTGATACGGGCGCGTATGTGACCGGCAGGCTGACTTGTGCCGTTCTCGAAGGTGCCGAAGTACGGTTCCTGTCCACTTGAGGTAATCCGATATTAAACCATCAGTATCAGGATTTGTTAACCATACTTTAACTTTGCCTAACTTAATGTTGCCAAATTGATGTGGCTGTTTGCCGATTCTCCATCCTTTTCGTGGATTCTTGTCCACGCGTGCAGGGCGGTGGAGGCGGTATGCGTTGCATCAGGTGGGATGACCTGAAGGGGGACACGTGAACAACCTGTTCAAGATGCTGGCGCTGGTGTGTGCTTTGTCGCTGACGGCTGCCTGCAGCGGATCGGGCGGCAGTGGCTTCGGGTCGTCTGGTCCCGGAACGTCAGCACCGGCACCGGCCAATTACAGCGCAACCGCGCCGGCCGCGACCAGCAATGATGCCTACCGGCTCGGTTCCGGCGACAAGCTGAGCGTGAACGTGTTCGGCGAGAGCGATCTGTCAGGTGAATTCCTGGTTGGCGACGATGGCCGGGTGGACATGCCGCTGATCGGTGCCGTACCGGCCCAGGGCCAGACGGTGACCGAATTCCAGAACGCCATCGTGGGGCGCTATTCCAACGGATACCTGAAGGATCCGAAGGTTTCCGTATCGGTACT
>CAYMJJ010000236.1:0-3195 GCA_964390445.1 uncultured Anderseniella sp.
CCGCATCCGGCTTCGCGCCCAGCCCCATAACGGTGTCTGCGAGACCAGCAACAGGATGAACGAAACGGTCAGCACCAGCGAGATCGGGTTGGCGACGAAGTTCCACAGGAACTGGCCGACGTCCTGCTGTGCGCCGATCATGGCGCGGCGGTAGTTCGAATCCATCATCGGCCCGAGGATCACGCCGAGAATGACCGGGGCCACCTGGAATCCGTATACCTTCATGAAGTACCCGGCGACGCCGAACCCCAGCATCCAGACAATGTGCGACGGGTTGTTCTGGATGGCATAGCTGCCTACGGCAGACAGCACGATGATCAGGGGGATCAGGATGGCCTTGGGGCATTCCACGATCTTGGTGAAGATGCGGATACCAGTCAGCCCGAAGATCAGCAGGAAGATGTTGGCCAGCGCCAGGTTGCCCACCGTGAACCAGAACAGGTGTGGTGTTTCCACCAGCAGCAGCGGACCGGGCTTGAGCCCATGAATGAACAGCGCACCGATGATGACGGCCGTTACCGCATCGCCGGGAATGCCCAGTGTCAGCATCGGAATGAAGGCGCCGCCCACGGCGGCATTGTTGGCGGCTTCAGGTGCGACGAGCCCTTCCTTTGCGCCCTTGCCAAACGGTACTTCGGGGTTGCGGGTGGTGCGGCGTGCCTGGTCATAGGCAAGCAGGGCTGCAATGTCGCCGCCGGTGCCGGGCAGGGCACCTATCACCGTACCGATGCCGGATGAGCGCAAGGCCAGCGCCAGGTAGCGCTTCACGTCGGCCTTCTTCGGGATGACGCTGTCGATCTTCTGGCGGATCACCGGAAGGGTCAGGTTATGAAGCTGCGCGAAGGCTTCTGCCACGCCGAAGAAGCCGATCATGGCAACGATGTAGGGAATGCCGCCCATCAGCTGCACCGAGCCGAAGGTGAACCGCTGCTCTGCCGTCATCGGGTCCAGGCCGACCATGCCGACCATCACGCCCAGCGCCCCGGCAAACACGCCCTTGGCAAAACTTTCGCCTGACAGCGAACCTACCAGCAGGATGCCGATAAGCCCCAGCAGCAGGTAGTCGCGCGACTGGAACATGATCGCGAAACTCGATATGGCCGGGGCGAACAGCGCCAGCGCCAGTATGCCCACGAAGCCGCCGATGACCGACATCACCGTGGTCAGGCCGATGGCCTGGCCAGCCTCGCCGCGCTGGGCAAGCGGGTATCCCTCGATGGCCGTTGCGACGGCGCTCGGGGCGCCTGGAATGTTGAGCAGTATGGCAGTGCGCGAGCCGCCATATACACCGCCCACGAACACGCCGGCGATCAGCGCCAGTGCGTCGTTGACCGGCCACTTGAAGGTGAACGAGATCAGGATCGATGCAGCCATGGTGACCGACAGGCCGGGAATCGCGCCGACATAGATGCCTGCCAGCGTGCCGGCCGCGGTGAGCAGCATCAGCCACGGATCAAACCACGACATGGCCAGATAGGTGAAGCTCTCGGCCATCTCAGAACACCCCCCACACAATGCTGCCGGCGGGCAGGACGACCTGGAACACCAGCCTGAACACCGCATGGATGGCGGCCAGCGATGCCAGCGTCAGCACCAGCGCAATCATCCAGCCGCGCCGCCACAGGTACCAGAACGATGCAAACAGGAACGCGCCCGACGACAGCATGAAGCCGAACAGCGGGATCAGCAGGACGTAGGCCGCGACAAGGCCGGTGACGATGATCACCGGCGCCGGCAATATGCTGACCGGGCCGGGCGCTTCTGACGCAATTGCGTCCGGGCCAGGCGGCTTGCCGCGAACGGTGGTCGCCAGCACCACCAGCGAGCTGGCCAGCATGGTGGCCGATGCCAGCATCGGAAAGGTGCCTGCGGTGGTCAGCCCGGCAAAGCCGGATATGCGCTGGGCCTGCCAGAAGGCGGCCGCGCTGAACAGGACCAGTGCCAGGGCAAACAGCGTTTCGCCTGGCCGTAGGGGGGCTTTGGTATGCATGGCGGCAAGCGGCGGGATGGCCGTTACATGGGGCCACCCCGCCGGTCACAGGTGCCCGCGCCTTACGGGCGCGGTATGCCGAGTGTTTCCGGGCTCACCTTGGCCGCGCCGGTGTCCTGCAGGGCCCACACGGTGACCTGCTGCCACTTCTTGAGGAACGTTTCGGCGTCAGCGCCGCCGATGTTCATGATGACGTTGCCGCGGTTGGCCATCAGCGTCTTGAACTGCTCGCTGGTGGCCGCCTTCTGGAATGCGCCTTCAAGCTTTGCCTTCACGTCGTCGGGCGTGTCAGCGCGCACGAACACGCCATAGAACGGGCCCCACGGCAGGAACTTCGCCATGTCCGGCACGGCTTCGGTGATGGCCGGGGTGCCGGGCAGCGTGTCGACCGGTTCCGGGTTGACCACGGCGAGGGCGCGCATGGTGCCGGCCTTGATCTGCTCGGCCGCAGCGGAAATGCCGGAAGGCATGAAGTCCACCTCGCCGCCCAGCATGGCGGTCAGGCCGGGGCCTTCGCCGTCGAACGGAATGGCGGTCACTTCAAAGTCGGTGGCGTTCTTGATCAGCGCGCTGATGGTGCTGGGCAGCCCGCCCGGCCCGGTCGAGCCCATCTTGACGTTGCCGGGGTTGGCCTTGATGTCGGCCAGCAGCTCCTGCATCGAGGTGTACTTCGAGGCGGCCGGCACCACGATCACGGCGACGCCGCGGCCCAGGATGTTGATGGGGTAGAACTTCGAGTAGTCGATGTCCGACACGCCCATCACCGGATGCAGCTGCGGGTTTTCCGCGCCATACAGGAAGGTGTAGCCGTCGGCCGGGGCTGCCTGCACAAAGGCGGTGGAGATGGCGCCTGCGCCACCTGACTTGTTGAGCACCACGATCGGCTTGCCAAGCGCTTCCTCGGCGGCCGGGTTGATGGCACGCGCGACGGTGTCGGTGGCCCCGCCTGCGCCCCACATGACGACGCCGAGCATTTCGCGCTCGGGGAATTCGGCGTGCGCTGCCGTGGCGAGCATGGCGAGCGCGGCGGCTGCGCCCAACAGTTTGCGGATCATCGAAAAACCTCCCTGATTGATCTGGCCTTTTTCCCGTCAGCACACACGCTGTCCGGCCGGCCCTTGCTTACGCGGCAGGATCATTCCCGTTCAGGCACGGGCTTGCAAGCCTGAATTGCAGCCGTGCGCAAGCCTGCCGGTTCAGTCGAA
>CAYMJJ010000237.1:0-3191 GCA_964390445.1 uncultured Anderseniella sp.
CTGGTGAAGCAGGCGAACGTGCTGTGCCTGGACGAATTCCAGGTCAAGGACATCACCGATGCAATGATCCTGGGCCGCTTGTTCGAGGCGATGCTGGCGGCCGGTTGCGTGATCGTGGCGACGTCCAACATTCCGCCTCGCGAGCTTTACCGCCATGGGCTTAATCGCAACCTGTTCGAACCGTTCATCGAACTGATCGAGCAGCGTTTCGACGTGATCGAACTGGGCGGCGGCATCGACTACCGGCTGGACAAGCTGGCCGGAGAAGACGTCTATTTCTGCCCGCTGGGGCCCGGCACGTCCAGCCGCATGAAGGTGCTTTGGCAGAAGGTAACCGGCGTGACGGGGGCCGGCGAGGACTGGCTCGACGTGGGCCGGCGCAAGCTGCACGTGCCACGTGCGGCGCGCGGTGCAGCCTGGTTCAGTTTTTCGGCCCTGTGTGACGAGCCGCTGGGCAATGCCGATTATATCGCCCTTTCCGATGCCTATCACACGGTCTTCATCAGCGACGTGCGTGAACTTGGCCAGCACGAGAGCAACGCCGCGAGGCGTTTCATAAACCTGATCGACACGCTGTATGACGCGAAGGTCCGGCTGGTGATTGCCGCTGAAACGCCGCCTGAGGGTATTTTTCGCCATGCCGACACGCCGGTTGAGTTTGCCCGCACCGTGTCGCGGCTCAACGAAATGCAGTCTGCGCAATGGTGGGCCGGTGGTGCAACCGGCGCTGCCACCGGCAGCACTACTGGCGATTAGGCCAAAAGCAGCACCCGGCAGCATCTTGCAGCAGGCCTTGGCAGGCGTTAGTACAGGCGCGACCCTTTCGCAGGCGCGAAAAGGCTGCGCAACCAACATGCAGGGACAAATTCCATGGCACGCAAGAAGATCGCCCTTATCGGCGGCGGCATGATCGGCGGAACGCTGGCTCATCTGGCCGGCCTCAAGGAGCTTGGCGACATCGTCATCTTCGACATCGTTGAAGGTCTGCCGCAGGGCAAGGCACTGGACCTTGCCCAGAGTGCACCCGTCGAGGGATTCGATGCCAAGCTCGAAGGCATCAACAAGTATGAAGGCATCGAAGGCGCGGATGTGGTCATCGTCACGGCAGGTGTGCCGCGCAAGCCCGGCATGAGCCGCGACGATCTTCTTGGCATCAACCTGAAAGTGATGAGCCAGGTCGGCGCGGGCATCAAGAAGTATGCGCCAAATGCCTTCGTGATCTGCATCACCAACCCGCTCGACGTGATGGTGTGGGCGCTGCAGAAATACTCAGGCCTGCCGCCGCAGAAGGTTGTCGGCATGGCTGGTGTGCTTGACTCAGCACGCTTCCGGCATTTCCTGGCCGAAGAGTTCAACGTGTCGGTAGAAGATGTCACGGCGTTCGTGCTCGGCGGTCACGGCGACACCATGGTCCCGCTGGTGCGCTATTCCACGGTGGCGGGCATCCCGGTGCCGGATCTGATCAAGATGAAGTGGTCCACCCAGAAGCAGATCGACAAGATCGTGCAGCGCACCCGTGATGGTGGTGCCGAGATCGTTGGCCTGCTCAAGACCGGGTCGGCCTACTATGCCCCGGCAGCCTCGGCCATTGCGATGGCTGAAAGCTATCTGAAGGACAAGAAGCGCGTGCTGCCGTGTGCCGCGCACATATCGGGCCAGTACGGCATTTCCGACCTCTATGTGGGCGTGCCGGCGGTGATCGGCGAAGGCGGCATCGAGCGGATTGTCGAAATCAAGCTCGATTCGGCTGAAAAAGCCGAGCTCAAGAAGTCCATCAAGGCCGTCCAGGGGCTGATGGACGCCGCCAAAAAGATCGCGCCTGACCTGGCGTGACGACATGAGGCCGGGCCATGCGCCCGGCCCAATTATTCTGGTATGTGGTATACCACGGGCTTCACCCGGCTGACTTTTTGTGGCTATAGTCTCCGTCCCGCTCGGGAGGAAAAGGGAAGTATCAAGCAATGAACATCCATGAGTATCAGGCCAAGGCGCTGCTGAAAGAATTCGGTGCGCCGGTGGCTGAAGGTCAAGCCATCATGTCTGCCGGCGATGCCGAAGCGGCTGCGAAATCGCTGCCGGGACCGGTATACGTGGTCAAATCGCAAATCCATGCCGGCGGTCGCGGCAAGGGCAAGTTCAAGGAACTGGGTGAAGACGCAGCCGGTGGCGTGCGCGTGGTCAAGTCCGTCGAGGACGTGGTCAGCAACGCCAAGGAAATGCTGGGCAACACGCTGGTAACCAAGCAAACCGGCCCTGCCGGCAAGCAGGTCAACCGCCTGTACATCGAAGACGGCGCCGACATCAAGCGCGAGCTGTACCTGTCGATCCTGGTGGACCGCACGGTTGGCCGCCCGGCCTTCGTGGTGTCGACCGAAGGTGGCATGGACATCGAGGCCGTGGCCGAGCACACGCCTGAAAAGATCATCAACGTGGCGATCGACCCGGCCACCGGCATCACCGATGCCGACGTGGCCAAGTTGAGCGGTGGCCTGAAGCTTGAGGGCGCTGCGGCTGACGATGCCAAGAAGCTGTTCCCGATCCTCTACAAGGCATTTACCGAGAAGGACATGAGCCTGCTCGAGATCAACCCGCTGGTGGTGCTGGGTAACGGACACCTGCAGGTGCTGGATGCCAAGGTGTCGTTCGATAGTAACGCCGAGTTCCGCCACCCGGAACTGGCGGACTTGCGTGACCTGACCGAGGAAGACGACAAGGAAATCGAGGCGTCCAAGTATGACCTCGCCTACATCGCGCTGGATGGCGACATCGGCTGCATGGTCAACGGTGCAGGCCTTGCAATGGCAACCATGGACATCATCAAGCTGTATGGCTCGGAGCCTGCCAACTTCCTCGACGTGGGCGGCGGTGCCACCACCGAGAAGGTCACGGCGGCGTTCAAGATCATCACTTCAGACCCCAACGTGAAGGGCATCCTGGTCAACATCTTCGGCGGCATCATGCGTTGTGACGTGATCGCCGAGGGTGTGGTCACTGCGGTCAAGGAAGTTGGCCTCAAGGTGCCGCTGGTGGTGCGCCTGGAGGGCACCAACGTGGACCTGGGCAAGAAGATCATCAACGACAGCGGCCTCAACGTGATTGCCGCCGATGATCTGGATGACGCTGCGCAGAAAATCGTCAAGGCCGTGAAGGGGAACTGAGGGACATGTCCATTCTCATCGACAAGAATACCA
>CAYMJJ010000238.1:0-3144 GCA_964390445.1 uncultured Anderseniella sp.
GCACGCCCTTGGGGATGTAGACGAAGGAGCCGTCGGTGAACACGGCGGAGTTCAGCGCGGCGTAGAAATTGTCGGCCTGCGGCACCACCGAAAACAGGTACTTCTGCACCAGTTCGGGGTGCTCGCGGATGGCTTCGGAGATCGAACAGAAGATGACGCCGGCCTTGGCCAGCTCCTTCTTGAAGGTGGTAACGACCGATACCGAGTCGAACACCGCATCCACCGCCACATTGCCGGAGGTGTAGCTGATGCCGCCTTCTTCATCGAGCCCGCTCGGCTCGCCCTGCTTGCGCACGCCGGCGAGGATTTCCTGCTCCTTCAGAGGAATGCCCAGCTTGGCATAGGTTGCCAGCAGTTCCGGGTCGACCTCGTCCAGGCTCTTTGGCCCGGTCTGACCCTTGGGTGCCGAGTAGTAGTAGATGTCGTTGAAGTCGATCTTAGGATAGTGGACCTTGGCCCAGGTCGGCTCGACCATCTTCAGCCAGCGCTGGTAGGCTACGAGACGCTGCTCGAGCATCCACTGCGGCTCGTCCTTCTTGGCGGAGATGAAACGGATCACCTCTTCCGACAGGCCTTTCGGCGCGGTGTCGGATTCGATGATGGTCTCGAAGCCGTACTTGTACTTGTCGACGTCGATCTGCTTGACGGCTTCAATTGTTTCAATATCGGGCATGCCAGCCTTCTCCTTCGTTCAAAACTTCACATCACGCCGCAGCAGCCTGCGCCATGTGGCGCCCGGCAATGCGCTGCCAGCTGTTCACAAACCTGTCCACGTCCTCGCGGGTCGAATTCCAGCCCAGGCTGATCCGGATCGCCGAAGCGGCCTGTGGCGCAGGCACGCCCATCGCCTGAAGCACGTGGCTTGCAGCCACCTTGCCGGACGAGCACGCAGAGCCTGACGACACGGCAACGCCATCAAGGTCGAACGAGATCAGCGCCGTATCGGCGGCCAGCCCTTCAAGGGCAAAACACACGGTGTTGGGCAGGCGTTCCACGCCGGTCGAGAAAATCCGCACGGTGCCAGGGCCATTTTCGAGTGCCGTTTCAATAACGCCGCGCAACGCCTTGTTATCCGATTCGTTTTCGGCTGCCGCATTCACCGCCGCCGCAAAGCCCGCGATGGCTGCAACGTTCTCGGTGCCGGCACGGCGGCGCAGTTCCTGGCCGCCACCGCGAACCAGCGGGGCAACGGCCAAGCCATCGCGCACCACCAGCGCGCCCACGCCTTGCGGACCGCCCAGCTTGTGGGCCGATACGCTCAACATGTCCACGCCCAGCAAGCAGCAGTTGACGGGCAACTTGCCGAGCGCCTGCACCGCGTCGCAATGCACCAGCGCGCCGTGCCCTTGGGCAAGCGCCACCGCGGCGGAAACCGGCTGAATGGTGCCGGTTTCATTGTTGGCCAGCATCACCGATACCAGCGCGCGGCCTTTGCCGTTGCTCAAGAGATCATCAAGCGCATCGAGCCGGACCACGCCGTGTTCATCGACCGGGATCATCGAAACCGGCTTGCCCGTGGCCGTGGCTGCCTCTAGCACGCACGGATGCTCGATGGCGGACACGATGATGCGGTCGACTTCCACCCCGCGGATGGCCTGGTTGCAGCTTTCCGTGCCGCCTGAGGTAAACACCACCGTAGCGGGGATGGTGCCGAGCGCGCGGGCGATATCATCGCGGGCGGCCTCAATCAGGGCGCGCGCCTTGCGGCCTTCGCCATGCACAGACGAGGCGTTGCCGCATACGTCCAGCGCCGCAATCATGGCGTCGCGGGCTTGCGGGCGGACCGGGCTGGTCGCGTTATGGTCGAGATAGGCGCGCATCGGGTCCTGGGTCAGTTCGTGCTCTGGGTCATGGTGGTAACCGGGTGCGCCTTGGCGCGGCGGATGGAGGCTTCCAGCGCAAGGTTGCGGCGGCCAACCACATCGCCCAGCGTCACCGCCGACAGGAAGCCGTAGACCTGACGGCCAAGGGCTGCCCACAGCTCATGGGTGACGCACTTTTCGCCGCGCACGCAACCGTCGATGGCATCGCCCTGGCAGCGGGTCACCTGCATCGGTTCATCCACTGCGGTGATGATGTCGGCGATGTAGATCTGGTCAGCCGGACGGGCCAGCGTATATCCGCCACCAGGACCGCGCTGGCTCTTGACCAGCCCGGCGCGCCGCAGCTTGGAAAACAATTGCTCAAGATATTCCTGGCTGATGTCCTGACGCTGTGCCACATCGCCCAGCGAAACCCGCGCGCCTTCTTCCTGCGCGCCGATGTCGGTCATCGCCATCACTGCATATCTGCCCTTGGTCGACATCTTCATCGCTGTAAACACTTTCGTTGGCAGGCTGGTCGGACCTGGCGAAACCGATTTGCTTGCAATTTGACTCGCGAATTGTGTAAGACCCTCGCCTCGGTCGCAAACTGGCAACGCCAGGCATTTCCTTGAATAATTCTAAACTGGATATAGAAAACCCGACGTACAGAGTCAACAATTCAATCCGGCAGACTGGATGGCAAATTGGCGCGGGCAGCCGCCCGTGGCCTTTCGTCCACCTCGAAACAGACGCAGTGCGCGGCTGCGGCGGGCCGGCAACACGACAGGACAAGGATTTTTATGCCTGAGGTCATTTTCAACGGACCAGCCGGCCGAATCGAGGGCCGTTATCACCACAATCCGGAGCATGGTTCGCCGATTGCGCTGATCCTGCATCCGCATCCGCAGTTCGGCGGTACGATGAACAACCCGATCGTGCACGACCTCTACTACATGTACCGCGACCGAGGGTTTTCAGTGCTGAGGTTCAACTTCCGTGGAGTTGGCCGCAGCCAGGGCCTGTTCGACAATGGCGCGGGCGAGCTGTCGGACGCCGCTTCAGCGCTGGACTGGATGCAGGGCTTCAACAAGGAAGCGGCAACCTGCTGGATCACCGGCATATCATTCGGGGCGTGGATCGGGATGCAGTTGCTGATGCGCCGGCCCGAAATTGCCGGCTTCATGTCCATCGCGCCGCTGGCCAAGCATTACGACTTCTCGTTCCTGGCGCCCTGCCCGGCCTCGGGGTTGTTCGTCAACGGCGCCAACGACACCGTGACCCCGGCCGACTCGATCAATGCGCTGGTGGCCAAGCTGAAGACCCAGAAGGGCATCAAGAT
>CAYMJJ010000239.1:0-3141 GCA_964390445.1 uncultured Anderseniella sp.
GAAGGAACAATCATTTCCTTGATGGCTGCACGGGTCAGCATGTCCACGGCGCGGCCGTAGTCAGGCTTGTCGGTACCTTTCATGATGCCGGGCTTTTCCTTGAACTGGCGGCGGACTTCCTCCACCACGGCACCGGCAGCGCGGCCAACGGCCGTCATTGCAATACCACCGAACAGGTACGGCAGCAGGCCACCGAACAACAGGCCAACCACGACGTAGGGGTTGGACAGCGAGAAGTCGACCACGACGCCTTCGTAGAAGCTGCCGGGGGCTGCATTTGCGGCGAAGTACTTCAGGTCTTCGGTGTAGGCCGCAAACAGCACCAGCGCGCCGAGACCGGCAGAGCCGATCGCGTAGCCCTTAGTGACAGCCTTGGTGGTGTTGCCGACGGCATCGAGGGCATCGGTCGTCTGACGCACTTCAGCCGGCAGGTCAGCCATTTCGGCAATGCCGCCCGCGTTGTCCGTTACCGGGCCGAACGCATCGAGTGCCACGACCACACCAGCCAGGGCCAGCATCGCGGTCACTGCGATGGCAATGCCGAACAGGCCTGCCAGTGCAAAGGTGGAAATGATGCCACCGATGATGATCAGGGCCGGAATGGCAGTTGCTTCGAGCGAAATGGCCAGACCCTGGATCACGTTGGTGCCGTGACCAGAGACCGATGCCTGGGCAATCGACTTCACCGGGCGGTATTCGGTGCCGGTGTAGTATTCGGTGATCCAGATGATCAGGCCGGTGACCACCAGGCCGATCAGACCGCAGTAGAACAGGTCGCGGCCGGTGAACGACACGCCACCGGTGGTGGTGAACGTGGTCTCAGCCCCCAGCCAGCCCCATACGATGACGGCAAGAGCCACCGCCGACAGCACCGCGGTTGCAATGAAGCCCTTGTACAGGGCGCCCATGATCGAGTTGTTGGCGCCCAACTTCACGAAGAAGGTGCCGATGATCGAGGTCACCACACAGCTTGCGCCGATCAACAGCGGGAACAGCATCAGTGTAATCGCTACTTCGCCCGTGAAGAAGATCGATGCCAGCACCATCGTTGCAACGATCGTAACTGCATAGGTTTCAAACAGGTCAGCGGCCATGCCGGCACAGTCGCCGACGTTGTCGCCAACGTTGTCTGCGATGGTCGCCGGGTTGCGCGGATCATCTTCGGGAATGCCTGCTTCCACCTTGCCGACCAGGTCGCCGCCAACGTCTGCACCCTTGGTGAAGATGCCGCCGCCCAGACGGGCAAAGATGGAGATCAGAGATGCACCGAACCCGAGCGCCACGAGCGCGTCGATGACGGTGCGGTCAGTCGCGCCATACCCCATGGCGCCTGTCATCACCATGAAGTAGCCAGCAACGCCCAGCAGGGCCAGACCCGCCACCAGCAGGCCGGTGATGGCACCGGACTTGAACGCGATGTCCAGGCCGTCTGCCAGGCTCTTGGACGCTGCCTGGGCGGTACGGACGTTGGCCCGGACCGACACGTGCATGCCGATGAAGCCAGCCGCGCCAGAAAGAACGGCACCGATCAGGAAGCCGATGGCAGCCGGGCCGGACAGAAGCAGCCAGGTTGCGACGAACACCACGGCACCAACGATGGCGATGGTGGTGTACTGACGTGTGAGATAGGCAGTGGCGCCTTCACGGATGGCACCGGCGATTTCCTGCATGCGGGCGTTGCCAGCGTCTGCCGCCATGACGGACTTGGTAGCCCAGGCAGCATAGACGATGGACAGGACACCGCAGCCGATGATTAGCCAGAGTGTTGAACTCATGGGTTAGGATCCTTGCTGTGTTTTTTCGCTACGAACCGGCCGGCAGGTATGACTGTCTGGTCGCCCGGATGATGCGCGACCAGCCCCCCTGCTCTTTTGTTGAAGAGAATCCCCTCGATTGCCCTTCGCCCGGTTCGACCGCGGCGGAACATATTGAAACTGCCACTACAAGGCAACAGCTTTGGCCCGAAGTTAGACACAAGTTTGCCGCATCGCAGACTCGCGAAAAAAGCTGTCAGGCGGCCGTCCTCGACCGTTCGGACAGGATCAGCCACGCAAGTGCGCCCAGGCACAGGGCCACCATGGGGAAAACGGCCATGTTGACGGCGTTCCAGCCGACGACCGCCAGCAGCTTGCCGGAGGTGAGCGAAGCTGTTGCCACGGTGGCAAACACGAACAGGTCGTTCACCGCCTGCACCTTGTTCTTTTCGCTGGGCCGGTAGCATTCGGTGACCAGCGTGGTGCCGCCAATGAAACCGAAGTTCCAGCCGATGCCCAGCAAGATCAACCCGATGGCGAAATTGGCGTAGTCGATGCCGGCAAGTCCCGTGACGCCAGCCAGCGCCAGCAGGCCCATGCCCGCCGCCAGCACCTTCTCGACGCCGAACCGCGCAATCAGCGACCCGGTAAAGAAGCTCGGCACGTACATGGCCAGCGCGTGCCACTGGATCACCCAGGCGCTGTCATCAACGGTGAAGCCGCACGCGACCATGGCGATGGGAGTAGCCGTCATCACCAGGTTCATCATGCCGTACGCCATCATGCCGCACAGGATCGCGACAATCAGTTTGGGCTGGCGCAGGATCTGGCCCAGCGGTCGCGCATCGGTTGTCGAGAGGTCCTCGTACACGTGCGGGATACGCAACAGCGACAGCACGCCCATGGCAACCACAGACAGCAGGCCGACGGCGGCAAAGTTGCCGGCAAACATGACCGGTGAAAAATAATCTCGGCTGACGATGACAAGCATCGGACCCAACACCGCAGCCGCGATGCCTCCGATCATCACCCAGGAGATGGCCTTTGGCCTGAAGGCGGCAGACGCGGTGTCGGCGGCGGCAAACCGGTAATACCCCGCAAACGCCTGATAACCGCCTTGCAAGAAAGTGCCCAAGGCAAAAATCCAGAAGTGTTGGGCAAACACTGCCCACACGCACACCAGCGCGCCCACGAGGCCGAACATCGCCCCAAGCAGGAAGCCCGGGCGGCGCCCGATCCTGCGCATCAGCATCGATGCGGGCACCGTTGCCAGCGCGGTGCCGATCACGAAGGTCGAGATCGGCAAGGTGGCAAGGCTGAGAGACGGCGCAATCTGCGTGCCGACAAGGCCTGCCGTGATGATGATGTTGACAGCCGAAATGCCATA
>CAYMJJ010000240.1:0-3104 GCA_964390445.1 uncultured Anderseniella sp.
CCTTCGCCGCGGTGATGGTTGAAGGAGGCCACGACGTCGTTGGCGTCCATGGTCTTGCCGTTGTGGAACTCGACACCCTTGCGCAGCTTGAAAACCCAGGTCTTGGCGTCCGAGCTTTCCCAGCTTTCGGCCAGTTCCGCGCGCAGCTGGCCGTCCGGGCCGATCTCGGCCAGGTTGTTGCGCAACTGGTTGCCCACGTTGATCATGTAACTGTCGTTTGTCTGTGCCGGATCGAGCACGTCCTTGGTGCCGCCGCCGGTCAGGCCCTGGATGTACGAGCCTCCGGTCTGGGGTGTCGCAGCACGCGCCTTGTCGAACATGGACCCTGCGACCGTCGAGGTGACGCCGGCAGCAACCGCGTAGCGAATAAAGTCGCGGCGGCTGGTCCTGGCGGAATGAAGCACTTCGGTCAGCTTGTTGTCTGAACTCATGAGAAATTTCTCCCTGTGGAACTGTTGATCCGGCTATCTCCAAACCCGATCAGGGCCATACTGTAACGAAAGTAGTGGCTGTGGCCAGAGCATTTGTGCGCTGGTGAATTGGATGTAACATTCGGTGAAATTGTTGCGGGGTGCATCAGGTGACCGTCATATATGTGGATGCTGACGCCTGCCCGGTTCGTGCCGAGGCAGTGCGGGTGGCCGAACGGCATGGGTTGCAGGTTTGCATCGTCAGCAATGGTGGTATCCGGCCGGACGCCAGTCCGCTCGTGCAGACGGTTGTGGTGGACGGCGGGCCTGACGTGGCGGACAGGTGGATCGCCGAGCGGGCCGGCGCGGGTGATATCTGCGTGACCGGCGACATTCCGCTGGCGGCACGGTGCATCGAGGCAGGCGCGCGGGTGGTCAAACACAACGGCGAAGTGCTGGACCGCGCCAACATTGGCCAGGTGCTGGGCATGCGCGACCTGATGGCAGACCTGAGGGCGGCAAACCCCCTCAACCAGGGCGGCGGCGGCAAACCGTTCAGCAAGCAGGACCGGTCGCGGTTTCTGGATGTGCTGGAGCGCGAGGTGCGCGCGGCGAAGGGTTAGCGCGCGACCATCCGTTCACGCCACCACACGTACAGCCCGGAACCGACGATGATGGAGATGCCGAGCCATTTCCAGGCATTCGGCACATCCTGGAACACGAGGTAGCTCAGCAAGGTTGCAGACACGATCTCCAGATAGCTGAATGGTGCGAGCACTGATGCAGGTGCGCGCTTGAAGGCGTGCACGATCATCAGGTGGCAGATGGTGGCGATGATGCCCACGCCGGCCAGCAGCAGCCACTGGTGCTGCGTTGGCCATACAAGGTCCAGAATTGAAAATCCGGCGGCAGAACCCGCAAGCGACACCGCCGTCAGTACCACGAACCCGGCAACGCCCGAGAAAAGCTGCATCGTCAACGGGTCTTCGTGGGCGGACAGCTTCTTGGTCAGCAGCAGGTAGTTGGCAAAAAGGAATGCAGTGCAAACCGGCAGCAGTGACACTGCGCCAAATACCTCGTAGCTGGGCTGGATCACGATCAGTGCTCCAAGGAAGCCGATTCCGACCGCGATGCGGCGGCGCCAGCCGACATGTTCCTTGAGCACCACGGCAGACAGGATGGTCAGGATCAGCGGTTCGACGAAGAAGATCGCAATGGCATCAGGCACCGGCATCCAGCGCAAGGCGGTGAAGAAGCAGGTCACTGCACCCGCCATCAGCACTGCACGCAGCAGGTTGAGCCAGAAAAACTTCGGCAGCAGCCGGGCCGGGCCGTGCAGCCACAACATGAACGGCAGGATATACAGGGCCTGGAAGCCAAACCGCCACTGGGCAATCTGGATACCGTTGATGTCCTTTGCCAGCAGTTTGCCGAGGATATCCATGGACGGAATGATCAGCATGGCCAGCGCCATGATCGCCAGTCCTGAGGACACGGTGGCGGTATTGGCTGCTACACTGGTTGGCTGAACACTCAAGGGGCGGGTCTTTCGGGGGGTGTGGATGACAGGGCGGTAAAGCAATGCTGCGACATGCGCAAGCATTGACCTAAAGTGGGAAATCATGCCCGTTATGCGGGACTTAGCCGCGTTGCCCCACGGAGGAAACAGATGACCGCGATCGAGACCAAAGCTACCAACCGCTGCTTCGGCGGAGACCAGATCCAGTTCAGCCACAACAGCGACGCGTGCAGTTGCGAGATGACGGCTTCGATCTTCATGCCGCCGCAGGCTGCAGCGGGCAAGGTGCCGGTGATGTGGTGGCTGTCGGGGCTCACCTGCACGGACCAGAATTTCGTTACCAAGGCCGGAGCGCAGCGTTATGCCGCAGAGCATGGCGTGGCAATCGTTGCGCCCGACACCAGCCCGCGTGGCGAAGGCGTGCCGGATGATCCGGATGGTGCTTATGACTTCGGTCTTGGAGCGGGATTTTATGTGAACGCCACGCAAGCGCCATTCGACAAGCACTACCACATGTACGACTACATCACCCGCGAGCTGCCCGGCGTGGTGGCAGCAAACTTTGCGGTCGACATGGATCGCCAGTCGATTTCGGGTCACTCGATGGGCGGGCATGGTGCACTAACGATTGCCCTGAGGAACCCCGGTGTCTACAAGTCGGTTTCGGCCTTTTCGCCAATCGTTTCACCGATGAATTGCCCGTGGGGGCACAAGGCGCTGTCTGGTTACCTGGGCGATGACAGGGATGCGTGGGCAAGACACGATGCCTGTGCGCTGATCGGTCAGGCGCAGGAAAGGCTGCCGCTGCTGATCGACCAGGGTGGCGCCGACAATTTCCTCAAGGAGCAACTCAAGCCGGAACTGATCGAGACGGCGTGTGCACAGGCTGATCACCCGCTGATCCTGCGCATGCAACCCGGCTACGATCACTCTTATTACTTCATTTCCACGTTCATCGGCGACCATGTCGCGTGGCACGCCAAAGCGTTGGTTGCGTGAATTTAAGGGTCCCAGCATGGACTTGTTGCCTGTGGTTGCCTATATGACCAACGGTGATATGAGGGCTGGCCAAGCGGGCTGGTTGTAACAAAGGGAAATGCTGAACACATGCCATGGAACAAACAAGGCGGCGGTGGCAACGGTCCTTGGGGGCAGGGACCCTCGGGCGGCGGCGG
>CAYMJJ010000241.1:0-3089 GCA_964390445.1 uncultured Anderseniella sp.
GCGACAGTGGCCTGTTCTTTCCGCTTGACCCGGGCTACAACGCGACGCTCGGAGGCATGGCCTCTACCCGCGCTTCCGGCACCAATGCGGTGCGCTACGGCACCATGCGCGACGTCACCCTGGGCCTGACCGTGGTGGGACCCGATGGCGGCGTCTACCACACGGGAATGCGCGCAAGGAAAAGCGCGGCCGGCTACGACCTGACCCGGTTGATCGTCGGTGCGGAGGGCACACTGGGCGTCATCACCGAACTACAGCTGCGCGTATTCGGCATCCCGGAAAAGATTGCCAGCGGCTACGCGCAGTTCCCGGATGTCGAACACGCCGTGGACGCGGTCATCACCGTCATGCAGCTCGGCATACCCATGGCACGTATCGAGCTGCTCGACGAACTGCAGATGTCAGCCTGCATCGCCTGGTCGGGGCTCACTGAGATCGCGCCAAGGGCAACACTGTTCGTCGAATTCCACGGCACGGATGCTTCGGTCGAAGATCAGATCGAGAGCGTCGCCGCGATTTTTGCCGACCACGGCGCTGACAACTTTCACTGGGCGCAGGAACAAGAAGATCGAACTCGCCTGTGGAAGGCGCGTCACGACGCCTATCATGCAGCGCGCAGTCTTGCGCCCGGCTGTGAAAGCCGCGCAACCGATGCCTGCGTTCCCCTGTCCGCCCTGGCCGATGCCATTCGTCATGCCCAGGAGGAAGCCAAGCGGCTTGGCCTGATATGCCCGATTGTCGGCCATGTTGGCGACGGCAACTTTCACTGCCTTGTGCTGTATGATTCCGGAAATGCGGAGGAAATTGTGGCTGCCGATACCTTCGCGGCCTCCGTTGCGCATGACGCCATCACTCGCGGCGGCACCTGCACCGGCGAGCATGGCATCGGCTACGGCAAGCTGGAGTGTCTTCGCGAGGAAGCAGGCGAGGCGATACGGGTCATGCAGGCAATCAAGCAGGCCTTGGATCCGAAGAGCATTATGAACCCGGGGAAAACTGTGCCACTTTGATGTACGCCCGATTCACCTAACCCGAATGTTTCATGGTTAGGGGTAGAAAAACGGCGGAAACGCCTTAAAATTCACTGTGCGACCAGTCCCTCTTGGAGTTGTTGCGGCAGCGGGTTTACGCCCCTGGCACTGGGCTATGAGGATCTGAATGCCTACCAGGAATTGCGCAACGACCTGGCGCTGCAAGCCGCCACATCACGGGTCCAGATCCTGGCCAGCCCTTCGACTGATCCTGGACTTCGATGCCACGGACCCGCGGCTGCACGGTGATCAGGAGGGCCGTTTATTCCACGGTTATTACGATCACTATTGCTTCCTGCCGCTCTATGTCTTTTGTAGCCGCCAGTTGCTGTCGAGCTTGGCATACACTTTGTTTGAGGGATTGCGTCGCCGCGCTCTCCTGAACACCCGGCTGGCGACCGCCAGCGACAACACCAGTGTACGCTTGGCATTGGTGGTTCGCCGCGCGCCTCATTTCCTGCCATTCAACGTTTGAGTGTTACTCGCAAGCCACGGCTGATTGCCGCCGGGACGACGCTTGCGTGGTTCTCATCGTCAAACACGACTGTCCTTACCGACAATCCACGCACCTTGGTCAGCCGTTCACCCAACGCCAACATATTCGATACCATACCCATCTCGCGCGATTCTGCATCGGCTGCGGCCTGGCTCATCGGATATCCCCCAGGCAGATCAGGCGCGGCATCCTCGGTGCCGCCGACTGCCAGCAACAGGCTGGGCGGCGCCGACAGTGCGGTCAGCTTGGGCGGCAGAGCTGCCTCATCTGCGAGTACCGCCTGGTCCTTGAACCAGATCGATGGGCTGGAAGCGATATAGCCGCTATAACTGCCCGGATTGCGGAGGAACTGACGCAAAACGGCCAAGCCGCCGAGTGAATGCCCAAATAGGATCTGCTGAGAAAGGTCGATAGGCGCGATTGTGCCGACCATAGGGCGGACCTCCTTCACAAGCATTTCGAGATACGCATCTAACCCGCCGGTTTCCGCCGGGTTGGTCAGGCCACCCATTTTGAACAAAGGCGCTTCTAGGTCTGTGGCTGTCAGCGGTAGCGTAAGATCGACGTTGCGCCGGGTAAGCGCGCTTGTCGTATCTTCTGCCTGATAGCCGATGGCAACGACAATGGCGGGCTTGATGAAATGACGCGCCTGTAACCGCATCGTTTCGACCACGGTGGCAAAATAAAGACCGCCATCGATCACATAGACAACCGGATATCCTCTGGCTGGTGGTGGCGTCTCCGGCAGCGCCACAAGCAGCCTGTAATCGCGGCCTGTCATGGCCGAGCGATAGTCGATTTGCCGCGATAAAGGCACTGTCACCGCAACCGCAGAGGGTGGCGAGGCGGCTACAGGGGCACCCTGCATTGCGACCGACATCAATGCCGAACCTAGTATCGTTGCCAAGCCGCTTTTCATTGCAACACCTCCTTGAGCGTGTCCTCTCTACAATTACCACAAAGTAGAGCGCCAATTGCGGCAAAACCGCCTCAACAGCATGACCCACAGCCGCCACAGGTGTGCTCTACTCGTTTTCTGAACAAGGTCGAGTGGCTGCGTAATCTGCCGCTAGTTCACTTGGCTGGCTGAGATTGACTCACCCCGTCTCGACGATAGCGGCCTTCGTAACCGACCTCCTAACCGCTAGCTCTGGGGGTTAGCTGGCCCCAACCTAAGAGGTGCTCTCGTCAGTAGACCGCTAGCTGATCAACAATGGCTGACACGCCCCAGCGCATGGGGTCGACGGCGGGTACACCATGCGCCCTGTGCAGTTCCACCAGTGTTGCCCTGGCATCCTGCTCGGACAGTCGCGACGTATTCAACGAGACGCCGGCGCAAAACACCGCAGAATTGGTCAGTCGTGCCACTTCAAGATTGCGTGCGATCGCTTCGGCCAGATCCGGCAACCGGAAGCCAGCGCAGCTGTCGATCTCAAGCCGGGAAAGATCGTGACAATGGACGATGGCATCAGGCTGCGAGCCATGTATGAGTCCAACAGTGACGCCAGCATAGGCGGGATGAAACAGCGAACCCTGACCCTCAATGACATCCCAGTGATCTG
>CAYMJJ010000242.1:0-3075 GCA_964390445.1 uncultured Anderseniella sp.
AGCGCTTCGAGAACTGGAACGAACGGCGAGCCTTGGCCCGGCCATACTTCTTGCGCTCGACCACGCGGCTGTCGCGGGTCAGGAAGCCGCCCTTCTTCAGCACCGGGCGCAGGCTCGGTTCGAAGTAGGTCAGCGCCTTGGAGATGCCGTGGCGCACGGCACCGGCCTGGCCGGACAGGCCGCCGCCGACAACGGTGCATTCCACGTCAAACTCGTCCTTGCGCTCTGCGGTTTCCAGCGGCTGCCGGATGATCATGCGCAGGGTGGGGCGGGCGAAGTAGGTTTCGATCTCGCGGCCGTTGACCGTGATCTTGCCATTGCCACGCTTGATCCAGACGCGGGCAACCGCGTCCTTGCGCTTGCCGGTCGCGTAGGAGCGGCCGAGGCTGTCGATCTTGGGTTCTGCCGGGGCTGCTGCTTCAGGCACGGTGCCCATGGCAGCGCCAAGGTTTTCCAGGGTAGTTGTTTGTTCAGCCATGTCCATCAGCCTCTCAGGGAGTTCTTGGCGTTCATGCCCTTGACGTCGACCACGGCCGGCTGCTGGGCTTCATGCGGATGCTCGGTACCGGCGTAGATACGCAGGTTGGACATCTGGGCGCGGCTCAGCGGGCCACCGGGCAGCATGCGCTTGACGGCGGCCTCGAGCACGCGCTCGGGGAAGCGGCCGTCGAGGATCTTGTCCGCCTTGGCTTCCTTGATGCCGCCGGGGTGGCCGGTGTGGCGGTAATAGGTCTTCTGGGTGCGCTTGTTGCCGGTCAGCAGCACCTTGTCGGCGTTGATGACGATGACGTTGTCGCCCATGTCCATGTGTGGGGTGTAGGAAGGGATGTGCTTGCCGCGCAGGCGAGTGGCGATGACGGCGGCAAGGCGCCCCACGACCAGACCTTCGGCATCAATCAGCACCCACTTCTTCTCGATCTCGGAGGCCCGAGCGGAATAGGTTTTCATGACGGTTGTCCTGAATGAATTGCTCTACAAACGAAACCGGCCCGCCGTGATGCGCGGACCGTGCCTCATTGAGACGGGGTTCTACGCCGGTGCCGTGCGGCGGTCAAGCGTAAAATACAGGGCGAGTTTCAGAAAAAACGTTATTTTACAATATCTTGATATATGTGGTAATATTTTACCACACGCCTGAGTGCTCAAGCCTACGCACCGCCCATGAAATAGGTGGCCTCGGAGTTGGCGACCAGACGTCCATCGGTTTCCGAGAAGATCTCGGTGCGGGCCACACTGAGCGTGCGGCCGTGCTTGATCAGGCAAACCTTTGCCACCAGCGCACCGGGCTTCGGCTTGCGCAGGAACGAGATCGACAGGTTGGTGGTAACGGCAAGCCGCGCCTGCTCGCGGTGATGTGCCAGCAGCAGCACGTAAACGGCACAGTCGACCAGTTCCATCATGGCAGGGCCTGAAATGGTGCCGCCGGGACGCAGGTGCTGTTCGCCGACTTCAAGGCGGATCGACAGTTCCTCGGGTGCAAGTTCAAGCACCTGATATGTCATGCCGGGGCGCAGGGCCTGCGGAAACTCCCGTTTCAGGAAGGCAAAAACCTCTGCCGCAGTCCACTTCAAGCTCATTGCAATCCTCCGAAACGACTGTGTTGCCGCGTTCGTCTTAACGTCCACGGATTGCTCGTCAATAAGCCTTTCTAACGCTATCGGGCTGGAATAGTATGCCGTTCATGTTGAGCAGGCTTGGTCCATTCGTTGCGGAACTCGTAGTCGTCTCGGTGCTGCTTGGTGCCGGGAATGCGCATGCGTTTGCCTTCAAGGACCAGACCCGGTTGCCGGACTTGCCGGCACCAGGCGATGACGGCGGCAACGGCAACGCACTGGGCAAGCTGGCGCCGTTTGCGCCGATGCCAGAAAATGGCCAGCCAGAACCTCTGCCGCCGGTAGAGGAGCCGGAGTCCGGCAACGAACAGCCGTCACCGGTGCAGGATATGGCAGGCTCCGTCGACCAGGTGGAACTGACCGAAGACAGCGCCAAGCGTTCGCTGGAAGTGTTCATCCTGCTCAAGGACAAATACCAGGACACCGACATCGGCGAATACGAGACGCTGGAGCAGTTCGTCGCCGAAGCCAGTGAAGGAAAGGCCCTGGAAAGTGACGTGAAGGCCAACGGTTTCGAGTCCGTGACGATCTGGAACAATACCATCATGTCGGTGAGTTTTGCCTATGCCGCCATCAGCACGACGCAAGAGCAGGAGATCCGCACTGAAATCGAGAATATCCGTGCCGACAAGGATATTGCCGAGGATCTCAGGCAATCGCTGATTTCCGGCCTGGAATCGATGTTGCCGAGTGATGCCAACAAGGCAATCATAAAGTCCCTCAACGAAGATCCTGCGTGGGCGGCAAAACTCAAGTTGCTGGCTGAAGAAGATCCCGGCCAGGACGAAGAGCCAGCGCCTGACGGCACAGTGCCTGAAGCAGTCGAACCGGCGCCGGCTGAACCTGATAGCGAGGAGAAGAAGCCATGAGCGCACCTGCGGCCAAAGCCGGGACGGACACCAACCCGCCCCTCATCATCAGCGAACTGCACGATGGCGGCATCTTGCGGATCACGCTGAACCGGGGTGCGAAGCGCAATCCCCTGTCGATGGACATGATCAATGCGCTGATCGCTGACCTGGAACTGGCGGCGGAAGAGCCCGAGGTGAGGGTGATCGTGATCGCCGGTGGTGCTCCCGGCTTTTGTGCCGGTCACGACCTGAAGGAGATGACAGCCCATCGTGAAGACGCAGACGGCGGGCGCGCCTTCTATGAGGCGCTGTTTGCCCGGTGCAGCGAGATGATGCAGATGATCGTCAATCATCCGCGGGTCATCATTGCCGAAGTCAATGGCATTGCCACCGCGGCCGGATGCCAGCTGGTGGCTGCCTGTGACATGGGTGTTGCCGCCACGGGCGCGCAGTTCGGCGTCAACGGCATCAATTCCGGGCTGTTCTGCTCAACGCCCATGGTGGCGCTGTCGCGCAATATCGGCCGCAAGAAGGCCATGGAACTGCTCACCACCGGTGCCATGATGAACGCCCACGAGGCCACCGTTGCCGGGCTGGTCAACCGGATCGTG
>CAYMJJ010000243.1:0-3050 GCA_964390445.1 uncultured Anderseniella sp.
AGTTCGACCCTGCGCTGGAATTGCCCTGGACTGACCTGAAGTTCCCGAAATGGTCAGACGAGCTGACCGAGAAGCTGGTCGGCGGTTGCGAACGCCAGGCCGAGGGCAAGACCATCGCCGAATGGGAGGTCAAGCGCAACGACGTGCTGGTCGACATCATGCACGTGCTGAAGAAGCACAATATCGGTGTGGGCGAAGTGCTGAACGGCAAGGTATGAGGCAACGCTCATGACCCAGCGCGTGATCATTACGGCCGGGGCAGCCGGCATCGGCCGAACCATCGCCACCCGCTTCGCCGACCAGGGGGCCGAAGTGCACGTGTGCGACATCGACGGCGCGGCTCTCGAGGCCCTGTCGCACGACTACCCGGCCATTGTCGGTGACGGCATCGATGTGACCAGCGAGGCAGCACTCGACGGATGGCTGGAAGACTGCCTTGAGGAAATGGGCGGCTGCGACGTACTGGTCAACAACGCCGGCATTGCCGGGGAAGCGGCCAGGGTCGAAGACCTCGGGCTTGCGGCATGGCGGCAGTGCCTGGCGGTCAACCTCGATGCTCAGATGCTGACCTGCCGCCGGGTCGTGCCGGTCATGAAGCAGCAGAAGTCCGGCTCCATTATCAACATGTCATCCAACGCCGGCCTGTACGGCTATCCGTTCCGCACACCCTATGCCGCCGCCAAATGGGCCGTCATCGGCTTTACCAAGTCGGTCGCCAGCGAAGTGGGTCCGTGGAACATCCGCTGCAACGCCATCTGCCCCGCTGCCGTGGAAGGCGAACGGATGGACCGCGTCATCCGCAACATCGCCGCCTCGTCCAACCGCACCGAAGACAACGTACGTGAGGAATACACCGCCGGCACCTCGATGCGCCGCTTTGCTAAGGCTGACGAGGTTGCCGACCTGTGCCTGTTCCTGGCGTCGGACGCAGCACGGTTCATCTCCGGCCAGGCCATCGCGGTGGACGGCAACACCGAAACCTTTCACTCGGAGTAACGCGCACATGGATTTCAATCTCACCGAAGAACAGCGCATGATCGTCGACACCACGCGCGCATTCGTCGAGGCCGAACTCTATCCGCACGAGGCCGAGGTAGAACGCACCGGCGTGCTGCGCCGCGACCTCTATGAGCAGCTCAAGGCCAAGGCCATCGAGGCAGGCCTTTATGCCGCCAACATGCCGGAAGAAGTCGGCGGTGCGGGGCTCGATACGCTGACCTGGGTGCTCTACGAAAAAGAACTGGGCCGCACCAACTATGCGCTGCATTGGAACTGCGTGGCACGGCCGTCGAACATCCTGATGGCCTGCAACGATGAACAGCGCGAACGCTATACCCTGCCCTGTGTGCGCGGCGAAAAGATCGACTGCATGGCGATGACCGAACCCGGTGCCGGTTCGGACCTGCGCGGCATGAAGGCAACTGCCGTGCGCGATGGCGACGGCTGGGTGCTTAACGGCACCAAGCACTTCATCAGCCACGCCGACGAGGCCGACTTCGTCATCGCCTACTTTGCCAGCGGCGAGGAAGGCACGCCGCGCGGGCCGAAGAAGCTGATCACCTCGTTCATCATCGACATGGGCACGCCGGGTTTTACCGTTCGCGATGGCTATCGCAACGTCTCACACCGCGGCTATACCAATTCGATCCTCGAATTTGACAACTGCCGCATCGGCGACGAGCAACGGCTCGGTGACGTCCACAAGGGATTCGAAGTGGCCAACGACTGGCTGGGTGCTACACGGCTGCAGGTGGCCTCCACCTGCCTTGGCCGGGCTGAACGCGCACTGGAACACGCCCTGCAGTGGTCAGTGGACCGGCAGCAGTTCGGCCAGCAGATCTGCAAATTCCAGGGCGTGTCGTTCAAACTGGCTGACATGGCGATGGAGCTCAAGGCCGCCAATCTTCTGACCATGGAAGCGGCATGGAAATACGAGGCCGGAACGGTCACCGAGGCCGACATGGCGATGGCGAAACTGAAGGCATCGGAAGTGCTGGCGATGGTGGCCGACGAGGCAATCCAGATCCACGGTGGCATGGGCGTGATGGACGAACTGCCGCTGGAGCGCATCTGGCGCGACGCCCGCATCGAGCGCATCTGGGAAGGCACCAGCGAAATCCAGCGCCACATCATCTCGCGCGAAATGCTGCGTCCGCTGGGAGGGTGACGCTGATGGACATGAGCCTCAGCCCCGAAGACCGCGAAATCCGCGACCGCGCCCGCGCGTTTACTCAGGCGCATTTGTTCCCGCACGAGATGGAGATGGACGAGACCGGCACCTTGCGGGCCGAAGTCGTCAGCGCAATCGAGAAGGCTGTGCGCGACAATGGCCTCAACGCCATCAATCATACGCCGGCCGTTGGCGGCCAGGGCATGAGCATGGTGCAGCAGTGCCTGGTCAACGAGGAGTGCGGCAAGGCGACCGGCGAACTGTGGGCCTACGTCAACCAGCCGCCCCTGCCCCTGCGCGACGCGACGGCTGACCAGATCGCGCGCTTCCTCAAGCCCGCCTGCGCGCTGGACCTCCACATCGCCTACTCGATCACCGAGGCCAATGCCGGGTCGGACACCTCCGCCGTTGCCACTACTGCAGTCAAGGACGGGGATAACTGGGTGCTGAACGGCGAGAAGTGGTTCGTCTCCGGCATCAACTACTGCACCGTGGTGATGGTGCATGCCCACGTCGACGGTGACGCAAACAAGCCGGCGGTGTTCCTGGTGGACCGCGATACGCCGGGCCTCACCGTCGGCCACTCGCCGCGTTTCATGATGGGCGGCGTGGACGAGCACCCCGAAGTGACGCTGTCCAATGTGCGCGTGGGCAACGACCGGCTGGTCGGCAAGGTGGGCGACGGGCTGGACATCACCAAGGAATGGTTCGTGGAAGCCCGCCTCGCCATCGCCGCGCGCTGCTGCGGCATGGGCGTACGCGCCGCAGAAGAAGCCACCCACTTCGTCATGAGCCGCAAGCAGTTCGGACAGCCGCTGGCGGATTTCCAGGGCGTCGAGTTCATGCTTGCGGATATGGCCACCCGCATTCTGGCAGCCAA
>CAYMJJ010000244.1:0-3045 GCA_964390445.1 uncultured Anderseniella sp.
AAGAACTCGTTCTCGGCGGCGTTCTTCTCAAGGGCAGCACGGGCTGCGTCCATGTACTCGGTGAAGTAGTCAGCCGGGGTGTCGTGAAGGATCACGCCGTCCTCGTTGACCAGCTTGTCGAGCGCCTTGCCGTTTTCATAGATGCGGTAGCCCATCGACTTCATCAGCGATGCGTTGGCCGCCACTTCGAGCGCCTTCTTCTGGGTGTCGGTCAGGCTGTTGTAGACGTCGCCGTTGATGTACAGGTCAGCGTTGACGACAACCTGGTGCAGGCCCTGCAGGTAGTAGTGCTTGAGCACCTTCTGGAAGCCGAATACCGAGTCAGGCTTCGGGCAGCACCATTCGGCTGCGTCGATGGTGCCTTTCTCCAGTGCAGGCAGGATGTCGCCACCGCCCATCGCCACGGATGCCACGCCGATGTCCTTGTAGGTCTGGCCGGGAATGCCGGGCGGGGTGCGGAACTTGTACTTGCGGAAGTCGGCCATCGAGTTGATCGGCTCCCTGAACCAGCCGAGAGCTTCCGGCCCGACCGGCTGCAGCATGAAGCCCTTCACGTTGACGCCCATCTCCTTCCAGAGCTCGTCGTAAAGTTCCTTGCCGCCGGCATAGAGGAACCAGCTCATGAACGCCAGGTTGTCGATGCCGACGCCGGCGCCTGCAACGGGTGACCCGAACAGCATGGCAGCAGGGTGCTTGCCCGACCAGTAGTGGGTCCACGCGAAGCCGCCCTCGATCAGGCCGGCGTCGACCGCATCAAGGGTTTCCTGCACGCCGACAACGGCACCGGCCGGCAGTACCTCGATCACCACTTCGCCTTGCGTCAGGGCTTTCACATCTTCTGCAAAGTCCTTCAGCATGACGATTTCGTCGGCCGATGTCGGGATCACCGACTGGACGCGGATCTTGATTTCGGCTGAAGCCAGTTGTGGTGCCACCACGCAGGCGGCGAACAGCGTCGCCGCTGCAATCGACTTTGTCATCTTCTTGAGAATGGACATTTGTTTCCTCCCTATTCTCGGTTGCCCTCGTTGTGTTGACGTTTTCTTGTTGCCGGCTGTCGAAGGCTGTCCAGCGGCTGGCTTTGAAACCTGTCAGGTACCGGCGTCCTCCATGATCATGTCGGATGCCTTTTCGCCAATCATGATGGCGGGTGCATTGGTGTTGCCGGAAACGATCTGCGGCATGATCGAGGCATCTGCGACCCTGAGGTGACTGACGCCACGAACCTTGAGACGATGATCGACCACGGCCATCCTGTCATGCCCCATCTTGCAGGTGCCGGTCGGGTGATAGATCGTGGTCGCGGTATCACGGGCCCATTTCAGCAACCCGTCATAGTCGTCATCCGCTATGGTGCAACCGGGCGCATGTTCCTCGGTGATCATCGCCTTGACCGGGGCATGACGGCAGATCTGCCGGGCCACGCGAATGCCGTCCACCAGCGTTTCCTGGTCCAGGCGCGTCGACAGGTAGTTGGGGTGGATCGCGGGGTGATCGCGCACGTCGGCGGACGTCAGCTTCAGCTCGCCTGCACTTTCCGGCCTGAGTTGCAAAACGGATGCGGTGAAGGCATCGAACTCGTGCGTGCCGGTGGTCGGATTGTCGGCGCTGAACGGCTGGATGTGAAACTGGATGTCTGGCGTTTCAAGCTCGGGCCGGGTCTTGAGATAGCCGGTGCCAAGGCTTGCCGCCATGGTCATCGGGCCGGCGCGGGTTGCGGCATACTGCAAGGCGATGCGCGCCTGGTTCATGATCCCGCGGGTGCGGGTGTTGATGGTGGGCACCGAGCACTTGTAGACGGGCCGGGCCTGCAGGTGATCCTGCAGGTTGCGCCCGACGCCTTCGCAGGCCCTGACCACGCCGATGCCATGTTCGCCAAGCTGGTCGGCCGGGCCGATTCCGGACAGCATCAGGATTTGCGGTGATCCGATCGCTCCGGCAGACAGTATCACCTCGTTGCGGGCCTTCACCGTGATCGGCTGCCCCTCGCGCAAGCCTTCGATGCCGATGGCGCGTGTACCGTCGAACAGCACCCGGCAGGTCAGCGTATTGGTGATGACGGTAAGGTTGGCGCGGTTGCGGACCGGCTTCAGGTAGGCCTTGGCCGTCGAACATCGCAAGCCGTTGCGCGCGGTCAGTTGGAAGTACCCGACGCCATATTGGTCGTCTGCGTTATAGTCGTCATTGTAGGGAAAGCCAGCCGCTTGTGCCGCCTCGATCCAGGCATCCACGATGCTCCAGGACCGGTTCGACCGGCTGACGCTTAATGGCCCGTCACCGCCGCGCAACTCATTTCCACCGTCCTGCCAGGCTTCGGCGCGCTTGAAGTAGGGCAGCACGTCATCCCACGCCCAGCCCGGGTTGCCAAGCTGGCGCCAGTGGTCGTAGTCCTGCCGTTGGCCGCGCACGTACAATAGACCGTTGATGGAACTCGAGCCGCCCAGTGTCTTGCCGCGCGGCCAGTTGATCGCCCGGCCGTTCAGCCCCGGATCGGGCTGGGTGCGGTACATCCAGTTGAGGCTGGGGTTCCTGATGGTCTTGAAGTAGCCGACGGGGATGTGAATCCATGGCGATGTATCGCGTCCGCCAGCCTCGACCAGCGCCACCGTGTGACGCGGATTGGCCGACAACCGGTTGGCAAGTGCGCACCCTGCTGAGCCTGCCCCGACGATGACGAAGTCAAATTCCATCAATCCTGCCTGGCTATAAAATGAGACTTTTTATCTCGATAAATAGCGTAGCTTTGTCTATGATCGCGATGCAAGCAGGAAAGTGTCTGGCCGTCAGGTTGTGCGCGGCTGGCACCATGGACGAACCGCATGAACGACGATGACGATATGGACGAGGGCAAGATTCCGACAAGTTTGCGGACCTTGCGCATTCTGGAGGTGATCGCCGGTTCCGACACCGCGTTGACGCCAACTGAAATAAACAAGGCGTTGGGCCTGCCCAAGCAGACTGTTCACCGGTTGTGTACGCGCCTGCTGAAAGATGGTTACATCGCTTATGTGCCCGGCGGCAGGCGGTTGCGGCCGGCCCGGCGGG
>CAYMJJ010000245.1:0-3001 GCA_964390445.1 uncultured Anderseniella sp.
GCAAGGTGCTGGGCCCGCGCAACCTGATGCCGAACCCCAAGGTCGGCACGGTGACACCGGATGTCGCCGGTGCGGTTAAGTCCGCCAAGGGCGGTTCGGTCGAGTTTCGCGTCGAGAAGGCCGGCATCATCCATGCCGGTGTTGGCAAGGTCAGCTTCGACGAAGACAAGATCATCGCCAATGCCAAGGCATTCGTCGATGCGGTCATGAAGGCCAAGCCGACCGGTGCCAAGGGCACCTACGTCCGCAAGGTGTCGATGTCCTCGACCATGGGTCCCGGCGTGAAGATCGATGTGTCGAGCCTGCTGGCCGATTGAGTTTTGACAGCCGCAAGGCTGGACAACAGTTACCCTTGATCGGGATTTCCTATTTTGATCAAGGGGTTGGGTCAGGAAACTGATCCAGACCTGTCCGAGATTGCAGGCGTGGGCGAGGCATCGTCCGCTTAAGTGCCCTGAAGGGGTGGCCCGCATGAGACAAGGTGTCAGGAATGGTCCAGTGCCGGTTCGCCGGTCAAGGTCAGTCCGGACCCTCAGTGATCGGATCCTTCACGTCAGCCTTTGATGGGCGGGCGGCCAGGTGAAGAGGACAGGCAAGTGGAGCGCTGCGGAAAGCGGTGTTGCACCTGACCTGAACAGTCGGGTTGCAGCACAGGTTCGCCTTCCGCGGCTTGGTGCAACCGTCCGGTGGTTTTTCACCGGGCAAACTGGAGAGAGCTAGTGGATAGAGCACAGAAATCAGAGCTCGTCACAACGCTCAACACCGTCTTCAAGGAGACCGGTGTTGTCGTGGTGACCCACAATCTCGGCCTGACTGTTCCGCAGATGAATACCCTGCGGTCCAAAATGGCAGAGGCCGGCGGGTCAACGAAAGTTGCCAAGAACCGCCTGGCTAAACTTGCTCTTGAAGGCACTGATGCTGCTGGCATTGCCGACCTGTTCACAGGTCCGACCATGGTTTCCTACTCGGGCGACCCGGTTGCTGCCCCGAAGGTCATCGCAGACTTCGCCAAGACCCATGACAAGCTTGTCATTCTTGGCGGTGCGCTTGGCTCGACGGTGCTCAATGCTGATGGTGTCAAGGCACTTGCTGATCTGCCGTCGCTCGATGAGCTGCGCGCAAGGCTCGTGGGCATGATCCAGACGCCGGCCACCCGCATTGCGGGTGTCACCCAGGCGCCTGCGGCTCAGCTCGCGCGCGTCATGCAGGCCTACGCCGACAAGGACAAGGAAGAAGCGGCTTGATCGGCCGCGTCCATTCACTGAACTGGTTCAACTGTACAAACGAAAGACGAAACAATGGCTGATCTTGCTAAAATCGTAGACGACCTGTCCGCCCTCACCGTCATGGAAGCTGCCGAGCTGTCCAAGCTGCTGGAAGAAAAGTGGGGCGTTTCCGCCGCCGCTCCGGTTGCCGTGGCTGCTGCCGGTGGCGCTGCTCCTGCCGCTGCTGTTGAAGAAAAGACCGACTTCGACGTCGTGCTGGAAGCTGCCGGCGACAAGAAGATCGAGGTGATCAAGGAAGTCCGTGCCATCACCGGCCTGGGCCTCAAGGAAGCCAAGGACCTGGTCGAAGGCGCACCGAAGAACGTCAAGGAAGCTGCACCCAAGGCAGAAGCAGAAGAGATCAAGAAGAAGCTCGAAGCTGCCGGCGCCAAGGTGTCGCTCAAGTAAGGTCCTCGCGGACCAGCGAAATTGCCGGCCGGGAGGCGAACCCTCCCGGCTGGTCCTGCCGGCACCAAATGCGGCGGCAGACATTGTGAGAAGGCGTACGGGCGGTTTTCCGTGCAGTCCGGGTCTGGCCAGCGGGGCCGGGCAATATGGGCTGTCCGGCAAGCCGCCGCACTGGCTTGATTGAATTGCTCTCCGGTTACCCCCACCTGGGAGAGCCAAAAATGCGAAGGAAGACACATGTCGCAGACCTTTATTGGCCGCAAGCGTATTCGCAAGTTTTTCGGCAACATCGAAGAAGTCGCCGAAATGCCAAACCTCATCGAGGTGCAGAAAGACTCTTATGATCAGTTCCTGCAGGTAACCGAACCCCAGGGCGGGCGGCTGGCCGAGGGGCTTCAGGCCGTGTTCAAGTCTGTGTTCCCGATCAGCGATTTTTCGGGCCAGGCGATGCTCGAATACGTCACCTACGAGTTCGAAGACCCGAAGTACGACGTGGAAGAGTGCCAGCAGCGCGGCATGACGTTTGCCGCTCCGCTCAAGGTCACCCTGCGTCTTATCGTGTTTGAAGTCGACGAGGACACCGGCGCGAAGTCGGTCAAGGACATCAAGGAACAGGACGTCTACATGGGCGACATTCCTCTCATGACCGAGAACGGCACCTTCGTCGTCAACGGCACCGAGCGCGTGATCGTTTCGCAGATGCACCGTTCACCCGGCGTGTTCTTCGATCATGACCGCGGCAAGACCCACTCGTCCGGCAAGCTGCTGTTCGCGGCTCGCATCATTCCCTATCGTGGTTCGTGGCTCGACTTCGAATTCGACGCCAAGGATATCATCCACGTCCGTATCGACCGGCGCCGCAAGCTGCCGGTTACCACGCTGCTCTATGCCCTGGGCATGGACAACGAGGAAATCCTGCACACGTTCTACAAGACCGTGGCTGTGTCGGCGGTGAAGGACGGCTGGAAGATGCCGTTCGACCCCGAGCGGTACCGCGGCGTGAAGCCGTCGGTTGACATGATCGACGCCAAGACCAAGAAGGTCGCCATCGAGGCCGGCACCAAGATCACCCCGCGCTTGGCCCGCAAGCTGGCGGAGGAAGGCCTCAAGGATCTGCTTGTGGCCGATGAAGACCTCTATGGCATGTATATCGCCGATGAACTGGTCAACACCGCGACCGGCGAGATCTATGCCGAAGCAGGCGAAGAGATCGACGAAAAGCTGCTCGAGGCCATCAAGGAGCAGGGTTACAAGGAAGTCCGCCTGCTCGACATCGATCACATCAACACCGGCGCCTACATCCGCAATACGCTGATGGCCGACAAGGT
>CAYMJJ010000246.1:0-2999 GCA_964390445.1 uncultured Anderseniella sp.
GACGGGCACAGCCACGTTCACCGCAGCGCGCATCGTCGCCAACGTCATCGGCCGGCTGGCGCGATCTAGTGCAGTATCTGGCTGAGGAACAGCTTGGTGCGCTCGGACTTGGGGTTGGAGAAGAACTCCTCCGGCTCGTTCTGCTCGACGATCTGGCCCTGGTCCATGAAGATGACGCGGTTGGCGACCTGCCGGGCAAAGCCCATCTCGTGGGTCACGCACAGCATGGTCATGCCGCTCTCGGCGAGGTCGACCATCACCTCGAGCACTTCCTTGATCATTTCCGGGTCGAGCGCCGAGGTCGGCTCATCAAACAGCATGATGCGCGGGTTCATGCACAGCGACCGGGCAATGGCCACGCGCTGCTGCTGGCCGCCCGACAACTGGCCGGGGTACTTGTGGGCCTGCTCGGGAATCTTGACCTTGGTGAGGAACTGCATCGCCACGTCCTCGGCGTCCTTCTTGGGCATCTTGCGCACCCAGATCGGGGCCAGCGTACAGTTCTCCATGATGGTCAGGTGCGGGAACAGGTTGAAGTGCTGGAACACCATGCCGACTTCACGCCGGATCTCGTCGATCTTCTTCAGGTCATCGGTCAGCTCTATGCCATCCACGACGACCTTGCCCTTCTGGTGCTCCTCCAGCCGGTTGATGCAGCGGATCAGCGTCGACTTGCCTGAGCCCGAGGGTCCACAAATGACGATGCGCTCGCCGCGATAGACCGTGAGGTCGATGTCGCGCAGCACGTGGAAGTCTCCGAACCACTTGTTCATCTTGGAGATCTGGATCGCCACGTCATCGGTAATACGCATGGCGCTTGACGCTGCCGCCTGCTTCTCGCTCAGCGCCCTGGACGCTGCCGACGCCTGCGACTTTGCGACAGGGACTGCAGTCTTGCTTGCGGCAGGCTTCTTCGCAGCCGCTTTCTTCGCCGGTGCTTTGCTGGTGGTTGCCTTGGCCATGATCGGGTCCTGTCGTTCGTGAAGGGGTTAGCGTTTGTGACCGGTGTCGAGCTTGCGTTCCATGAACAGGGAGTAGCGCGACATGGCGAAACAGAAGATCCAGAAGATTACCGCTGCGGAAAACAGTCCGGTGGCCTGTATCTGTGGCGCAGCCCAGTTCTGATCGGTGTTGGCCGTCTGGATGATGCCCAGAAGATCGTACAACCCGATAATGGAGACAAGCGAGGTATCCTTGAACAGGCCAATGAAGGTGTTCACGATACCGGGAATGACCAGCTTGAGTGCCTGCGGAAGGGTTACGAGCCCCATGTTCTGCCAGTAGGTCAGGCCCAGCGCCTGGGCGGCCTCGGTCTGGCCTTTCGGGATCGCCTGCAGGCCGCCACGCACAACCTCTGCCATGTAGGCAGATGAGAACAGCGCCACGCCCACGAGTGCCCGCAGCAGCTTGTCGAACGATACATCAGGCGGCATGAACAGCGGCAACACGTTGGACGCCATGAACAGCACGGTGATCAGCGGCACGCCGCGCCACAATTCGATGAAGGCGACGGAGAACAGTTTGACCACCGGCATCTGCGAACGCCGTCCGAGGGCCAGCAGAATGCCCAGTGGCAGTGAGGCCACGATGCCCGTCACGGCAACGACCAGCGTCACCAGCAGGCCGCCCCATCTCGATGTCTCGACGTACTCCAGCCCGAAGTCGGCGGACAAAAGCGCAAGCAGCAACGCAGCAACGCCTGCAATCGCCAGCGAGGCGTAAACCGCCAGTTTCTGTTCGATGATCTTTGCCACGAACCCCAGGAACAGGATCGGCAGCACGACGGCAGCCACGACGATGAAGGTGGTGGTCCAGGTGGAGCCGGTGATGTCGAAATTGCCACCGGTCAGCAGGATCAGCGTCATGATGGGGTAGACGGCGAGAAGAAAAATGGCGTTCGCCCGCTTGTAGGGCAAGGACGGGATCAGCATCGGCACCAGGGCAAGCGCGCCCACGATGAATACGATATTGACCCGCCAGCGCTCGGCGAACGGGTAGAAGCCATAGATCCACTGGCCGAAGCGCGCCTGGGCCATCGCCCAGCAAGCACCTTCCTGATTGCCCGGGCCGCGGCAGGCCTCCCCGTTCTCACCAACGAAAACGGCCTGCAGCACAGCCCAGTCGAACGCCAGCCAAATCAGATATCCCGCAAGCGCGCCCATCAGTACGGTCAGCACGGCCTGCACCGGGGACGGGAACAGGTTTTCCTTCAGCCAACCCGGCAGGCCGGATGCGCTGACAGGCGGCGGAGATGCCGGTACCACCTCGGTACGAACATAGGCCAGGCTTGTTTCAGAATGCAGCTCAGACATGTTGTTATCTCTCCACCAACCGCATCCTGGCGTTGAACCAGTTCATGAACAACGAAGTGACCAGGGAGAAGGTCAGGTAGACCGCCATCCAGATGGAGATCACCTCCATGGCCTGGCCGGACTGGTTCATCACCGTACCGCCGGCTGCAACCAGTTCAGGATAGCCGATGGCCACGGCCAGCGATGAGTTCTTGGTCAGGTTGAGATACTGGCTGGCCAGCGGCGGAATGATGACCCGCATGGCCTGCGGGAAGATGATCAGGCGCAGCGTCGGCCCGGACCGCAAGCCAAGCGCATGGCTGGCCTCGGTCTGGCCCCTGTTCACGGCAAGGATGCCGGCGCGGACGATCTCGCCGATGAACGCGGCGGTGTAGAGAGACAGGCCAAGAAACAGCGCAGCGAATTCCGGCACCAGCCCAACCCCGCCGCGCAGATTGAAGTTGCCCTGTTCAGGATACTCCAGCGCAAGCGGCTGGCCTGCACTGAAATATGCCAGCAGGGGAAGCCCGAACAACAGGCCGAGCGACGAGAGAAATACGGGGAACTGCTCGCCCGTGGCTTCCTGTCGCGCGTGCGCCCAGCGGCGCAGCAACCAGATGCCGGCAATGGCGGCAAGGAATGCCACACCAATAATCCAGGCAGTATCACCCCACAGGAACTTGGGGATCGTGATGCCACGATTGGACA
>CAYMJJ010000247.1:0-2992 GCA_964390445.1 uncultured Anderseniella sp.
TAATCGGCGGCCATGGAAAACCCTCCATCTGGATGGCCCACCAGCCCTTCTCACAGGTGTGAGTGCACCATCCGACCAAGGCAGTAGCGGGGCAGGAATCGGGCGATTTTGGAGGATCGCCCGATATCCGGGATGCTTTTCATCACTCGCCGGAGAAAAGGTGGCGTACCAGGGCGCTGACGATGTTGGAGTAGTCGTCGGTCCATGGAGCGACCTTCGCCTCGCCCATCTTCTGGACGCTGGAGAAGCCGGATACCTGCGCCAGCGTACTCTGCGACCGGCTGATGGCCACCACGCGCGAGGTGTTGTAATCAAAGCCGGCCTGGTTCACGAGGTCGGTGATGATGAGACCATGGACGCCGTTCTGGCCTGCGACTGCGGCTTCCAGAACCGGTCCAAGGTCAAGGAATCTGTTGGAGATATGCATCACCAGCAGGCCGTTGTCGCTGACCCGTGACAGGAACATCTCGATGGCTTCCTGCGTCAGCAGGTGCACGGGCACGGTGTCAGACGAGAATGCGTCGATGAGCAGATAGTCGAACGATCCCGGTGCTTCCTTGGCTACGGTCAGGCGTGCGTCGCCGATGACGACGGGCGCATCAGGAGCACAGGATGACAGGTAGGTAAAGTAAGCCGGATCCCTGGCGATCTTCACCACGACCGGGTCTATCTCGTAGTAGCGCCAGGTCTCGCCGTCCCTGGCGTTGCAGGCGAATGCGCCAGAGCCCAGGCCGACAACCGCGCCTTGCAGCTGCTTGCCAGCGGGAAGGGCCGTGCGTGCAAGGTTGGCCATGGTGGCCATGGGACCTTGCGGGTAGTAGTATGTGGCTGGCACCGGGCGGACGCCTGCAAGGCTCATGCCGTCAGGCGCGACGAGACGTTGGCCGCCGTGAATGGTGGTCCCGTGCTGCAGCAAGCGGAAACTGCCGTCCTCGCTGTCCAGTACGCGATGGACGCCGAAGAAGCTGCGCTCAACATGGCCGGACGTGAATTCGCGCGGTTGCAGCAAGACGACCATGAGCAGTACGCAGACGAGTGCGAAGAGCCGTTCTCCAGACTTGAGCGCTGCGGCGGCGAAACCGGCCACGATCGCAGCAATGCCTGCAAACAGCGGGTCTCCGTCGGTGCCATTCAGGACACTTCCCAGCGCCATCGCACCGGCAAAGGCGATGCCAACCGTTGCGATGACAAGTGCGGCGTTGACTCGCACGGACTGGAGCAGCTTGCTCTCTATCACATCCCGGCGGCACAGCAGGCCGCAGATCAGCAGCAGCGGATACTCAATCACGAGCGGGAAAATGACAGGCGCAATCAGGGCGGTGAAGACGCCGCCCAGAACGCCGCCGAACGACATCCAAAGGTAGAACTCGGTCAACCGCCCCACCGATGGCCTGCGCTCGTACATAGTGCGGTGGCAGATCATGGCGATGGTAAAGAACGCGCCGATGCCGCAGACCGCACCCAGCGACCAGAACACGGGACCATTGCTCGCAGCGCTGATTAGCGCGCCGGCAATGAACACCGGCTGCAACTTGAGCAGAATCGCCATCGACGGTTTTGGCGGGTCGCGGAACACCAGGATGTAGGTCAGCAGGTACAGCGCGAGCGGGCCGATCCAGAGGAACGGGGCCGAGGCGACGTCGGTTGTGATGTGGGTGGTGAAGGCCACAAGGAGGCCGGAAGGAACGAAGGCAAGCGCGATCCAGATGAGGCGTTCGCGCCAGTCGGTGGCAGCCTGAGCCGGCATTGCCGGCTTCAAGGTGGCCTCGGAGTGGTCAATGTGGCTGGCACGAGCGTTGACGATCAACAGCCAGGCGCAGAAGCCGATCAGGGTTACGAGCAAGCCGAACCCGATCGCCCAGACAGTGCCTTGCGAAGACAGGCCGATGGCCGGTTCGATGATAACCGGGTAACCCAGCAGGGCGACCATGGAACCGATATTGCTGGCGCCGTACAGGAAATACGGGTCGTTGCCATGGGGATGACCGGTGCGGCCAAACCAGGCCTGCAACAGTGGTGCATTGGCGGAAACCGCGAAAAATGGCCAGCCGACAGACACGGCGAACAGGCCAAGCAGCCAGATCTGCGTGAAGTCTGCCGGAGGCTGTTTCCAGCCTTGCGGCAGCGCAACGGGCAGGAACAGGAAAGCTGCTGCACAAACGCCCATGTGAACCAGCGTTGCCCAGCGCGGGGCCAGGAAACGGGTCAGAAGATGGGCATAGCAATAACCAAGCAGCAGCATGGCCTGGAAGAAGCACATGGCGACTGCCCATACCGACGGCGCGCCGCCCAGCCGGGGCACCACCATCTTGGCAAACATTGGCTGCACGGAAAACAGCAGCATTGCCGAGACGAACAAGGTTGATGCGAAGGCGTAAAGGATCAGCGTGCGCGAGTGCGCAAACCCCCGTGCCTGCTGCACAGCTACTACAGAACGCTCAGTTGACATTGGCGTGGCCCCATTTCCCGCAAATAGAACCTCGAGCCATAGCAAGCGCGGCTTAGCGTGGAGTTAAAGCAGTTTCAGACCTGCCCCGGGTTTCAGGCGTCATGGTAAACGATTGGTTTGACGTTATCGGGTGCGGCGCACGCAGAACGGAAAAAGCCGGGTCGATGACCCGGCTTTCTGGTTATTTTTCTGTAGGAGGATTACCCCGGCTTCGGCAGCCTTTTCGGCGGTTGGCGTCGAGCAGTTCCCTGGCCTGCTGGACCCACTCTTTGCGCTCGATGCGGCCGCTGAGAGATAGCTTTACAACTTAGTCGGCGATGTCGTCCTTCTTCCGCTTGGCGATCTGGGCCAGGCTGGTTACGCCTTGGCCGACCAGCTTTGCGGACAGCACGTCGCCGATCTGGAGGTAAAAAAAGGCCGGGACAAATGACCCGGCCCTGGTGTCATGCTTTACCCGCAAAACGCTTTATTCGGCGTCGGGTGCCTTTGCATTCTTTTCACCGGTCGCCGGTACGACGATGGTGCGCTTCTTCTCGGCAATAC
>CAYMJJ010000248.1:0-2988 GCA_964390445.1 uncultured Anderseniella sp.
TTCGGTGAATGGGACATGACCCCGAACTGGACGTTCCTTGCGGGTCAGACCGACTTCACCGCAGGGCTGCTGCCAATCGGTGTGTCCACGGTGGACGCTGCCGGTCCGCTGCTCACCTTCTCGCGTACTTCTCAGGTGCGCCTGACATACGCAGACGGTCCGCTGTCCTGGGCTGTGGCCATCGAGAACCCGCACATCGACTCCACCACCAACATGCCGAACATTGCATCCTACCTGCAGTACGACATCGCCGGTGGTCACCAGTTCATCATCACTGGTGAAGTCGCTGACTGGAGCAACAACGGCGGCAGCGGTCACCAGGACGAGCTGGCCTGGGCAATCCAGGCTGGTGTAAACTTCAACCTCGCTGACGTTGCAACCCTGACCGCTGGCGTTGGCTACGGCGAAGGCCTGCTGGACGACAAGTTCATGGGCGATATCATCGACAACGGCGTTGCCGGCAGAAGCGTCAACGCTGCTGGTGATCCGCTCGAGACCTTGGGCTTCCTGGTTGGCCTGTCATTCGGCCTGTCCGACACGACGACCTTCAACACCATGTTCAGCTATGCTGAAAACCTCGACGGCAACCCGCGCGCCGGCCAGCTCGACAAGGCCTACGTGGTTCACGCCAACGTCATGTGGCAACCTGTCAAGCAGATGCGCATGGGCTGGGAAGTCGTCTGGGCCGAGAAGGATTTCGACGACGGCACGACCGAAGACGGCGTTCGCGCCACCTTCGGCACCTGGTTCTTCTTCTGATAAAACCAAAACAACCCTGCAAACCAGCCAACTTGCCGGCCCGGAACATCCCCGGGCCGGATTTGTTTTGCCCCTACCCTCGCCCGCGCGCGCGTGTAATCTCCAGCCATGACGCAGGCGACACAGGAAACCAGCATCCGCACGTCCCGGTTCGGGCTGCCTGCCGCCGTGAGCGTGCGCAACACGCGGTTGGTAACGGGCCTGATCCTGTTTGCGTTCGTGGCAGCGCACCTGGCAAACCACGCACTTGGCCTGGTCTCCATCGACGCCATGAACGATGCCAGGGACATCCGCACCGCCATCACGCGAAGCCTGCCCGGGACCGTCATCCTGCTGCTGGCTGCTGTCATCCATGCCCTGCTGGGCGTCGAGAAAATCGTCTCTCGCCGGCTCGCCGCCATATCCGTGCGCGGGCTGATCCAGATCGGCTTCGGTCTGCTGATCCCGATCCTGCTGGCGCGGCACCTGATCGGCACCCGCATCGTGCATGAACTGTACGGCGTCAACGACGACTACCATTATGCGCTATGGGCGATGTGGCCCGGCGAAGCCTGGCGCCAGGCGGGTCTGATCATGCTGGTGTGGGTGCACGGCTGCATCGGCATCTACATGTGGATCCGGTTCCGGGGCTGGTATGGCAGATGGCAACCGTGGCTGCTGTCCGCGGCGGTGCTATTGCCCGTGCTGGCCTATACGGGGTTCATCAATGCGGGGCGCATGCAGGCCGGTGAGGTGCCCGAGGGCCTTCCCCTCGCCGCAAGCCAGTATGCCACGGTGCTGTGGCTGATGGACGTGGCATTATATATGTCACTGGCCTTCATCGGCATGCTGCTCACGATCAAGCTGGTGCAACTGACCCGGCTGAAACTGCTGCCCAAGGTCGCCGTCACCTACAACAACCAGATCACGCGCACAGTGCCTGCCGGCATGACCCTGCTTGAAATATCGCGGGTGGCCCGGGTGCCGCATGCCTCCATGTGCGGCGGCAAGGCGCGGTGCTCTACTTGCAGGGTCCAGGTTCTTCACGGGATGGAGGCTCTACTGCCGCCTGGCGAAGAGGAACTGCGCGCCCTGAAACGTGCCGGCATCACCTCGCCCCACATCCGGCTCGCCTGCCAGGTGCGGCCAAGATCGGATCTGTCAGTCATCACACTCGTCGCGGCAACCGGCCGGTCCGGCCGCACCGGGCCAGACAAGTATGCAGCAGGCGTTGAGCGCACGGTCACCATCATGTTCGTGGACATTCGCGGCTTTACCCGGTTCTCGGAAGGCCGCCTGCCCTATGACGTACTGTTTATCCTGAACCAGTACCTTGAACGCATGAGCGAGCAGATCATCAGGCACGGCGGCTATGTCGACAAGTTCATGGGAGATGGCATCCTGGCAGTGTTCGGCATGGAAACCGACGCTGCCACGGGTGCTCGCTCCGCCCTGGCAGCAGCAAGCGGCCTGTCGACTGTGCTGGATGAATTGAACAGCTTGCACGAGGACGAGTTGGCCGATCCCCTGCGCATCGGCATCGGCATTCACACTGGCGAATGCATCCTGGGCCGGGTGGGCGCTAGCAGGAACCACGAAGCCGGTGACCGCATCACGGTGCTCGGTGACACGGTGAACACCGCGAGCCGGCTGGAAGCATCCAGCAAGGAACTGGGCGTCGAGGCGGTGATTTCGGTGGAAACATTGACGGCTGCCGGCAAGGCTGCGGACAAGACCGCACTGGTAACTATAGAGGTGCGCGGCAGGACCGGCACGGTGGATTGCCTCCCCCTCGTGTCAGCGCGCCTGCTTGATGCCAGTGACCAACCAGCAGCCGGCGAAGCTGACCCGGTCGATGCATAGGCTGTTCGTTACTTCATACGCCGCGTTTGCTTGACAGACCTCGCAGCGCCCGCCAAAGATCAGTCCGGAACAATCCATGTTTCACGCCCGGTGAACGGGACAGCCAACCTCACTCTGGACCTCATTCATGCACATCGCCCAAGACATTGTCGGTGCCATCGGCAACACGCCCCTGATCAAGCTCAAGAAGGCATCGGAACTGACCGGCTGCATCATCCTGGGCAAGGCGGAATTCATGAATCCCGGCCAGTCGGTCAAGGATCGCGCGGCCCTGTTCATCATCCGCGACGCAATTGCGCGCGGCCTGATCCAGCCGGGCGGGACCATTGTGGAAGGCACCGCCGGCAACACCGGCATCGGGCTGACCATGGTGGCCAACGCGATGGG
>CAYMJJ010000249.1:0-2982 GCA_964390445.1 uncultured Anderseniella sp.
ATTTCGCCGAACAGTTCGACCTGTTCGCGGGTGTAGGCCTCGGTGCCATGAAACTCGACGAACAGCGTCGGCTTTTCGGCGAGACCCAGCTTCGAATAGGCGTTGAAGGCTTTCAGGTTCTCCTCGTCGACCAGTTCGACGCGGGCGATGGGAATGCCGGACTGGATGGCGGTGATGGCGGCGGTGCAGGCGGCCTCGGTGGTCGGGAACGGGCACACGCCGGCAGCGATTGATTCAGGGATGCCGTAAAGTTTCAGGCAGATCTCGGTGATGACGCCGAGCGTGCCTTCGGAGCCGACCATCAGGCGGGTCAGGTCGTAGCCGGCGGAAGACTTCTTGGCGCGGCGCGCAGTGCGCACGATCTCGCCGTTGGCCATGACGGCGGTCAGCGACAGCACGTTGTCGCGCATGGTGCCATAGCGCACGGCATTGGTGCCGGAAGCGCGGGTGGCGGTCATGCCGCCGAGCGAGGCATCTGCGCCAGGATCGATGGGAAAGAACAGGCCCTGGTCGCGGATGTATTCGTTCAGCTGCTTGCGGGTGACGCCGGGCTGCACGCGGACGTCAAAGTCCATGGTGTTGACCTCAAGCACCTGGTTCATGTTCATCACGTTGATGCAGATGCCGCCGAAGGGCGCGGTGATGTGGCCTTCCAGCGAAGTGCCGGTGCCGTGCGCGATAACCGGCACTTCATAGCGCGCGCACACCTGCACGACTTTCTGCACTTCCCCGGTATTGTTCACGAAGGCCACAGCATCGGGCGAATGGCCCGGATTCCAGGTGGTGTCCTTGCCGTGCTGGTCGCGCACGGCCTTTGAGGTCGACAGCCTGTCTCCGAGCAGTTCTGCGATCTCGGCGATGGCCTGCTGGACGGAATTGCGGCGCGACGCGGTTTCGGCGGTCATGTGGTACACCCTCACCCGGAGCCGGCCCTTGCGGCGGGCCTTTGTGCTGTTGATCAGCTTGCACTATACCGGCGCGAGCGGCAGCATGCACCATCAAACCCGGCACGAGGGAATTACCATATGTCCATTTACGGCGCACCGTTCACCGGCTCCATCAAGAAGGTCGAAGATGGCTGGATCGACTATAACGGCCACTTCAACATGGCTTACTATGGGGTGCTTTTCGATCGCACGTGCGACGAGGCGTTCGAACTGGTGGGGCTGGGGCCGGAGTACCTGAAATCGGGCGCGTCGTTCTTTACGCTGGAGGCGCACACCACCTATGTGCGCGAGCTTCATGCCGGTGACGAAGTGAAAATCACGGTGCAACTGCTCGACCATGATGCCAAGCGCATCCACTACGTGCAGGAGATGTTTCACGCCACCGACGGCTGGCTGTCGGCCACCATGGAAGCGATCTGCATGCACGTGGACCTGAACCTCAAGAAATCAGCGCCGTTCCCTGACTGGATGCAGGAGAAGATCGCCGCCATGCATGAAGCGCACAAGGATTGCCCCGTGCCGCCGCAGGTGGGGCACAGGATCGGGATTGTGCGGAAGTAGGTCCCTGCGGGTTGCAATGGTCTGGCTTGCAGGTGCACAGTCATCGGCAGATGGGGCTGATCTTTCTTTACGGTCAGGGCACAAGGCTCGCCGATGGGCGCATTCACGGACAGGGGACGTGCGGTACTGGGTGGCCTGATGCTGCCGAGGCTGCGGGCGTTCTGGGCGGCGCGGCACCCGCTGGTGTGGTTGCTGGCGCTGCTGATTGGCGCGGCAGCGGCGTTCGCCATTCTCGGTTTCAGGCTGGCGATCGGCTATATCCAGTGGCTGTGGCTGGGCAATGCCCACGAAAACGTGGTGGCGACCCTGGCTGCAATGCGCGATCCCTGGGTGGTGGTTGCCGCACCCGCCGTGGGCGGGCTGGTGGTCGGGTTGATCCTGTGGAAGCTGATGCCGACACGCCGGGCCCACGGCATTGCAGACGTCATTGAATCAGGCGCGTTGTTCAACTCGCAAATTTCGCTGCGCACCGGGCTGACCTCGGCGCTGATCTCGGCCATCTCGATCGGCTCGGGGGCCAGCGTCGGCCGCGAAGGTCCTGCGGTGCACCTTGGGGCCACGGTCGCGTCGTTGCTCGACCGCTGGTTCAAGTTGACGCCGGCCTCGCGGCGGGTGCTGCTGGCCAGTGGCGCGGCGGCGGCAGTATCGGCCAGCTTCAACGCGCCGATTGCCGGGGTGCTGTTTGCACACGAGATCATCCTGGCTCATTACGCCTTGTCGGCGTTCGTGCCGACGGTGCTGGCGGCAGTGGTTGCCACGCTTGTCAGCCGGGTCTGGCTTGGCGATTTTCCGGCGTTCATCCTGAGCCAGCAGCAGATTGCGTCATACTGGGAGTTTCCGGCGTTTGCGTTGCTGGGCCTGGTGTGCGGGCTGGTGGCGGTGTGTTTCCAGTTGTCGGTGATGACGGCTGACTGGACGGCGCGGCGGGCAACGATACCGTTGTGGTTGCGGCCTGCCGTGGGCGGTCTCGCGGTGGGGTGCATGGCGCTGACCGTGCCGGAAGTCCTGGGCGTTGGCTATGAGGCGACCTCCCTTGCTCTGAGGGAATCGTACGGGCTGGGCTGGCTGCTCGTGCTGCTGGTCGCGAAAACGGCAGCCACGGCGATTTGCATCGCCAGCCGGTTTGGCGGCGGGGTGTTTTCGCCAACGCTCTATGTGGGTGCCATGGCGGGTGGCGCGTTCGGCATCATCGCGGCGGCGGCATTTCCCGGCTATGCGTCGAGCTACGGGGTTTATGCGCTGCTCGGCATGGGTGCCGTGGCGGGGGCGGTGCTGGGGGCGCCGATCTCTACCGCCGTGATCGTGTTCGAGCTGACCGGCGGGTATGAACTGACCATCGCCATCCTGCTGTCGGTGTCGATTGCCTCGATGGTGATACAGGCGCTGATGGGGAAGAGCTTCTTCCAGTGGCAACTGTCGCAGCGCGGGGTGTTCCTGGGCGAGGGCGCACACCTTCGTATTGTACGCACGTGGA
>CAYMJJ010000250.1:0-2968 GCA_964390445.1 uncultured Anderseniella sp.
CACGCGCGAAGCTGCGAGGCAATTCTCGACATTGTCGGCGGTGATGAAATCGCCTTCCGGTTCCCGGTGTTCCGGCGGCGGCTGCGGGATGCCCACGCCAACATCGAAGTGTGCAACCGGTGGCAGGTGGACCTGTTGAAGCGCTACCGGGCGGCTTCCGAGACCTCAGATGAACGCAATCAGGTGCGGGTCCCGCTGCTTCTGTCGATGAACTGCATCGCCACCGGGCTGGGCTGGACAGGCTGAGCCGGCTGCCTTGTCAGACCGGGTGGCGCGCCATGAAGCGGGCCACCGCCGTGGCGCGGTTGGGCACGCCGAGCTTTTCGTAGATCAGCTTGAGGTGATACTTCACGGTGTTTTCGGAAATGCCGAGACGGCTGGAAATCTGCATGTTGCTCCAGCCCCGGGCCAGCGCCTGCAGCACCTCGAACTCGCGGCCTGACAGCTGCTCGAAGGGATCGTCGTCGAGTTCCGACAGGTCGACATAGGGAAAGCTGAGCCGTCCCGCCGCGACGGACTTGAGCACGCTCATCACCACGTCTGGCGGGTCGTCGTGCAGGCAAAGCCCCCATGCGCCGGACTGCATGGCATCGCGCATCTGGGCCGGGCGTTGCGGCTGCAGGTGCAGCACCACGCGGCTTGAAGGCCGCGTCTGGCGGATGCGCCGGATGACCTGGGCGATGTCACCATCAAACACCCGGGCGCTGATCAGCACGATGGCGCTGTTGCGGCTGGTCATCTGCTTGAGCCCGTCCAGCGCGCAATCGGCAGCTGCCGCCAGGCTGAAACATCCGCTGGCGCTCAACACCTGCTCCAGCGTTGCCACGAACCAGGCCGTGCCGCCAATCACCGTGACCTGCATCTTCTCGGCTGCCTGGGGCGCAGGGGCGTGCCGTGCGACCGGAGGGGTCATTTCGTCCAGTACCAGCCTCATCTTCTCAACATCCCTTTGTTCATCGGGTGTGACCGTCCCGTTGCCGAACGCGTCGTGCAGTTCTGCGATGCTCAATATTTCAGCATGTGCCAGTGCGCGCCAGTCGTAACAGGGGGACGTGTAAACACTGAATTTTACAAACTTCGTTTCTGTAAACTCTGTCATACGCAATTGTTGCAATGCAGCAACCTGTGCCGCACCGCAGCATTGTCCGGTGCGGCAAAGCAAACCGGAACGTCCGCGCCCGTTGAGCCGTTGGTAGAGCGACGAGCAATCAGTCCAGGCCAAGTGGCCGGGACATTGCATGACCCAACGAGACAGGAGTTCATCTAATGACAAGCATTCGCGACGCAAAAATTCTTATCATGGCGACCAACGGTTTCGAGCAGTCCGAGCTTGAAGTGCCGCTGCACAAGCTTCGTGAGGCCGGTGCCACCGTGCACGTTGCCACCCTGGATGGCGAGAAGATCAGAGGCTGGGACCAGAAGGACTGGGGCGGCACGATCAAGGCCGACCTCGCCATCAAGGACGTCAAGACCGGCGATTATGATGCGCTGGTGCTGCCCGGCGGGCAGATCAACCCCGACCTGTTGCGGGTGGAAGACGATGTGATCAGCCGCATCAGGCAGTTCGTCAAGGACGGCAAGACCGTTGCTGCCATCTGTCATGCTCCCTGGCTGCTGATCGAGGCAGGCGTGGTCAAGGGCCGGGACATGACATCCTACCACTCGATCAAGACCGACGTCGCGAACGCCGGCGCAAACTGGAAGGATGAAAAGGTCGTCGTCAGCAATGGCATCGTGACCAGCCGCAAGCCGGACGACCTGGAGGCCTTCGTGTCGAAGATCATCGAGGAAATCGAGGAAGGCCGCCACGAACGCAAGGTGGCCTGACCGGGATCGTTTGACCCCCGCTTATCGCGCCGCTGCCCCCTTACGGGGCGGCGGCCTTCTTGTGGGTGCGTCAGATGCTCTTGAGCAACCTCCATGCCTTGAAGCTGAGTTCGTAGCCTGCTGCGCGCAGTGCCCGGAACGCCTCGGGTGCCAGTTCGCTTGGCGGCATCGCCAGCTTGCTGTCGTCCTTGCCGGCAATGGCATCGGCGATCGAGGCGCCGAACACCGTGCCCGGCGAAATGCCCCGGCCGTTGTAGGCAATCGCGGTGTAGAGGTTCTCAGCCAGCTTGTGGACGCGCGGCACGTGGTCCCTGGTGAAGGCGATGCGGCCATGCCATGCCTTTTCCCATTCCACCGGCCCGAGTTCGGGGAAGTAGTGCTTCACCGCCTTGCCGGCCCAGCGTCGTGACAGGCCGGTTTCGCCGCCGATCAGCTTGCCCATCGACCCGACGATCAGCCGGCCGTGCGCATCGCGCCTGGCTGAGAACATGACCTGACCGGTATCCCAGAGACCCTGGCGTTCGCGCAGGATGCGGTCGTCATCGCCGGTCAGCGGTTCGGAGGCGAACTGGAAATAGTGAATCGGCGTGAAGGCCTGGTTGAGGCCGGGCCACAGCTCGTCAGTGTAGGCGTTGGTGCCGAGCACCACATGGGTTGCCGCCACGGTGCCGGTGGGGGTGGTCAGGTGCCACTTGCCGTCAATTCGTTCAAGTTTCGTGACGCGGGTGCCGGTATGCAGCCTTGCTCCGGCGCTGACGGCGGCGCGGGCGAGACCGCGGGCGTAGCCCATCGGGTTGATGGTGCCGGCGCGCATATCCAGCAGGCCGCCATGAAACGCCGACGAGCCGATCTTGTCCCGGGCCTGTTGCCTGTCGAGCAGTTCAACCGGGGCACCCAGCGCCTTCCACTGGTTGTAGCGGTTGGTCAGGTCCGTCATGCCGGATGGTGCGTGGGCTGCATGAATGGTGCCGTTGCGGGTGGCTTCGCAGCGGATCTGGTATTTCTCGATCAGCGACAGTACGTACTGCGGTCCTGCGCCCAGCATCTCGACCAGACGTTCGCCGGTTTGCTTGCCCAGCACGGCGAGCACCTGCTCCGGTGGCAACCATAGCCCCGCATTGAGCAGGCCTGCGTTGCGGCC
>CAYMJJ010000251.1:0-2965 GCA_964390445.1 uncultured Anderseniella sp.
ATGGCGCTGGCGGTGCTCACCTACGCCGTTGACCAGTTGCACAAGTGGTACATGCTGAACCCGTTCAACATCGTCGAGCGCCAGCCGGTCAACGTCATGCCCGGCTTTGACCTGGTGATGGTGTGGAACTACGGCATCTCCTACGGCTGGTTCGCCTCGCATTCGCAGTTCGTCAGGTGGATGCTGATCGTGTTGCCGCTGGTCATCTCGGTCGTGCTTCTCGTCTGGCTGGCCACGCAGACCAGGCCACTGCTGGCGGCGGCCATCGGACTTGTGCTTGGCGGTGCGCTTGCCAACGCCACCGACCGTCTGGTGCACGGAGCCGTTGCCGACTTCTTCCACCTGTATGCAGGCTCGTTCAGCTGGTACGTCTTCAACCTGGCAGACGTTGCCATCGTTGCCGGGGTGGCCGTGCTGATGTACGATTCGGTCTTCGGCACGGACAGGATTGATGCCGGGTGATCGTGTTGCCATGGCGCAGCGGGCCTTGCTTTTGCCCAAAACAGGTGTCAGGCGTCTGGGCGGTGGCAATCGCACCTGTCGAGGCACCGCACACCGGCATCGCTGGAACCGGACCGCCAGAGACTGAAGGAGAGGGTAATGCTGAAACGCTTGGTCAGAACCGGACTAGCCATTTGCGCCTTGCCGCTGCTGGCGGCCTGTTCGGAAACCAGTGTCATGGACGCGTTTGATGCCGGCAAGAGCACGCCGGATGAAAACCTCGTCAGCACCAACCGGCCGCTGTCGATGCCACCGGACATGGCGTTGCGCCAGCCCGGTGCCGCCAATGCACCTGCACCCTCCAACGGCCTGAGCGTGCAGCAAGGCCAGCGTGGTGCGCCGAACTACCAGGCACCACCGCCGCCACAGCCGTCGTTCGAGCCACCGGCCGCCGCCCAGCAGCAGCCCGCCTGGCAGAATTCTGCACCAGCACCCGCACCGCAGCAGCAGGCTTATGCGCCATCTGCGCCTCAGCCACAGGTCAGCACCGTAAAGCCGCAAGACAAGGTGTACTACGACAACGGCATCAACCCGTACAATGCTGACGGCACGCGCAAGACCCAGTCCCAGCTCAACGAGGCGCTGCGCCAGAAAAGTATCGAGCAGAAGCGTGCCCAGAACCCCAATTACGGCACCATCTTCAACATGGGCGAAGTCTGGTCGGGCAACTGATCGCCGGCTTGCGCCCAGGCCGGGTAGCGCCGATGTTACGAAGAGTTCAGTGGTACGTGTCCGCACAATCGTGCACAGTTGCGCTCAAAGTGATTTGAATTCTCGCGCTGGGCCGCTCATGCCTGCATGATGCCGCCGTACCTGCGATTCCACCTTTCAGGAGGCCACCGTCTTGACCGTTGCTGCTGCACGCAAGTCATTCATCCGCCATTCCACCGAACTGTTTGCCGCCTGTGTCCTGACCACGGCACTGCTGCTGGTGCTGGCTTTGCCGGCCCGCGCACTGACAGTCGACGTCAAGCAATACACGCTCGGGAACGGCATGCAGGTCATCGTCGTGCCGGATCGCCGCGCGCCCGTGGTGACCCAGATGGTCTGGTACCGAGTCGGCTCCGCAGACGAGGAACTGGGCAAGTCGGGCATCGCCCACTATCTCGAACACCTGCTGTTCAAGGGCACGAAAACCCTCAAGCCCGGCGAATTCTCGCGCATCATCCGCGTCAATGGCGGCGAGGACAACGCCTTCACCAGCTACGATTTCACCGCCTATTTCGAGCGTATCGCCGCTGACCGGCTTGAACTGGTGATGCAGCTCGAGGCCGATCGCATGGCCAACAACGTGTTCAATGACGAAGATGTGAAGACCGAGCTGGAAGTGGTCAAGGAAGAGCGCCGCTCGCGCACGGACAACAATCCCGCCGCCCTGATGAGCGAGCAGATGCACGCAACTGCCTATATCGCGCATCCCTACGGCCGGCCGATCATCGGCTGGATGTCGGAAGTTGAGAACCTGACCGCCGCCGACGCCAAGGCGTTCTACGCCAGGTTCTACACCCCGGCCAATGCGGCACTGGTCGTGGTCGGCGATGTGGAACCGGATGCGGTTTACGAACTGGCAAAGAAGTACTACGGCGTGCTGGAAAACACCGCAGAGGTCCAGCCTCGCAAGCGCACTCTCGAACCGTCGTTCATTGCGGCAAAGCGCGTCCAGATGAGCGACCCGCGGGTAGCCTCGCCATCGGTCAGCCGCATCTACATCGTGCCCGGCGTCAACCAGGCCGGACCGGGCGTGAGCGAAGCGCTTGACGTGCTGGGCTATGCGCTGGGCCAGGGCTCATCGTCATATCTTTACCGCGAACTCGTCGTGCGCCAGCGCGTCGCCTCGCAGGTCCAGACTTGGTACAGCGGCGACACTCTTGACCATGGCGAAGTGTCCATCTCGCTCAATCCTGCCCCGGGCGTTGACGTGGCCGTGGCAGAAAAGGCGCTTGACGAGGCACTCCAGAAACTGATGAGCGATGGTATCGACGCGGGTCTGGTGGAACGGTCCAAGACGCAGCTTCTGGCCGCCACGGTTTACTCGCTCGACAGCCAGTTCCAGCTTGCCTACCTGTTCGGGTCGCAGTTCGCCATTGGCCGCAGCGTCGAGGACACTCTGGGCTGGACCGACCGGATCAAGCAGGTTACCCCTGAACAGGTCACCAATGCCGCCAAGGCCTTCCTGACCGCAAACCGGTCCACCACGGGCATCCTCTTGCCTGCTCCCGAACAGGCGGCCGCAGCGGCAAACTGATTGCCACTGGCAGCCTCGCAACGACATTCAACCGGATAATCGGAAACGGCATGATGAAAGCAGTCAAATTCACCCTGGTCATGATCCTCGCAGGCTTCCTCCAGATCGTGAGCGCACAAGCTTTCGAGATCAGGGAAGTCACCTCGCCAGGGGGCATCAAGGCATGGCTGGTCTCCGACAGCACCATTCCGATGATCGCCATGAACTTCTCGTTCAAGG
>CAYMJJ010000252.1:0-2948 GCA_964390445.1 uncultured Anderseniella sp.
TTGATCCGTTCCGGGGCGTGCTGTGCCTGTTCCTGCTCGACATGGGGCTGATTGCGGGCCGGGGCCTGCGCGGCGGGGCCGGCAAGCTGCCGTGGAGCGTGATCACCTTTGGCCTGTACATGCCGCTCATCGGGGCAGTGCTGGCTGCAGGCCTTGCGTGGGCCATCGGGCTTGGTGCGGGCAGTGCGGCATTGTTCATCACTCTGTCTGCATCTGCGTCTTATATCGCCGTGCCGGCTGCGATGCGGCTTGCCTTGCCCGAAGCAAAGCCATCAATCTATCTGACCTTGTCGCTGGGGGTCACGTTCCCGTTCAACCTGGCCCTGGGCATCCCGTTGTACATCTGGCTGGCGGAGGCCGTGACATGAGCATCAATACCCATCCCAAGAAGCGAATCGAGATCATGATCGAGGCACCGGCGCTGGGTCGCGTGACGGATGCGCTGGACCGGGCGCTAGCCACCGGGTACACGGTGCTGCCTGCGCTTGGCGGGCGCGGCAATGGCGGCACCTGGCGGCGCGACGACGTGTTCGGTGATGCAGGCCGCATCGTGTGCGTGGTGTGCATAACGGACGCGCAACGGATGCCTGAAATCCTCGAGGCCTTGAAGCCGCTGGTGGAACGGCATATCGGTATCGTGTCGGTGTCCGATGTGCAGGTCATCCGTGCTGAACTCTTCTAGGGGCTACTCGCGATGCCTGACAGATTTCCAGATCGCCTGAAGCAAGGTTACACCACCTTCCGTTCCGACGCCTTTCCGCGCGAGCGCCAGCGTTATGACGTGCTGGCAGCCAATGGACAGAAGCCGACCATCATGATCATTGCCTGCTGCGATTCACGCGCGGCACCCGAGATAGTGTTCGACGCCAGCCCCGGCGAGGTGTTCGTGGTGCGCAATGTGGCAAACCTCGTGCCGCCCTATGCGCCGGACGGCAAGCATCACTCGACATCCGCCGCGCTGGAGTTCGCGGTGCTGTCGCTGGGCGTCAAGCACATCGTCATCATGGGGCATGGCCGTTGCGGTGGTATCTCGGCCGTCGTCAACCCGTCAGGCCCGCTGAGCAGCGGCGACTTCATCGGCCAGTGGCTGACGCAGATACGCGACCTGGCGCAGTTCGTCGAACGGGAACACCAGCATTCGGACGATGAGTACCAGACCAGCGTCGAGCGGGCCAACGTCGAGCACTCGCTGGCGAACCTGCGGACATTCCCGTGGGTGAGGCAGCGAGAACAGCGAGGCGAGCTTGGGCTGCACGGGGCCTGGTTCGACATTGGCCTCGGCGAACTCCACGTCCTGAACTTCAGTTCCGGTGAGTGGCGAATGCTGGCAGGTTGATGCGGCTTGCCAACGGCACCCAGTCGGGACATCATGGCTTTCCAAGTGGTCGACCAACGGCCCGGTTTGTGGCGTGTCACCGGCGGGTTCCGGTCCTCGTGATGCGTTGCACAGGGAGGACTATTGAGATGTGTCATGTCTTTGCCGGGCAGGACCCGGCCAATTATACCTTCGAAACCCGGTCCGTGCGCCTGATGGGACATCCAACGAGCGTGCGCCTGGAAGCAAAATTCTGGATTGTGCTGGAAGAATTGTCTGCCGCGCAAGGCATGCCGATGGCGAAATTCCTGTCGGCACTTTACGAAGAAGCGCAGGAAATTCATGGCGAGGTGAGCAATTTCGCGTCGCTGCTGCGGTGTTGCTGCCTGAATTTCCTCGATCCGGGTTTCGATCACGAGCGGCTCGCTGCAGAAGCGGCCCAGGTCCGGCGGGCGATCAACGAGGCCGATGCGGCCTGATTTCATCCCGATGCTGTAGTATCGGGATAACACCACATGGATGGCACAAGTTGTTAGCCTTTGCGCAGATTTGCAGCAAAGGAGGACCTGTCGTTGGCCAAAGCCATACACATGATGGTGCGCGTGCTGGATGAGGCGCGCTCAGTGGATTTTTACCGGAAGGCATTCGGCCTCGACGTCGAGGACCGGTTTGAATTCGACGGTTTTACCCTCGTTTACCTGAAGAACAGCGAAAACGACTTCGAGGTGGAACTGACGATCAACCACGGCCGCACCGAGCCCTACACCCACGGCGATGGCTATGGCCACCTGGCTGTGTCGACCGATGACGTGGATGCCGCCCATGCCAGCGCGAAGGCGGCTGGACTGAACCCGGGCGATGTCAAGGAATTCCATCGCGACGGGTCGCTGATGGCCAAGTTCTTTTTCCTGCAGGATCCGGACGGCTACAAGATCGAGGTGCTGCAGAGGCACGGCCGCTACACCTGAATTATCCCATAATAACAAAACAAAACGGAGGAGAACCCAAATGAGTGAACGTTCGAAAGTCTCCCGGCGGGCAGCGCTGAAAGGCGTCGCAGCGGGGTTGATCGTTGCCGGCACAGGCGCAGGCGGGCTGGTGTTCGGCCATGCCAATGCATGGGCGATGACGGCGGAAAACCTTGATGGCGATACCTTTGCCACGCTGGTGCAGATGTCTCGCGATACTTACCCGCATGCGCGGCTGGATGACAGTTTCTATGCCGAGGCGGTGGCCGGGCTGGACAAGGCGGCGAAAGACGACGCGGCGCTGAAAACCATGCTCACCGAAGGAGCTGCAAAGCTCGACAGCGAGGCCGCCGGCCTGAAGGCGGCGTCCTATCGCAGCATGTCGAGCGAGGATGACCGCGTCGCCATCCTGAAGTCGATGGAGGCTGACCCGTTCTTCCAGAAGATCCGGGGCAACCTGGTGACCGGGCTTTACAACAACAAGAAGGCCTGGCCGCTGTTCGGCTACGAAGGTGCCTCCGCTGAACAGGGCGGATATATCGACCGTGGCTTTGACAACATCAACTGGCTGTAAGGGAGGGCGTCAAGATGGCTGCTTTTGAACTGAATGATGCCTCCGTCGTGGTGGTTGTCGGCTCCGGTGCCGGTGGTGGTACGCTGGGTGC
>CAYMJJ010000253.1:0-2884 GCA_964390445.1 uncultured Anderseniella sp.
TGCGCGAGATCTATGCGGCGGCAGATGACGGCTACACCGGCAAGGTGACGGTGCCGGTGCTGCTGGACACCAGGACCCGCAAGATCGTCAACAATGAGAGCTCGGAGATACTGCGGATGTTCAATTCCGCCTTCGACGGTCTTGGCGCGGCAGACGGCGACTATTGCCCGGAGGGGCTTGCTGACGAAATCGAGGAGGTGAACGAGCGCGTCTACGAGACGTTCAACAACGGTGTCTACAAGGCGGGGTTTGCGCGCAGCCAACGCGCCTATGACAAGGCGGTCACGGCGCTGTTCGAGACGATGGACTGGATGGAAGAGCGGCTGTCGCGGCAGCGCTGGCTGGCGGGTGAGCGGTTTACCGAGGCCGACATACGGGCGTTTCCGACACTGATCCGGTTTGACCCCGTGTACAACTGCCACTTCAAGTGCAACCGGGCGCGGGTGATCGATTATCCGAACCTGTGGGCCTATACCCGCGAGATCTACCAGATGCCCGGTGTGGCAGACACGGTGAACCTGCAACACATCAAGCATCACTATTACGAAAGCCATCCGGGCGTGAACCCGGCCGGCGTGGTCGCGATCGGGCCGGACCTCGATTATGACGCGCCGTACGGGCGCGGCTGATGCTTCAGCGTTCGAAGGTGACGGTGCCGTTGCACACGGTCAGCGCCACCTTGAGGCCGGTGACCTTGTCCGGGGCGGTGGCCTCGATATCACCGTCCAGCATGACAAGGTCGGCCATGTAGCCGGGTTTCAGCGTGCCCTTGCGGTGTTCGTTGAACTCGGCATAGGCGCCACCCACGGTATAGCCGTGGATGGCCTGGTGCAGGCTCTGGCGCTGGTCGGGGTGGGCAGGGTCCAGCTTCTGGCGGGTCATTGCGGCCTGCAGCGACAGCAGCGGATCAACCGGTGACACCGGCCAGTCCGACGCAAAGCACATCTTCGCTCCTGCATCACGCAGCGTGTTCCACGCAAAGGCGCGCGGCAGCTTGGCCTTGCCGATCCTGGAGGCGGTGGGTTCGTTGGGGAAGCCGCCGGTGCCAAGCGCGTGCAGCGGTTGCATGGAAGCGATGACGCCGAGTCGGGCGAGGCGCGGGATGTCAGCTTCGTCGATGATCTCGATGTGCTCGATCCGGTGGCGCGAGTCGCGGGGGCCATTGGCTGTGCGGGCGGCTTCGTAGCCGTCCAGCGTGCGGCGCACGGCGGCATCGCCGATGGCGTGCACGGCAATCTGCAGGCCGCGCGCGTCGATTGCCGTCGCGAGTTCGGCGAACTCGTCCTGGCTGAACAACGGATCGCCTAAATGGTCCGGGTTGTCGGGGTAGCCGTCGAGCACGAAAGCGGTGCCTGAATCCAGCACGCCGTCCATGAACAGCTTGACCCGGTTGCACCACAGGTGGTCCGACGCCCAGGTGCGGCGCATGTAGTCGGCCTCGTCAAGGTCTGCGAGGGTCTTGTCGTTCTTGTAGTGGAACGGCACCTCGATGCGGCATTTGAGGCCGTGCTCGCGTTCGATCTCGTGCAGCAGTTCGCACTGGTACACGGTGCCGTCCATGTTGTGCATCGAGGTGATGCCGAGGCTGGCGCAATAGTCGAGGCCCTTGCGCATGGTGGCAATGTCCGCGGCGCGTTCCTGCGGCGAGGCGGGTGGTTGCGGGTCGCGTGCGGTGGTGATGCCGAGTGATTCACGGCCGCCGGTTTCGGTCAGGGCAACGACGTCGACGAAGGCGTCAGGTTCGAGAAGTTCACCCGTTGCGGTGCCGTCTGCGGCCATGATGATCTCGCTGCCGGTGATGCATTCGCGCCCGTGCAGGATGCCTGCGGCGGTGAGCGCGGCGGTGTTGGCCCAGCAGGTGTGGAAGTCGGGCGATTGCATGGCGAAGGGCCGGTCGGGGCAGACCTCGTCCAGCAACTGACGCGTGGTGGGCTGGTCGCCGAACATCGTGTAGCTGCCCTGGTTGGCGAAGATGATTCCGTCGCCGGGATGGCTCGCCGACCAGTCCGCCAGGACGCGGGCGAGTGCGTCCTTGCCGTGAACGCCGGTCAGGTCAAGCCGGGTGAGCGAGGCGGATCCCTGGAAGATGTGCAGGTGGCTTTCGATGAACCCCGGCATGACCGTGGCGCCGTGCGCATCGATGATGCGGGTGCCCGGACCGGCCAGGTTCATAACATCCGCATCGCTGCCGACTGCGGCGATGATGCTGCCTTCGAGGGCAATCGCCTCGGCGGAGGGAGCTGCGTCATCCATGGTGATGACGCGGGCATTGCGGATGATGAGGCTGGCGTGGGGCATGGGCGTGCTCACTTCACTTTCGAGGCTATGTAATCGGTGGCCGCCTGGATGCCGCCGGCACCATGCTCGATGCCAAGGGCTGCAAGGCCGGTTTCGATGGCCGCCAGCGTGCCGAGGTGGCCCCAGCCGTTGACGTGGCCCATGTGGGCGATGCGGATGGCCTGACCGGTCAGTGGGCCGATGCCGCGACCGATGGTGACACCGAGGTTGCCTTCGCAATACTTTATCAACGCGGGGCCGGCCCCTTCGGGTGTCAGCAGGCAGGTGACCGAGTTGGACCGTTCCGATGGTTCGGTGATGGCGAATGTCATTTCGCCCTTCGAGCACCACACTTCCGCCGCGGCGCGGGTGGCGCCAGCGAGGATGGCGTGACGGTGGAAGATACTGTCAAAGCCCTCGTCAAAGATCATGTCGAGCGCCTTGCGCAGAGCGAACACCATCTGGACAGGCGGGGTGCCGCCGAACCACATGTAATGTTCCTCGCCGTCACGGAAACCCCAATCCCAGTAGCTGGTGATGAGGCCGGCGGATTTGTGCGCCTGTCTGGCCTTTGCGTTGACGCCGGTGAAGGCGAGGCCGGGCGGTG
>CAYMJJ010000254.1:0-2883 GCA_964390445.1 uncultured Anderseniella sp.
GCCGACATGTCGCCCAACACCCACTTCCTGCAGATCATGGCGTCGGGCAACGACATTATCAAAACCCATCACCGCGCCTCCACCCGCATCATGCGCCGGGGTGAAGCGGTGTTCCTGTGCTTTTGCGGCATGACCAACTTTCATCGCTTCAAGCTGGGCTTCGACCGCACGTTCTGGATCGGCGAGATCGGCGATCCGGAACAGGAGCGACTCTACCAGGTCGCCGTCAACAGCCAGAAGGCAGCGCTTGCCGCACTCAAACCCGGCGTTACGGCAGAGAGTGTCCACGCCGCCTATGCCGAAGTTATTCAGGAATCGGGTTTCGAGTATCCGTTCCGATGCGGCCGCGCCACCGGTTTCAGCTTCCTCGAACACCCGCAACTGGTCACCGGCGACACGACCATCCTTCAACCGGGCATGGTGCTCGCGGTGGACGGTTCAGTGGCGACCGACACGTTCCGCGCACAGGTAGGTGACAGCTTCATCGTCACCACCGACGGCTACGAGCAGATCACCCATCACCCCAAGTCTGTAGCAGACATGGTCCTGTAGGAAAGGGCATGGAGACGTTTCAGAACGGACAGCAAGTCAAATCGCAGGGCTCGAACCCCGAGTTTGGCGCCGGCGTCCCGTGGGCCAAGCCGATGTGCCTGGTGACCGGTATCGTTGACGCCTTGTGCGAGCTGGGTGTTCGGAAGCTGATCAACCCCCGCCGCTGATGCCACGCCGCCTGGCGATGGCACGCGCGATGTTGTTGCTCTGGGCCACCATCAAACCGGCGGCAATGATGATCCCGATCCCCAACAGGGTGATACTGTCGGGAACGTGCGCAAAGAACAGCATGCCCCAGACGGTTGCAGCCACCAGCTCGGCATAGGTATAGGGTGCCAGCGCAGGCGCAGGCGCCAGCCGGAACGCGTTGATCAGCAGCAGGTGGGCTGCCGCATTTACCCCGCCCATGACCAGCAGGATGACGGCCTGTCGCAGATTGACCGGTTGCCACATCCAGATCGCGAACGGCAGGATCAGCACCAGCGCGACGATCGCCATGTAGGTGTTGGACACCATTGGCGGGGCCGAGTTGGCGACCTTGCGAGTCAGGATGATGTGCAGTGCATAGACCACGCCGCTGGCCAGTGCCCACAGCGCACCCACATTGAGCGCGCCAAGGTCTGGACGCATGACGATGATAATGCCCGCAAACCCCGCCGTCACCCCGAGCCAGATTGCAGCACCAACGCGCTCCTGCAACAGCCAGGGGGCAAGCGCAGCCACAAGGAACGGGTAGATGTAGAGAATGGCAACGGCGTTGGCGAGCGGCAGCCGCTGCACTGCCAGCACGAACGTGACGGTGGCCGCCAGGATCAACACGGAGCGGGCAAACTGCGCGCGCCATTGCGGCGGCATGAACACGGCCTTGCCGTACTTCCACATCGCCAGTGGCATCAGTACCAGAAGGTAGCCCGAGTATCGCCCGGCGGTCATCATCGCCACGTTGAGCTCGCTCGACATCAGCTTCAGCAAGGCACCTGACAGGCCGGCTGTAGATAGTCCGGCCACCACCAGTGCGATGGCCGGCAACAGGTTCTCGGCCGGGGCCTGGGCGGGGACAACGGGGGCTGTCATCAACCGCGCGCCGCTACAAGCGCCTTTGGCAATGCCTGCTCGAAATGATCGAGATCGTCCTCGCGGCCCGCCGACACGCGGATGCAGCGGTTGAGCGGCGCCACCCCCGGCATCCGCACGAACACGCCTTGCTGCACCAGGCTGTCGAGCACGGCCTTGGCAAATGCCCCGTCACGGCCGCAGTCGACGGCCACGAAGTTCGTCGCCGACGGCAGCGCCTCAAGGTAGTTGTCGTGGGCGATGCGGGTGATCTCGTGGCGCGCTGCATGAACCCGCACGATAACTGCCTTCAACCAGTCCTCGTCGGCGAGCGCAGCTTCAGCCGCCACCTGCGCCATGCGGGTCACGCCGAAGTGGTTGCGGATCTTGTCGTAGGCCTTGATCAGTTGCGCCTCGCCGATGATATAGCCGACGCGAAGTCCGGCCAGCCCGTAGGCCTTGGAGAACGTGCGGAAGCGCAGCACCTGCGCGTTGTGGACGTCGATATCGGGCATCGTGCCGGCCGGCGCAAATTCGCCGTAGGCCTCGTCGAGGCACAGCACCACGCCTTCCGGCAGGTCGTCGATCATCGCCTGGATTTCACCGGCCCGCCACCAGGTGCCCATCGGGTTGTCTGGGTTGGCGAGGTAGATCATCCGCGCGCCCTCGCGCCTTGCCAGCGCCAGCAGCGAGGCCGGGTCCTCGCGGTCGTTGACATAGTCGCAAGTCACGATCTGGCCACCGGCCCCGGCCACCTGGTAGTTGAACGTGGGGTACGCACCGGCAGACGTTGCCACCTTGTCGCCAGGGTTGAGGAACAGCCGTGCCGTGGTGCCGAACAGCCCGTCGATGCCTTCACCGATGCAGATGTTGTCCGGCGACACCCCGTGCCAGGCCGCGAGTGCCTGCTTCAGGCCGTGGTTTTCCGGATCGCAGTACTGCCACATCGCCGGCGCTGCCGCGCGCATGGCCGCGATCACCTTGTCCGACGGTCCGAACACACTTTCGTTGGCCCCGATGCGCGCCTTGAACGCACCACCGCGTGCCCGCTCCTGGGCTTCCGGCCCGACAAACGGCACCGTTGATGGCAGCTCGGCCGTAAGCAACGACAGCGGCGGTCTCAGCATGGACGCGGATCTCCGGTCTAGATGGCGCTGGCAGCGGGACCGGCGCTCCATTAATGTCGCCGACCAACATGCCATCGTTTGACCGGATACACCACCTGCTTGAATGGCAGGCAGACCATGCACCAGATGCACTTGCGCTGGCCGACACCGG
>CAYMJJ010000255.1:0-2871 GCA_964390445.1 uncultured Anderseniella sp.
CGCCCCAAGGTAAAAATGATCTCGGACAGATCAACCTTGCCTTGGACGGACCATGCAATTCCCTCATTCGAGTGCCCTCACGCTCGCGTTCGCAGCTTCACTCACGTGGCTGGTGCCGCAAGCGCACGCTGCTGACATGGATGAGCTTCCGCCGCCGCCTGCGCCGGTGCTGAACGGACCGGTCGTGGCGGGTCCGCCTGCACCCACGCTGCGCGGCGACTTCCAGGCCATCGGTGGTGCCTACGCGGTAGACAACGGCTATGCAGACCGTGCCTTCATGGGGCTGCAGGGTAGCCTGTATGATGAAACCGGCTTCGGCGTCCATTTCGACGCGGTGCACGTGCAGCGCGAGGAAGACGCAGCCTTCGTGGCGGTTGGAGCGTCCTACGCGGTGACGTCCGGTACCCGGCTGAAGCTGATGCTGGGGTCGAGTTCAGACAACCTTGAAGTGCAGCCCGAGCTTTATGTGAACGGCAGCGCCACGCTGGATTTCGGTCCGCAGACGGGCGTCGTGGTCACCCCTGAAATCATCTACCGCAGCTACCGCAATGGTGTCGATGAAGTGCAGGCACAGGCCAATGTGTCGAAGTACTTTTCACCATTCGCCGACGGGTCGTACCTGGTCGGCAGCATCAATGGCTCGGTCAACCACGTGTCGCCCGGCGACAACATCGGCTGGGAAGCCGGTGCAGGTGTGATCTATGTACGGCCGCGTACGATGTCCGTGGGATTGTCCGGCGTGGTGGGCTCGTCTGCCTATGACAACCAGCTAGGCCTTGCGTCCGTGGGTGTGCGCAACGACTACGCGGCCGTGCGGCCGTCGGTGTCGATGTATCTGTCGCCCGATGTCGAGGTGTTTGCCCGGGCCGAATATCTCTGGACCGACTTCTACGACCTCGCCGGCGGGTATGCCGGTATCAAGTACACATTCTGAGTGACGGCGCCTTGCAGGGCGACGAAAGGTTATCTGTTTTGGACATGTTGTCGAGCATAGGGGAGACGCTGGCCGCAACGGTGTTTCTGGGCACCTTTGCGCTGACCACGCTGGTCACGGCGATCTTCGTCACGCGTCAGCTTGTGCTGTCGCTGTTCATGCTGTTCACCACGCGGAGGTCGCCCTATGTCGAGCTCGAGCTGTCAAGCTGGCCGACGGTGACCATCCTGATCCCGGCCCACAACGAGGGCAAGGTGATCGATGGCTGCCTGACCGCCATGTCGAAAGTCGACTATCCGGCCGAGCGCATCACCTTCTTCGTCATCAATGACCGCTCGCGCGACAACACTGGGGAAATCGCGGCGTCGTGGGCGGCGCGCGACCGCCGCTTCCGTGCCTACAACCGCCATGCCGACGCAGAGCCCGGCAAGCCGGCGGCAATCAAGGAAGTCATTGCCCAGCTCGACTCCGAAGTGATCGTGTTCTTCGATGCCGACTACCTGCCGGAACCATCGCTGATCAAGCACCTGGTTACCCCGTTCGTGGACCCGGAAGTGGGCGCCACGATGGGCCGGGTGGTGCCGTACAACACCAACACCAACCTGCTGACCCGGTTGATCGACCTGGAGCGCCGCGGCGGTTATGTGGTCGACCAGCAGGCGCGGTCGCTGCTGAATTTCCTGCCGCAGTTCGGCGGCACCTGTGGCGCTGTGCGGCTGGCCGCGCTCAACCAGGTCGGCGGCTGGCGCAAGGACGTGCTGGCCGAAGACACCGATCTCACCTACCGGCTGTTCCTCAACGGCTGGACGGTGGAATACCTCAACCATGCCGCCTGCTACGAGGAAAGCCCGGAGCAGTGGCAAACGCGCATCAAGCAGGTGCGGCGCTGGGCGTATGGGCACAACGAGTGCCTGTTCCGGTATTTCTTCAAGGTGCTGGGCTGCACGCGCCAGCCGCTGATCCGGCGGCTTGATGCTGCGGTGGTGCTGCTGTTCTACGTGTTCCCGGTGCTGTCGGTGTTCTGCCTGGTGCTGGCGCTGTTCTATCCGCTGTTCTTCAGCTATCCGCCGTTCAACCTGTCGGTGGTGCCGGCGCTGTCATTCATGATCGGATTCGGCAATTTCTCGCCGTACTTCCAGATCCTGATCGGCGCCCACAAGGACGGCCAGTCGGAATCCGTTGCACCGCTGCCGTTCATCTTCGTGTCGTCGTCGATCTCGATGCTGGCCTCGGTCTCGGCGTTCTACATGAACGTCAAGCACGCCTTGGCCGGCAGCCGGCTGAGCTGGGACAAGACCGTCCGCTTCCGGACACCGTGAGGCACGGGCCCAGATGATCGCGCTTCAGACCAACATCGTTCCGGTCCTCTACATCCTCTGCCTCGCGGGCACGGTGGCGCTGGCCTATGCGGTCTATGCCAATCGCTATGGCACCAATGACACCCAGCTCAACTTCAACCTGGCCGATCCGGTGTGCTTCAATCCGGAGTTTCACCACCAGTTCCTGATCCAGCAGATCGCGCTGCTGCCGCGCGTGCCGGCGACCAACCAGGCAGGCGTCAGCGTGCAACTGACACGGCTGCAACTGGCAGACCGGATGCTCAACGTGGTGATCCCGGCAGGTGCGGTGCGGTTCGAGACCCAGCACGCGGAAGAAGAGATCAGCGTGGCGTCTGCGCATAACGTGACTTTGAGCCGGGTGGGGCAGGTGCCGTATGTCTATGGCGATGATGTGAGCGTGGCCGGTGCGGCCGCCATCCACGCGCGGCTGATCGTGGCGCGGGGCAACCTTGATGTCCGCGCCAGCCGCATAAAGGCTGACGCCCTGCTGGCCAATGGTGATGTCGATATCATGTGCCCCGACACGAGGGTGACGCGGGTGTCGGGCTTCTCGTACCGGTTCTCGCCGCAGCCGCTGCCGCAGCTTGCCCAGCAAGC
>CAYMJJ010000256.1:0-2855 GCA_964390445.1 uncultured Anderseniella sp.
TTCCTGTCTTCCGAGGCGATCAGGAACTCCGGCGCTACCCGCGTTTCGTCGGTACCGTCAAACACCAGGTCCACGCCCGCGCCCGTGTCGATACTGGACGTGCCTGCAAACACCACCAGCCATGACCCTTCAACTGAAGCCCGCTCGATCGCCACGTTCAGGTCGTTGCCTGACGCCAGCACCACCGAGCAGATGCTGCCGGTCTCGCATGACGCTTTCAGCGCGCCAAACGTGGCGGTCGAGGTGCTGCCTTCGGTCACGGTTTCTGCGCCGCACATTTCTGCAGCCTGAACAGGCGCACTGAGCATGATTGCGGCAGCCAAGACTGCGATGAGCTTGAAGCTGTTTTGCAAGGTAGGTGTCTCCTGGATCGTGCCGGCTGCGTGTGTTTTGCGGTGCAGCGGCATCTTGTCGTATGCGCGCGCAACTAGATGCACAACAAGCCAGTCATGGTCAATCATTGCGGCAGGAGTTAGAGTGCCTCCATGGCGAATCTTGCCGGGCACCACATCATCAACCGGCCCGTCCATATCAGGGGTTAACATGACAATTCTGTACCTTGGACTTGCGCTCTTTTTTGGCGTCCACCTGCTGTCACTGACGCCCTTGCGCGCACCCGTCCGGGATGCAATCGGCGAAAAACCCTACAAGGGTATCTATTCGCTCGTCGCGCTGGTGGGTCTTGGCTTGATGATCTGGGGCTACAATCTAAGCCTCTCCGGTCCTGCGGCCTTTCCGTACTACGAATTCTACCCGCAAGGCCGCCACATCACCATGCTGCTGGTGCTGCTGGCAATGATCCTGCTGGCGTCTGCGCACATGCGCGGCCATATCCGCAAGATCGTCCGCCACCCCATGTCGCTTGGCGTGGCGCTGTGGGCATTCGGCCACTTGCTGGTCAACGACAAGTTCTCCGACCTGCTGCTCTTCGGCGGCTTTCTGGCGCTGTCCCTGCTCGATATCATCGTCAACACCGCACGCGGCAAGGTGCCAACTTATCAGCCGCAGTGGAAGTTTGATGTTATGGCCGTGGTGGGCGGGATCGTCGTTTACCTCATCATCCTGAAGTCACACTTCTGGCTGTTTGGCGTGTCGCCGATCTAGCGGAGTCCGGTCATGTTTCTCGCATTCGCAGTAGCCCTTTTTGCCGGGCTGCACCTTATAGCAGCGGTGCCGCCGCTGAAGGCGGGCCTGCAGCAGCGCCTCGGCAAGGTCTATGGCCCGGCCTTCGGCATAGGTTCGCTTGTGTCGCTGGTACTTGTCGTGCTGGCCTGGCAGTCGGCTGACCGGCCAGCAGTCTACGACCCGCCGGACTGGGGTTTCCGCGCAGCACTTGCGCTGAATTTCGTGGCTTGCCTGTTTCTCGGGCTGTTCATATTTCGCGGCCGCATGCGCCAGATCGTCCGGTTTCCTCTGGCCATTGCCGTCATGCTGTGGGCGACGGCACACCTGATCGCCAATGGTGATGGCGCGTCCGTCATCCTGTTCGGCGGCTTTTTGCTGTATGGCGTGTCGCACTTGCTGCTGGGCCTGGCCAATGGCGTGCGCCCGGCACCCGAGGTCCGCCAGGGCCACGACGCGATGTCGCTGCTGAGCGGTGTTGCGCTGTATGGCGTGCTGATCCAGTTGCACGCGCACCTGTTCGGCATCGCATTGTTTTCGATCGACGACCTGTCCATTCTGGCGCGCTGATCGCGGTTCTACGAGAAGGAGACCAGACCATGTCCGTCCAGAAGCAGGGTAGACGCCTTACCGCCCCCGACATCACCGCCCGCAAGGGGGGTGACCCCGTGGTGTCGCTCACCGCATATCACGCGCACACGGCAGCAATTGCTGACAAGTACTGCGACTTCCTTCTCGTCGGCGATTCTCTCGGCATGGTCATGCACGGCTTTGAATCCACCGTACCGGTTCCTCTGGAACTCATGATGATGCACGGCAAGGCCGTGGTGCGGGGCTCGTCGCATGCCCTTGTCGTGGTCGACATGCCGTTTGGCACCTATGAAGAAAGCCCGTCGATGGCATTTCGCAATGCCGCGCGCGTGATGAAGGAAACCGATTGCGGTGCGGTCAAGCTGGAAGGCGGGCGCCGCATGGCCGAAACCATCGACTACCTGGTCCAGCGCGGCATTCCCGTGATGGCCCACATCGGCCTCACGCCCCAGTCCATCAACACGCTTGGCGGCTTCAAGACGCAGGGCCGCCAGCGCGAGCAGTGGGCGGCCATCGAGGAAGACGCTAGGGCCGTGTCTGACGCGGGTGCCTTCTCGGTCGTGCTCGAGGCCATGGCCGAACCGCTCGCCGCCCAGATCACCAGGGCCGTGCCGATCCCTACCATAGGCATCGGCGCGTCGGCTGCCTGCGACGGACAGATCCTCGTCATGGAAGACATGCTAGGCCTCAGCCCGCGGGTGCCCAAGTTCGTCAAGGAGTTCGGCAAGGTCGGCAAGGCCATAGAACGCGCCATAAAGATGTACGCAGATGACGTGCACAGTCGTTCTTTCCCGGCACCTGAAAACACGTATGACGTAAAGGACTAGTATCATGGCGCTGAGCAGGCGACGTTTACTCGCATCCGCAGCCGGAGCTTCGGCACTGGTCGCCGCCGGATCGATGCGGCAGTCGCCGTTTGTCATGCATGCCCACGCCGCTGAAGACGGTTTCATCGAGTTGAAGATCGAGAAGCTGCGCAAGCAGTTGATGGAGGGCGGTGAGGAAGCCGAACTGTGGGCCTACAACGGCATGTGTCCCGGGCCCATGCTGCGTTACCGCCGCCACGACATCGTCAAGGTGCGCCTGGTCAACGGCCTGCAGGAGCCGACCATGCTGCACTGGCACGGCATCCGCATCGACAA
>CAYMJJ010000257.1:0-2838 GCA_964390445.1 uncultured Anderseniella sp.
CGATCTGCAATGAGGCACACACGATGCCGTCGCGCTGTTCGATCTCGCCGGCCATCGCCAGCAGAGGCAGCATCGGCTGGCCCGGTGCCGTCTGGCCGTGGTTGGCGGCATCCATCATCGCGATGCGCGCGTGATAGAGCTTCGGCCGAGGTGCACCGTCGAAAACGTCCTGCATCAGCCGCGCCATGTGCAGCGCGCGCTCACGCTGATCGACATGCGGATAGGTGCGGTAACACATCATGATGTCAGCCGCCGCCACCATGGCGGGCGACACGTTGGCATGCATGTCGAGCGTCACCGCGATCAGCGTGTCCGGCCCGGCCAGCGCACGCACCTCGCCCAGCAGGTCACCCTCGGCATCCAGGCTGGTCTGGGTCACCATCGAGCCATGCAGCACCAGCACCACCGCATCGAACTGGCCGCCTTCGCGCAAGGGTGCCGTAATCAGCGCCCTGGCGCTTGCCCAGTCATCCGCTGCCATCGGGCCAGACGGGCTGGCAGATGCAGCAAGCGGCATGGTGAGGCGCCAGCCATTGGCATCAGCTGCCTCGAGAAACCCGGCAATCTCGGTATTGGTGCCGCGCAGCGATTGCGCGGCCTGCAAGCCTTCCAGCCAGTAGCGTGTTTCGAAATCGGCCTTCAAGGTGGCAATGGCGTTGAACGTGTTGGTCTCGTGCATCAACTCGGCCAGCAAAACCTTGCGCATCATTTCCGCCTTTCGCATGCAGCAATCAACTGGCCCAGGTCATGCCAGCCGAACCTGGTATCGGGCGCCCTGCCCCCGGCAAAGGTATCGATACCCTGGCCGTCTGCCACCCCGCCAAGTGCAGCGTAAAACCTGATCGCTACAGCGTTGGCATCGAACACCCACAGACACAGGCTGGCACCGCCTGCGGCCTGCACCTGCCGCGCTGCATCCGCCATCAGCAACCGGCCTAACCCGGTGCCCTTGCAGGCTGCTGCCACGTGAATATGCTCGAGCGTGAAATCATAGCCGTCATCCCTGCCTTTCCGCAGCCCCGTGAACCCGGCCGGCACTTCACCGTCACGCAACAGCCGCACGATGGCATATGAACCGTTTGCCAGTGCTGCACGCCAGTAGGTCAGCCGGTCTTCATCAACCTCGCGGCTCAGGTACTCGTCCGGCAGGATGCCACGATAGGTCGCCCGCCAGCTGTCTGCATGAAGGCTGGCAATCGCCTCGGCATCAGTGCGCTGCGCGTCCACGATCTCAATCATCAAGCAGCGCCCTGATTGCCCTGTCACGGCGCTCGAACACCGGCCACGCGTTCATCTGGTTACGTATCCAGGTCATCTGCCGCTTGGCATAATTGCGGGTCTGGCGCTGCGTCAGGGCAATCGCCTCCGCCTCGATCATTTCGCCGGCCAGCAACGCCGCCAGCGGCTTCACCCCGATCGCCTTCATCACCGGCAGGTCCGCCGCCAGACCAGCGTCGAGAAGTGCGCGTACTTCCTCAACCGCGCCGCGCGCCAGCATCGCCTCGAAGCGAGCATTGCACGCCGCATAAAGCTCGTCACGCGGTGGCATCATCACCGCCCGGCGCACGTTCACCCCGGCCAACACGGACCTCTCCCGCGCCTTGCCAAAGTGTTCCGAAAGCGGGCTGCCGGTGGCATCCACCACCTCCAGCGCGCGAACGATGCGCTGGCTGTCCTGCCGGTCAAGCCGGGCTGCATCGTCTGGCGCACGCCGGGCAAGTTCGGCATGCAGTGCCGCCGGTCCTTCAGCCTCCATTCGCGCGCGCCAGTGCAGCCGCACCTCGGCAGGAATGGCCGGCACTGGTGATAGACCTTCCTCCAGCACCTTGAAATAAAGGCCGGTACCGCCGGCAACTACCGGCACCTGACCCTTGCTCCAGGCGGTCTCCATCGCTTCGCGCGCCGCCGTCAGCCAGCGCCCGGCTGACCATGCCTCGACACCGGCAGCGCACCCGTACAGCCTGTGCGGCACCCGCCGCTCATCATCGGTGGACGGCCGTGAGGTCAACACCTCAAGCTCCTTGTACAGTTGCATCGCATCGGCATTGATGATGACGCCATTCATCTGCTCGGCAACGTCCATCGCAACGGCTGACTTGCCGCTGGCCGTCGGGCCTGCAATAAGCACCGCGATTCTGTTGAAAGACCCATCCATGACCCAACTCCTATCGCTGATCGCCAATCCGCAAAAGGCCCCATTGAGCGCCGATGCCGTCAACGTTGCCCGCGCCGCCGCCATGTCGCTTGGCGCAAGCCTTGACGAGGGCCGCTGGCTCAGCCCGGGCGAAGCCTGGTCGTGCCGGGTCGACGGACTTGCCGGCGGGCTGGTCAGCGCGCTGCGATTGCGCCTGACCGATCAGCCGGTGGACGTGAACCTGGTGGCCGACACCGGGATCCGCCCGCTGCTGCTGGCCGACATGGACTCCACCATGATCGAGCAGGAATGCATTGATGAACTCGCCGATGTGGCTGGCGCAGGCGACAAGGTCCGCGCCATCACGGCTCGCGCCATGAACGGTGAACTGGAGTTTGAAGAAGCCCTGCGCGAGCGCGTCGCCACGCTGGCGGACCAGCCAGTCGAGGTGATCGAACAGGTCATCGCCAGCCACATCAGCCTGATGCCCGGCGGGCGCGAACTGATCGCCACCATGCGCGCAAACGGCGCCTGGTGCGCGCTGGTGTCAGGCGGGTTCACCCACTTCACCGCGCACGTCGCCGGTGCCCTCGGCTTTCACGAACACCACGCCAACGTGCTGGTCGATAGCGGTGGCAGGCTGACGGGCACGGTGGCTGAACCGATCCTGGGCCGTGATGCCAAGGTGGCGGCCCTCAAGCGCA
>CAYMJJ010000258.1:0-2816 GCA_964390445.1 uncultured Anderseniella sp.
ACCCTGAAAGGAAGCGCCCGTGCCAAAACCGATCAAGTCCGGCAATGCCCCTGCCCCATTCTCGCGATACGCACAAGCCGTACGCGTTGCCGCCGGCAGTGACCTCATATTCGTATCAGGCCAGGTTGGCGTCGATGTGTCCGGCAATCTGCCCGGCGATGTTCGTGGCCAGCACGAGCAGGCTTGGAAGAATGTCCTCGCCATCCTCGCCGATCAGCACCTGGGCCCGCAGAACATCATCGAGATGACCGTTTACATAACTGATCCATCCGGCGTACCGGTTTATCGCGAGGTGCGGGACCAGATGATGCAGGGGCATGAGGCTGCGTCCACCTTGCTGATCATCTCCGGCCTTGCCAACCCGGACTGGGTGGTCGAGGTGGCCGTGATAGCAGAAGCGCCCGCCCCTCACTGAATGGAGGGACAGGCGCTGGACAGGATGCGTGTGTTGTCTTGCGTCAGCCGCAAGTCACCGCTGTTAGCGGAAGGACGCCAGGTAGCTGGCGGTGCGGCAACCTTCGGCTGCGGCGCGGTCCTTCGCAGCTGCAGCAGAACCGCGCGGCGACGTGCCACCAAACAGGGCGGCACTGTAAACGTTTGCGTAGGCTTCGAAAATCCAGCTCATGACCGTTCTCCTTGGTGTTGCTGTGAACATCTGTTGTTCTGATGAAGCCAATATGGTCGCTTCCATGTTGCACCGCAAACGGCAAATACTGACCTGACGTGTAAGAAAAAATCACATATGTTATGTGAAATTTATTGTCACCAGATCGTCAAACTCCGGAAACAGCCATGCGCCGCCGCCTGCCTTCACTGAACCAGCTCCGCGCTTTCGAAGCCGCTGCCCGTCCGCAGAGCTTTTCCAAGGCAGCGGATGAACTGTTCGTCACCCATGCCGCCGTTTCGCGCCATGTGAGAGAGCTTGAGGACTGGCTTGGTACAAAACTGTTCGTGCGCACGGGGCGCGGGGTGGTGCTGACAGATGCCGGCAAGCGCTATGCGGCGCGTCTTACCCCCATCTTCGATGCCATCGCCGAAGCCACCCGCGACGCCATGATCGAGGGCGACAGTTCCAACCTGACGGTGGCACCGGATGGCGCGTTCGCGTCACGATGGCTGGTGCCGCGGCTGGGCAAGTTCAATCAGGCGCACCCGGGCATCGAACTGTCGGTCAGCCCCGGCGAATACATCTCCGACTTCTACAAGGGTGAGGATGATATCGCCATCCGCTATGGCACCGGGGGCTGGCCGGAGGTGGAGGCCGAACTGCTTTGCAAGGCCAAGGTATTCCCCGTCTGTGCGCCGCAGGTGATTGCAAACGACCCGCCCCGGAAGCCGGACGACCTTGCCCGCTACACCTTGTTGCACGAGAACTCGCGGCAATGGTGGGCCGACTGGCTGCGTGCAGCCGGCGGGTCTGATGGTGACCTTGCCTGGTCCGGCCCGTTGTTCCAGAACTACCTTGCCATCCAGGCGGCAGAAGCAGGCCAGGGGTTCGCGCTGGCCGACCAGCTCAACGCCACCGATGCACTGGCGGCAGGCACGCTCGTTCGCCCGTTTGACTTCATCCAGGAAAATGACGAAGGATACTGGCTGGTCTGGGGTAAGGGCCTGAAGCTCAACGCCGCCGGACTGGCCTTCCGGCAATGGCTCAACACCGAAATCCGCAAGACCTCGATGGCTTTTGAAAAACTCAGCGCCGGACCGCGACCCGCCCCATGAGCAAGCCCGCCTATGATTGCAGCAAGTGCCCCGGCTATTGCTGCTCGTACCCGGTCATACAGGTGACCAAGCGCGACGCGGAACGGATCGCGAAGCATTTCAACGTGACGCTGGAAGAAGCCGAGCAGGAGTATTTCCACGCCGCACACGGCTTCAAGCGGCTGCTGAACCGGCTGCCAGATGGTCACTTCGGGCGGATCTGCCAGTTCTTTGACGTGGACGAGCGCAATTGCACCATCTACGCCGCGCGCCCTGCCGCTTGCCGCGACTACCCCGGCAAGACCTGCGGGTACTGGCAGTTCCTGCAGTTTGAACGCGCCGGCCAGAAAGACGACACCTACGTCTCAACCACCTGGCACGACGAGGACTGACCGGAGCGATGCAGCTCCAGCATCTGCCACTTCTTCTCAATCGATATAGCTGTCGGCGCGCAGGCCGGCGCGCTCGTAGTGGATCGGCAGCACCCGGCCATAAAGCTGCTTTACACGCTCCGGTGTGCCGACCATGCCCGCTTCCTCGACATAAGAGATGATGGCGACGTACCGGGGTGTTGCGCCCCTGAGCGGTGCAACGCGATGCAGTGAATAGCGCCCGCGGAACAGTTGCAGGTCGCCCGGCTCCAGCTTCAGCACCGTGACCTTGTCCGATGTCCCGTTCAGCACCCGCGCCACCTCGTCGAAGTTCTCGCCGTCCTGGCGGATCATCGGCGCGTACTCGAACTCGCCGCCGCCCTCGGCGTTCTGCAGCGCAATGGTGACGGTGAAGTTGTTGGTGTCGAAGTGCCAGGGAAAGCCGTTGCCCTCTTCCGCCATGTTGACGATCACGTCGGCCAGCGGGTCGGCATAGCGGAAGAACTTCTCCTCCTGCAGGCAGTCGCGGATAAAGGGGTCGAAGGCGGGAAAGTCGTGAACGGAGCGCAGCGGCCCGGCCTTCGGGAAGTTGTCTGCCGGGATGAAGCTGTTGGAGCGGTCGAAGAACTGGCGCTTCGGGTGCTCTTCCGGCAAGGACGGGTCATCGGCGGTGAAGTAGACGTTGGTGCGGTTGAACGAGCGATGGCCGTGGGCGGACGCGCCTTCGGCCTCGGCCGTCAGTGC
>CAYMJJ010000259.1:0-2808 GCA_964390445.1 uncultured Anderseniella sp.
GGCGCAAAACCCATGTGTCAGCAAGCCTGCCAATTCAATTTGGCTTTCGGATTGAACGGTTCAATAGGGGAATGGAACAGAAAGGTCAATGGGACTGGCACTGAAGGCCCGTTTCACCATATAAGGCGCTCACATGAGCGCGAATAACAACATACCCTTCCTTAAGATGAACGGGCTTGGCAACGACTTCATCATCGTTGACGGGCGCAAGACGCCGCGTGCCTTCAGCCGTGAACAGGTGCGGGCCTGGTCTGACCGCAAGGCGGGCATCGGCTGCGACCAGTTCATCGTCATGGAAAAATCTGACGTGGCCGATGTGCGCATGCGCATCTACAACGCCGAGGGTGGCGAGGTGGAAAGCTGCGGCAATGCCTCGCGCTGCGTGGCCAGCCTGATCTTCGCGGAAACTGGGGCAGATACGGCAACCATAGATACCAGGGGCGGGTTCCTGACCTGCGGCAAGGCCGAGGGCGGACTGGTGACGGTGGACATGGGCGTGCCGAAGTTTGGCTGGGCCGACATTCCGCTGGCCGAAGAGTTTTACGATACGCGCGGCATCGAGTTGCAGATCGGGCCGATTGACAATCCGATCCTGCACACCCCTTCGGTTGTCAATGTGGGCAACCCGCACGCGGTGTTCTGGGTCCAGGACCTGGCAATTACCGACCTGTCGCGCTCGGGGCCGCTGCTGGAAAACCACCCGATGTTTCCTGAACGCGCCAACATCTCGCTGGCCCGCGTGCTGACACGCGAGCACATCGAGGTGAAAGTGTGGGAGCGCGGCGTGGGCCTGACGCTGGCGTGCGGCACGGCGGCATGTGCTGTGGCAGTGTGTGCGGCTCGAAAGGACCTCACTGATCGTGCGGTCACGATCACGCTGCCCGGTGGCGACCTGCTGATCGATTGGGACAAGCGTGACCATATCCTGATGACGGGCGCGGTTGCGCACGAGTTTGAAGGCTACCTGCCGGACATCGAGGCGGTTTCGTGATGGCTGCCGGTATCGACATCATTACCTTTGGTTGCCGGCTGAATGCCTGGGAGTCGGAGGTGATGCGGGCGCACGCCAAGGAGGCAGGGCTTCGCGACGCGGTGGTGGTCAACACCTGTGCCGTAACGTCTGAAGCCCAACGCCAGGCGCGGCAGGCGATCAGGCGGGCGCGCAAGGACAACCCGTCTGCGCGCATTGTCGTCACCGGCTGCGCTGCCCAGACCGATGCCGCCGCCTTTGCCGCCATGCCGGAAGTGGACCTGGTACTGGGCAACGAGGAAAAGCTGAAGGCTGAAAGCTGGCAGGCCCGCGTCGAGGCGCGCGGCAGCGCACCAGCCGCACCGGTGCGGGCCGGCGACATCATGTCGGTCCGCCACGCGCACAGCCCGAAACTGGGCAATGGCTTTGGCGACAGGACCCGCGCCGTGGTGCAGGTGCAGACCGGTTGCGACCATCGCTGCACCTTCTGCATCATTCCGTTCGGGCGTGGCAACTCGCGTTCGGTCGCTGCCGTGGACGCGATTGCCCAGGTGCGCGCGCTGGTCGAGGCCGGCTGCCCGGAGGTGGTGCTGTCGGGCGTTGACATCACATCGTGGGGAAAGGATCTTGCCGGTGAGCCGCATCTGGGTTCGCTTGTACGGCGCATCCTGCGCGAAGTGCCCGAGTTGAAGCGGCTGCGCATCTCGTCGATCGACTCGGTCGAGGCAGATGATGAACTGATGGCAGCCATTGGCGAGGAAGACCGGCTGATGCCGCACCTGCACCTGTCGTTGCAGGCGGGCGACGACATGATCCTGAAGCGCATGAAGCGGCGCCATACCCGCGCCGATGCCATCGCGTTCTGCAATCAGGTGCGCGCGCGCCGGCCTGACGCGGTTTTCGGGGCAGACATCATCGCCGGGTTCCCGACCGAAACGCCCGCAATGTTCGACAATACCCTGAAGCTGGTGGATGATTGCGGGCTGACCTTCCTGCACGTTTTTCCTTATTCGAAGCGGCCCGACACACCTGCTGCGCGGATGCCACAGGTCGATGGGGCAGCCATCAAGGACCGGGCGCGGCGGTTGCGCGCAAAGGGCGAGCAGGTGCTTGCGGCCTATCTCGCGACGCAGGCCGGCACAGTGCGCGAAGTACTGTTCGAAACCGGCACCCGCGGGCGAACCGCGCACTATGTGCCGGTAGACCTTGAGCATGACGTTGCCGTGCCAGGTGAGCTGGCAGGTGTGGCGATTACCGGGGCAGGACGTGGCGTGCTGAACGGGGTGATGGTCCGTTGAGCTTTTTCAAGAAGCTGTTCAACCGCATTGGCGGCAAGGCCGAAGAGACGCCTGCTGTCGAGGACAGGCCGCAGGAAGCGTTGCAGGCACCTGAACCTGAACCGGTTGCGCAACCCGAACCTGAGCCTGTTGTTGAACCGGTGCCGGCAGAAGCTGTCGAAGAGCCTGCGCCCAAGCCGGAGCCGAAGAAGAAGGGTCTGCTGGGCCGGCTGAAGGAAACCTTCACCGGCACATCGGAGGAGGTGGCGGAACCGGAACCAAAGGTGGTGCTGCAGCCGGAACCGCAATCGGTGCCACAGCCGGAACCTGAGGCCGAACCGGCACCAACGCCCAAGGCCAAGCCAAAGCCCGCCGCGAAGAAGCCGGCAAGGGCGCCGAAGCCAGCGCATGCGGCTGAACCGGAAGTAGCGGCCGACGTCACGCCGGATGAGGTTGTTGACACCCCGGCAGAACCTGTTGCACCGAAGCAAAAGGCAAAGCCCGCTCCAGAACCAGAACCAGAACCAGAACCAGAACCAGAACCAGAACCAGAACCAGAAC
>CAYMJJ010000260.1:0-2793 GCA_964390445.1 uncultured Anderseniella sp.
TCGCCGATGCAGCTTTCGGCGCTGTAGGGGTCGAAACGCTGCTGTCGGCGGGCCTTTCGCTGGTCCACAGCAAGCAACTGCCGCTCGACTGCCTGGTCACCGCCATGACGGCAGCCCCCGCCCGCCTGCTCGGCCTCGCACAAGGCTCTCTGAAACAAGGCGCAGAAGCAGATCTCACGCTGGTGGACCTGGACCATGCCTGGACCGTGACGGCCGAAGACCTGCATTCGGCTTCGCGCAACACCACCTTCGAGAATCGCGCCTTCGAAGGCCGTGTGCTCGAAACCATTGTCGGTGGCAAAAGCGTGTATATGCTGGAGCGCTGAACCAACCCGTCGGGCAAACAGCATCGCATGGATACTTTCCTTGGCATATCGACGCAGTTCATAGGGGTCATCTCGTTGTGGTTCGCGGTCGGCTACCTGTCCGGCTCGGTGCCCTACGGCCTGCTGATCGCACGCGCCTTCGGGCTGGGCAACCTGCGCGAAATTGGCTCGGGCAACATCGGTGCGACCAATGTGCTGCGTACCGGCAACAAGGCTGCGGCGGCTTCAACGCTGCTGCTGGACGCGCTCAAGGGCACCATCCCCGTGGCTGCCGCCTTCCTCTACCATGGTGAGGCGGCAGCAATAGCCACCGGTACTGGCGCATTCCTGGGGCACATCTTCCCGGTCTGGCTGCGGTTTCGCGGCGGCAAGGGTGTTGCGACATATGTTGGCGTACTGCTCGGATTCGGCTGGCAACTGCTTGCCGCCTTCGCGGTTGTCTGGCTGCTGGTTGCCGCCACCACGCGGTATTCTTCGCTGGCCGCGCTGACCGCCGCACTTGCTGTGCCGATCTTCGCCACCTTCACCAGCACCACCAACCTCACCATCGCGCTGGCAGCCATGACAGTGATCGTGTTCGTGACCCACCGTAGCAATGTTTCCAGGCTGTTGAGCGGCAGCGAAAGCCGCATCGGCAGCAAGGGCGGCAAGTGACCGCGCCTGTGGTGGACCAGCCTCACAGCGCCGTCAGTGATGCGGAACGGCTGGCGAGGATGCGGCTAGCGCTCAGCGACAACGTCGGCCCGGCCACATGGCACCAGTTGATGGACCTGTATGGCAACGCTCTCGACGCTCTTGCGCGGTTGCCGGAACTTGCCGCGCGGGTTGGTGGCGGACGCCGCATCCGGCTGTACGACGAGGCCCGCGCTCACCGCGACCTTGCAGTCGCAGCCTCGCTCGGCGGCAACCTGATCACCTTTGGCGAGTCCAGCTACCCGGCCATGCTGACCCAATCCGGGCAACCGCCGCCGATCCTGTTTGCAGCCGGCAACCTCGATTGCCTGTCAGCGCCCTGTTGCGGTATCGTAGGCTCGCGCAATGCCTCGGCCAATGGCCGCCGCTTTGCCCGCGAGGTAGCGTCAGCACTGGGTAGCCATGGCTGGATGGTCGCCTCCGGGCTGGCGCGCGGCATCGACACTGCCGCGCATGAAGCCTCGCTGCAAACCGGCACCATTGCCGTGATGGCAACCGGTCTTGATGTGATTTACCCAGCCGAGAACGAAAGGCTTGCGGGGCTCATTCGGCAAAACGGCTGCATCGTAACCGAGATGCCGCCGGGTACCGGCCCCAAGCCCGAACTGTTTCCGCGCCGCAACCGCATCATTGCCGGGCTGTCGTGTGCGGTGGTGGTCGTCGAGGCCGCAATCCGGTCGGGATCGCTGATCACGGCGCGAATAGGCAACGACATGGGCCGCGACGTGTTTGCCATGCCAGGGTCGCCCTATGATCCACGCTCGTCCGGCACCAACAAGCTGATCCAGGACGGTGCGACGCTTCTGACCGGACCGCAGGACATGATCCACCTGCTCGGTGGCACACAATCCAGCCTGCGCTTTGGCTGGGCTGAACCGGCAGCCAGCCATTCACCCGTGCTCCGCACTGTCAGCAGCGGAGCGGGCTTTGCGGCAGATGACGCTCGCGAGGCAATCATTTCGCTGATGGGGCCAGACCCGGTCGAAGTCGATGAACTGATTCGCCAGTCGCGGTTGGCAATGCGCGAGGTGCAGCAGGTGCTGCTCGAGCTGGATCTCGCCGGACGACTTGAACGCCACGCCGGCCAGCGTGTTTCGTTGATCTAGCCGCGCAGACTGGTGTTCGGAGTTGCGGGCTTGCCGCCATTCCTGATGACGTGCTCATTAGCCTCTATGAAAACGATTTCAAGGAGGTAGGCTAGATAGTTCAGGTTCCGGGCCTTGCAAAGGCTGCGCAATTCAAGTGACATGTCCGCGACATACTGACTGACATCCGTTTCTTGTGAAGTCGGGTCCGGTTGCGCCGCCCGCTCGGATTTTGCCGTCATGAAATGTGCCTCCTCTACTGCCTGATTGTGCATTGAGGGTGAGAAATCGTCAGCAACAGGATTTAGCGCGGATCGTGGTGCGAGTAAATATATAAACCATACAACCCTTACTTGCAAACATGCCGACCGCTTGCGTTTGGCATGGGTTTGCGCCTATGACGCAATGCAATTGGCTCGCGGTTGAAGGTACAAGGCCGCGTTCCCTTATATACATCCAAATCACCAAACCGTTGCAGGCTTCATGATCGTCGTCGTCGTTGAATCTCCCGCCAAGGCCAAAACCATCAACAAGTACCTCGGCAAGGATTACGAGGTGCTCGCCTCCTATGGCCACATCCGCGACCTGCCCGCCAAGGATGGCTCAGTGCGCCCCGAAGACGATTTCGCCATGTCTTGGGAAATGGATGCAAAGTCGTCGAAGCGCCTCAACGACATCGCAACTGCGCT
>CAYMJJ010000261.1:0-1865 GCA_964390445.1 uncultured Anderseniella sp.
TGGCATCTGTCGCGAACAAGCGCAGGTTACAACACCTGCAGCAGGCCAACGACTGCTCCTACGATGGCAATCGTTTGAACGGCAATGGCTCGATACAATCGCGTTTCCAGCTTGGAAATTTCCGTCTTGATGTCTGCGACGTCGACTTTGGATGCCAGGCGTTTAGCGTCATCACGCGTGACAACATTCTCGGCGACTTGCTTGGCTTTGACTTCGTCGACGCCAGCGCTGACAAGCGCCTTGTAGAGATCAAGTGTGGCTGATGACATATGATTGTTGTTATTCAGCTACTCTAGCATGGATGGCGAATTTCCGCCATCTGGGCAGCTCGCAATGTCGGCTTAATCGATCCCTTTAGGCGTTCATCCCCGCTCAAAAGAAAAAGCGCTGGATTCACATTTCAAGTGCAACACCGAGTTGTTGAGCGAAGGCCTCGATTGGGGTCTGGAAGCCGAGACATTTTCGCGGGGTTGAGTTGAGTATCCAGACGATGTCGTCGAGGTCTGCATCACTGTAGTCGGACAGCGATGTCTTGCGCGGTAACTCACGTCGCAGCCGTCCGTTGGTGTTCTCGATGGAGCCACGCTGCCAGGGGCTGTGAGGGTCACAGAAATAGGCTGGCATGGCGATCTTTTGCCGGACCTTTTCATGCCGGGCGAACTCTCCGCCATTGTCATGAGTGATGCTGCGACGCGCAATGCCGGGCAAGCCTTGCAGTTCGATGACGATGGCCTCGGCAGTATCGCCTGCATCCTTGCTGTGAAGCCGGCGGACCAGCGTCAGTCGGGTGGTGCGCTCGTGCAGGGTGAGCAGGATGTCGCGCTGGCGGCGGAAGTGCACGAGATCGCCCTCCCAATGACCAAACTCGCATCTTTGAGCAACGCTTTCAGGGCGTTGACTGATCGGCACACGATCAGGAATGGCCGGCTCCCGCTTGCCGTTGCGCACCCGGCGGCCTCGTTTCGACTTGCGCTGGGCCAGGTATCGCGGCAGCCCCGTGCGGCGGCCTGCCGGACTGTAGACATACCGGTAGATGGACTCCGTCGATACCGTGTGGTCGACTTCATCGAGCTCCATCCGCCCGGCGATCTGTTCCGGAGACCATCCCATGGCAAGGCGGTCTTCGACATAGTCGCGAAGGTGGGTGGAGCGCTCAATGCGTGACCCCCGCAGCTTCCTCGCCCAGGCACGGCGTTCCGCGCTGATGGGGTTGTAGCCATCAACCCGTCGGTTACGCCCCAGCTCCCGGTAGATACTGCTGCGGTTCCGGCCAAGCCGTTGCGCAATCTCGGTCTTCGAAAGCCCCAACTCCATCAGGCTGAACAGCTGACAGCGGTCTTCAAGTGTGAAGTGATCATAATGTGTTCCCATGGCGATCCCGGATATACCCGGTGTCGCACTTGGTTTGCGAATCTAGCGCCTACCTGTTCTTCGCCCACAAGGCGTCTGTCATTACCATGCTGTTTGCAGGCATGTCGGTGATGTTCCAGCTGCGCGAGGTGGTTTGACAGGCCGGGCCGTCACACCTTGATGGCGCCCTGGTGCTTGGCCTTGTCGTCTGGCTCAACGTGAATGGTGACCCGCGCATCAGGCACCCCATTCTTCAGGGCCGCTTCGATGCGGTCGCAGATGTCGTGCGCGTCGGACACGGTGGTCTGGCCGTCGACCACCAGGTGGAACTCGATGAAGGTGGCCGAGCCTGCATGACGGGTGCGCAGGTCATGTGCCTCGATGGCACCGGTTGCGTGCCCGGCTATGATGGCGCGGATGGTGGCCAGCGTCGCGTCTGGCACGGCTTCATCCATCAGCCCCGACAGCGACGACTTCATGACCTTCCAGCCTGACCACAGGATGTTGACCGCCAC
>CAYMJJ010000261.1:1875-2786 GCA_964390445.1 uncultured Anderseniella sp.
GCCACCAGCGCGGCCAGCAGCGGGTCCAGCACATGCCAGCCGGTCACGATGGCCAGCAGCACGCCGAAGGTCACGCCAACCGACGAGACCACGTCTGCCAGCAGGTGATGGCCGTCTGCCACCAGCGCAGGAGAGCGATGAGCCCGGCCATAGCGTATGAGTACCGCGCACCACGCCCCGTTCACCGCGCTGGCGAGCCAGTTGACAGACAGACCTGTGACGGAAAGGTTCAGCGGCTGCGGGTTGGTCCAGGCGCTCCAGGCCTCACGGAAAATCAGCAACGCCGCCACCACGATCAGCGCGCCTTCCAGCACCGCGGAAAAGAACTCGGCCTTGTGGTGACCGTAGGGGTGGCGATGATCTGCCGGGCGCGCGGCATAGCTGACCGCGATCAGCGCCACGATGGCCGTTGCCACATTGACGATGCTTTCCATCGCGTCTGACAGGAGCGCCACGGACCCGGTCAGCCACCAGGCCAGTGTCTTCAGGCCAAGCACGATGAGGCCCACGGCAATCGAGCCGTAGGCGATCCGTATGACAGGGCTGGTGCGGGCTGCTGCGGTCATGCCGCCAAGCTTATGCCCGGATGTAGTGCAGTTTGTCGAACGTCTTGCGCCAGTCGCCCACGTCTGCGGCCAGGCTTTCGGGATCGTTGGTGGTCAGCGCGCGCGCAATCAGGCTGGCCATGCGCGGGGCATCGGCAGGCGTCACGCCCCAGCGCACCAGTTCCGGGGTGCCGATGCGCAGGCCATTCATGTCGCCCGGTACGGGGCCGATGGGCAGGCCGATGCCACAGGCAAGGAAGCCTGCCTTGCGCAAGGTTTTGGAGGCTGCCTGGCCGCCACCGAACCGCGCTGCCTCGATGGCGAACTGGTGCGAACGGGTAAAGCCATGCGCCTTGCCGAACACCG
>CAYMJJ010000262.1:0-2771 GCA_964390445.1 uncultured Anderseniella sp.
GAGCGATGAGATATCGCCAAGGCTCACTTTCGCCCCGTCAACCTCAACGCCATAGGGCCGCAACCGGATGGACGATTCCCATGGTCGATTCCCGGTTGTTGGAATGGGCATACAACTCCACGCAACCTTCCAGCACCACGTACAGGAAGTCTGCTGGCTCATCTTCGTGAAGGAGATCAAGCTGGCCGGGGAACGTCTGCAGGTATGATGCCGCCATCACCTCTTCAAATCATTCCTCGCTCATGTGCTGGAACAGCGCCAAAGCCCGGACCTGAGGCAAATCTGACGGTCACAAGAGTCGCTCCGGTTCATTATTGTCAAGAGTTCCCCCGTCAGAACCTGGCGATCATGTACGTGCAATGCAGTTGCGGGTTGAGTTTTCTGCACTTCAATACCAATGTGCCAGAAGGCTTGTTTCCCAGTAACTTGGAGGTGCCGGAATGCTCAAGAAGCTACTCGTTCCTGTCGATGGATCGCCGCAGTCTGTCAAGGCAGTGAAGCTCGCGACGGATCTTGCCTCCAGGTATGATGCCGAGATTGTATTGCTTCACGTGTTGCTTCGAGGCCACATGCCTGACGGCCTGAAGCGGGCTCTGAATGTCGAGGTTGGCAGAACCAGACCCCATAGCAACAACATGGACCTGGTGATCATTCCCCAAGAGATCATGGCTCGTGTCGACCGCGCCGGGGAAACCCAGTTGTCCCTCGCTGAACTCCAGCTGGTTGGAAAGTACGTCCTGTCCAACGTCGAGACGATCTGCAAGGACGCTGGTGTGACAAGGGTGACAAGGCGGGTGGAGGAGGGTGATCCGGCCAGGCTGATCGTCAGCGTTGCCGAGGAAGTCAAGCCGGACATGATTGTCATGGGCAGCCGAGGGTTGAGCAATCTCAAGGGCATCCTTATCGGCTCTGTGTCCCACAAGGTATCCCAGCTTGCCAAGTGCACCTGTGTAACCGTTCGATAGCCATACAGACTGATGACGATCCTCCGGGCTCAGGACCGGATCCCCAGGCCAGATCAGCCCCACCAGCGCGGGTACGAGAGGTTCACTGCTTGACCACGACGAGGCAGGCGTAGTTCTGGGCCGGTGTGGGATTTTCCGTGTTTGCTTCGAGATGAACCAGTGACCTCGGGTTTGCGAATCCTGCTGCGCGCAACAGTTCCAGATGCCGGCCGATTTCAAACCGGCCCGGCTCAAACTCCCAGGAAGTTCCGTCAGGCTTGATGAAATCCCCGTTGGCGAGCAGCCCGCCATCGGGCAATACACCATGGCAACGAGCGTAAACATTTGCGACTGCGGCCTGTCCTCCGAGATCGTGAAGGGCCCAGGTGGAGATGATTGCGTCCGGCCTGCGGCTGAGCCGGTCTGGCCAGCTTTTCGACATGAGATCGGCGTTGGTGAATACCACACGGCTTGTCAGGTCCCCGATCGTCTGCCGGGCGATATCGATGAAGGCATCCGAGAAGTCCAATGCCTCGAACGTCACCTGCCTGTTTCGCTCCAGAATATGGCGCGCCATGTAGCCAGGGCCTGTACCCAGTTCAAGGACATGCGCATCGGGTTTGCAGACCTGTTCGACCTGCCCGAGGATCAGGTCGAACAATTGCAGCCGTGGTTTGGTGGGCACGAAGCGGTTGGCCCAGCTTCGTACGAACTCAGGGTCGTGAAACTCGTGATCTGCGCCGACGTAACCGCTCATGCCGATCTCACCTGTAGTCCGGTTTTGCAGCCTGCAATGAACAGGTGTGCCGGGTCGCGCCATATCTCGACAGGTCTTTGTAATTCTTGTGCTCGGCTCAGGCCACCCGGGATACGGCCACCGGGAAGCCGCAGTCTCCGGTCGGGCGCGCCTCTCATGCCGCATCCTCCAGCAGGCCCACGGCGGCGCGGGCAGCCCGGGCGATGACCAGTTCCTCGTTGGTGGGGATGACCATCACCGTCGTGCGGGCCAGGTCCGACGAGATCACCCGTGCATTGACGGCGTTCTTGGAGTGATCGATCTCGATGCCCATCCACGCCAGCCGCTCGCAAATGCGGGCACGGATCAGCCGCGAGTTCTCGCCGATACCGCCGCAGAAGACCAGCGCGTCAATACCGCCAAGGGCTGCTGCCATCGCACCTAGTTCGCGCTGGCACCGGAACACATAGTAGTTGATGGCGTCGTTGGCTTCGGGCGTGCCGGCGGCCTCAAGGGTGCGCATGTCGCTCGACAGGCCCGACAGGCCCAGCAGGCCGGACCTGTTGTACAGCAGGTCTGCAATCTCGGCAGGTGACATGGCCTTCTGGTCCATCAGGTAGAGCACCACACCTGCGTCCAGCTGGCCGCAGCGGGTGCCCATGGGCAGGCCATCCAGCGCCGTGAAGCCCATGGTCGAGGCGATTGACCGGCCGTTGCGCATGGCGCACATGCTGGCCCCGTTTCCAAGGTGTGCCACCACCACCCCGCCCGTGGACAGTGTGGGCGCGCTTTGTGCAAGTTCGCCTGCAATGTAGTCGTAGCTCAGACCGTGAAAGCCGTAACGGCGCACGCCTTCGGCATACATGGACCGGGGCAGGGCGAACGTATCGTTCACCCATGGGTGGGTGCGGTGGAACGAGGTATCGAAGCACGCCACCTGTGGCACGCCGGGAAAAGCCTTCATCGCCGCCCGGATGCCTGCAAGGTTGTGTGGCTGGTGCAATGGTGCGAACGGCGACAGCTTCTCCAGCTCGGTCAGCAGGCTGGCGTCGATCACGGCAGGCCCGGTGCGCTCCATCCCGCCGTGAACC
>CAYMJJ010000263.1:0-2746 GCA_964390445.1 uncultured Anderseniella sp.
GTAGGCCACGTCGGACAGCTTCATCCATGCGCCCACATCGGCGCGAGCTGCAACGAAGCTCTCGTGAGTACGCTTGGCCAGGTCAGAGTGTGCCACCGTTTCGGCGAACACCTCATCGGAGGCCTTGCCGAAGCTGTCGTACACGTCGTCATTGAATTCGCGCAGTTCGACGCCGTTTTCCTTGATCAGCCTGGTCAGGTAGGTGCCGTTCAACGCGTTGTATTCGGAGATCGACTTCATGTGCTCTTCGCCACATGCAGCCCTGATGATCTCCTGTTCGGTCTTGGTCAGGTCGGCCCACCACTTTTCGTTGATGCCGAGTGCCAGCGTGGAACCGGATTCGTGCATGCCCGGATAGTAGTAGTACTTGGCGGCTTCGTAGAACTTCATGAAGTAGTCGTTCCACGGGCCAACCCACTCGGTGGCGTCAATGGCCCCGGAGACCAGGTTTTCATAGATCTGGCCGCCCGGCAGCGAGACCGGCGAGGCACCCAGCTTGGCCATGACGTCGCCGCCAAGGCCCGGAATGCGGATCTTCAGGCCCTTCAGGTCGTCAGCGGAGTTGATCTCCTTGTTGAACCAGCCGCCCATCTGCACGCCGGTGCAGCCGCACATCATGCACTTTAGGCCGAAGCTCGATGCAAGTTCATCCCACAATTGCTGGCCGCCCATGTAGTTGATCCAGGCGTCCTGCTCCTGGTGGGTCAGGCCAAACGGCACGGCGGTAAAGTAAGCCCAGGCCGGGTGCTTGCCTTTCCAGTAATAGTCGGCAGCGTGATAGGCTTGGCTGTTGCCGGCGGCGACTTCGTCAAACACGTCAAAAGCGCCGACGCGCTCGCCGGCGGCGAAGTACTGCACGTTGATGCGGCCTTCCGTCAGTTCGGCAATTCGTGCGGCAACCCGCTGTGCGCCGGTGCCGAGGCCGGGGAAGTCCTTGGGCCAGGTGGACACGATGACCATGTCCTTTGTGGCCTGCGCGATGGCGGGTGCCGCCAGCGTACTGGCAGCAGCAACAGCACCGGTGGCAACACCGGCAGTCTTGATGAACTTGCGACGATCCATTGTCTTCTCCCTGATCTACCCCGACAAGCCAGGCAAGTACCAGTCAGTTCTGCTCCGTGATTTTTCTCTGCTTCTGCCGGCAGGAGCCTGATACGCCGTCGTGGGTCGCGTGAAACCAGCACTGACATCAGTGCTGGCAACAAGAACTAAAGCCTAATCGTCCATAAGACACAATAGGTCAGGAACTGCCGACCGGATCGTCGTGGATGGCGCTGCCGAAAGCACGGGACAGAAAATCGACGAACGTCTTCGCCGCCGGCGACAACGGATGGTTGCGAGACCATGCAACGCCTACGTCCATGGTGGGGATGTCGTGGCTGACGTTCCGGGTTTCGATTCGTTGGCCTTCCAGCGACCATGGCCGGTACACCATGTCCGACAGCACGGTGACGCCCATGCCGGCGGCAACCATTGAGCGGACTGCCTCCACGGATGACGTGTTGAACACGACCTGGGGCCGCGCCCTTGCTTCGTCCCAGTAGCGCGCCGCCGTCTGGCTGGCCTCGTCGACGTTCAGCATGATGTAGGGTTCACGCGCCACGTCCTCGAGCCTCACCTCGCTGGCCGACAGCAGCGGATGTTCCGGCGGCACCCACAACCTGCGGCGCGAACGCAGCAGTATCTCGTGGGAGATGTTGGTCCGGTCGCGCAGGTTCGAGACCAGCATGACCGCCAGGTCCAGCCGCCCCCGGGCGAGGTCGTTCTCGATATCGTCACGGCGTTTCTCCAGCATCTCGACGTGGATGCGCGGGTAGGTCCGCCGGAAGCGGGCGTGATGGCGCGGCAGGAAATAACCGGCGACGGTATAGGTGACGCCCACGGCGATCGAGCCTTGCTGGGTCGAATCCTCGCTCAATGGAGAACTGACTGCTTCATTGACGGCGGCGATTATGTTTCGCGCGTGCTGCAGAAACCTTGTGCCGTGGGCCGTCAACGCAACGCCGTTGGACGTGCGGTTGAACAGCGCCGCGCCGAGCGAGGCTTCAAGCTGCTTGATGGCCGCCGTTACCGCCGATTGCGATACGTTCAGTTCAACCGCTGCTTGCGAAATCTGGCCGTAGTCGGCTGCGGCAACGAAATAGCGTACCTGTTTGACCGATATGGTCATGTGTGTTTTGCCCCGCCAGCAAGGTATCAATTTTTCAGATAAGGCTAAACGGTTTTTCCCATTTTACAATACGGCGAAGGTGTGCCCCAATTCCGTCTTCGGGTCGTTACCGCTGGCGCAACAGGCACTGTGCAGCGGGTCATGGAGGGATCAGTCATCATGGCAGTCACAATCAATTGCGACATGGGCGAAGCATTTGGCCTCTATCACATGGGTGATGATGAAGCCCTCATGCCGCTCATCACCGTTGCCAATGTGGCATGCGGTTTTCATGCGTCTGACTTCAACCACATGCGCACCACGGTCCAACTGGCCAAACAGCACAGGGTGAAGGTGGGCGCGCACCCGTCTTTGCCGGACCTTCAGGGGTTTGGCCGGCGTGAAATGAAGATTTCGCGCGAGGAAATGGCCAACTGCATCATCTACCAGGTGGGCGCGCTGAAGGGCTTCCTCGAAGCCGAGGGCATGACGCTCAACCACATCAAGCCGCATGGATCGCTGTACGGCATGGCCGCGCGCCAGGAACACATCGCCCACGCAGTTTGCGACGCGGCCGATGTCTTCAAGGTGCCGCTG
>CAYMJJ010000264.1:0-2733 GCA_964390445.1 uncultured Anderseniella sp.
CGGCCCGTGCCGTCGAGGCCATGAGTGCTGCCCTGACCTCGCCATTCGACGTCAACGCGGCCGCGCACATCGCCACCGGAACGCCGCTGACCATGGTGCGCGTTGAGGGCTTTGAAGGCTCGGTGAAATACCGTGCCGGCCGGCTGAAGGACCTGCTTGCGGGCTTCGGCGATGTCTCGGTCAGTCTCGACGACAAGCCCAACCAGATTGCGTGGGCCGAGGTGCGCGACGTGAAGTCCCTGGCGGACGGGGCAGGCGATGTCTGGCGCCTCTCGGTCAAGCCGTCCGACGGGCCTCAAGTCATCGCTGCCTTGCCCCCCGGTGCTGCCTGCCAGATGGACTGGGGCGGCGGGCTGGTGTGGGCGCGGGTACCGGCGGGCACAGACGTACGAAAGCTGCTCGATGGCATCGCCGGCCACGCCACGCTGGTGCGCGCAGACGAGGCAACCCGGCAGGCGCTTGGCGTTTTCCAGCCGGAACTGCTCGCCCTTGCGGCCATCTCGAAAGGCTTGAGGGCAAAGTTTGACCCGGCCGGCATTCTCAACCCGGGCCGCATGGGGGACTGACGCGACATGCAAACCAATTTCACCATCGAGCAGATGCGCGATCCCGCCATTGCCCGCTCCAACAAGGTGTTGCGCACCTGCGTCCACTGCGGCTTCTGCACCGCCACCTGCCCCACCTACCAGGTGCTGGGGGACGAGTTGGACTCACCGCGCGGGCGCATCTACCTGATCAAGGACATGCTGGAGAAAGGCCGCCCGGCAGACGAGAAGACCGTCAAGCACATCGACCGTTGCCTGTCGTGCCTGGCCTGCATGTCCACCTGTCCGTCCGGTGTGCATTACATGCACCTGGTCGATCACGCGCGTGAATACATAGAGACAACCTATACCCGTCCGCTACCGGAACGATTGCTGCGCTGGCTTCTGGCGCAGATCATTCCGTATCCGAATCGGTTTCGGCTGGCCATGTTCGGCGCGAAGTTCGCCAAGCCATTTGCAGGCTTGTTGCCGGGGCGTCTGAAGGCGATGGTGGAGCTTGCGCCCTCATCGATGCCTGGCCCCAGCCCGATGGACAAGCCGCAGGTCTTCAAGGCCGAAGGTGCCCGCCGCAAGCGCGTGGCGCTGCTGACCGGGTGCGCCCAGCGCGCGCTCAACACCGACATCAACGAGGCCACCATCCGCCTGCTCACGAGGCACGGCTGCGAGGTGGTCATCGCGAAGGGCATGGGCTGTTGCGGCGCGCTTACCCACCACATGGGCAAGACGATTGAGAGCCATGCCTCTGCCGCCGCGAACATCCGCGCCTGGATGAAGGTCCGCAACGAGGGCGGGCTCGATGCCGTGGTCATCAACACCTCGGGCTGCGGCACCACGGTCAAGGACTATGGCCACATGTTCGAGGGCCAGCCGCTGGCTGAAGATGCACGGCTCATTGCCTCGCTGACGAAGGACATCTCCGAACTGATGATCGACCTCGGCCTCAACGAGGCGAAGGTCCCGAAGCTGAAAGTCGCCTATCATGCGGCGTGCTCGCTGCAGCACGGCCAGCAGATCAAGACCCACCCGAAGACGCTGCTGGCGAAGGCCGGCTTCACCGTGCTGGAACCGGCCGACCCGCATTTGTGTTGTGGGTCCGCCGGCACCTACAACATGATGCAGCCGGAAATCTCGAAGCAGTTGAAGGACCGCAAGGTGAAGACGCTGGAGGCCCTGACGCCGGACGTCATCGCTGCCGGCAACATCGGCTGCATGATGCAGATCGGCGGTGGTACGGCCGTTCCAGTGGTGCATACGGCCGAGTTGCTCGACTGGGCGACGGGCGGGCCGAAGCCTGCGGCGCTTGGCGAAGTTGCTGCCCATCCTGTGGGATAACGCGGATTTCATCTTGCGATGAACAACTTGATGCGTTTAGCTTTTGACATGTTCAGCGGGCGTCATCCCGCACCCCCGGCCCCATATGAGAAGGGCCTCGTGCAACGTTCCGTTAATATTTGAAGAGGATCATTGGTCCCTGGTTGCGGCCCCTGCGGGAGGGGTTTTGCAGCCGGTGACGGTCCTTTCGCCGGGCCAGCGTTTGATGTGTCCGGCCATATGGGGGCGTAATGCCAACAACGACTTGAGTGCACCATCATCAATGGCGCGGGCAGGACAGCTCGTGCCATCGAACGGGCAGCTGCATGCCGGCCGGTCTTTGTGAAACGGCTGGCAAGGCATGATGTGACAGACAGCACGGATGCCGGCTGGCCGTGATGGCAACATGAAGGAGATGACGTTCAACCCTGCGCCCGTGCGCCGGCCTTGAGTACCGACAAGACGAGAAACATCGCACCGGACAGACCGGATAACGGACGCCTAATGCCCAGGTCACACCTTGGCGGGAGTCCAGTGACATGAAGATTGCTGCCTTGATAACAGCAGGACTGCTCAACTCAGCCGCCGGCTCACCGGCAACGGCACCGCAGGAGGTTGCCGTGTCGCAGTGGATGTCGGGCGACGACATCAAGCGTGAACTCGTCGATATGGAACTTGCCTTCAGTGGGCGGTTTTCGGGCCGTGTGGTCTACGAGAAGGGCGGCGAAATGCGCATGGTGTCCGCCGAGGGCCGCCCTGTCTTCGGCAACTGGCGCCTCGACGCCGAAAGCGGCAGCATCTGCTCGCAGTTCCGCCAGCGCCGTGCCTCGCGCGAAACCTGCTTCAAGGTGAGTTATGACGGGCTCGGCTACCGCAC
>CAYMJJ010000265.1:0-2728 GCA_964390445.1 uncultured Anderseniella sp.
ACGGTGGCTGAACCGATCCTGGGCCGTGATGCCAAGGTGGCGGCCCTCAAGCGCATCAGTGCCGCGCGCGGTGTGTCCGTGGCCGATGCGATCACCGTTGGCGACGGTGCCAACGACGTGCCCATGCTGAAGGCGGCAGGGCTGGGCGTGGCGCTTCATGCAAAGCCTGCCGTGCGAGAGCAGGTTGCCGTGCAATTGAACCACGCCGGCCTGACCGGTCTTCTGTTCTTGCAAAACGTGGCCCGCGACGAGTTTGTCACGAACCACGCAGGGTCTTGAAGAAGACGGAGAGCGCCGCCGGTTGGGTTATTCCTTGGGATTGAGCTTCAGCGCCATGAAGTGCGGGTCGAAGTTGCGCTGCGCGCGCATCACCAGCATCAGGATCGAGTTGTCACCTGCAGCCTGGGCCGCGTCCACTGCGTTCACCACCGCTTCAAGTGAGCCGGCCTTGGCATCGCCCACCTCGGCAATCACGTCGCCCGGCATCAGTTGCTTGTCGGCGGCAGGGCCATCGGCAGCCACTTCCGACACGATGACGCCCGACACCTTTTCCGGCACCTTGAACTTGGTGCGCAGTTCGTCGGTGATTTCCTCGACGGTCATGCCAAGCGCGGCAATTTCAGCCGATGTGGTCGCCGCCGTTTCCGGCGCACCTGACTGCTCCTGCTCGCTGGAGGCCAGCTGTTCGCTGGTCTCCAGACGGCCAAGCGTCACGGTGATTTCCAGTGGCTCACCCTTGCGCAGCACGCTGATCTTGACCTCGGCATCGGGCGCCATGTTGCCCACGGCCCGCGACAGGTCACGGCTGTCCTTCATAGGCTTGCCATCCAGCGCCACAATCACGTCGCCGGGTTGAACGCCTGCCTTCTCGGCCGGGCTGGTGGCCGTCACGTCAGCAACAAGCGCGCCTGAAGCTTCCTTGAGGTTGAGCGTTTGCGCCAGGTCGTCGGTGACGTTCTGGATACGCACGCCCAGCCATCCACGGCGCGTCTCACCAAACTTGACGAGTTGGTCGATCACGCTGCGCGCGGTGTCGGACGGCACCGAAAACCCGATGCCGATGGACCCGCCCGTCGGCGAGATGATGGCGGTGTTCACACCGACCACCTTGCCGTTCATGTCGAACAGCGGTCCGCCCGAGTTGCCACGGTTGATCGCGGCATCGGTCTGGATGAAGTCGTCGTACGGGCCGGCATTGATATTGCGGTTCATCGCCGAAACGATGCCAAGCGTCACGGAGCCGCCCAGGCCGAACGGGTTGCCGATCGCCATCACCCAGTCACCGACGCGCAGTCTCGATGAATCTCCCCACTCTACCGAAGGCAGCGGCGTATCGGACTTGACCTGCAGCACGGCCAGGTCGGTCTTCTTGTCGGTCCCCTTCAGTTCCGCCTTCAGACGGCGGCCATCGGGGAAGATCACCTCGATCTCGTCGGCGCCATCGATCACGTGGTTGTTGGTGATGACCGTGCCGGACGGGTCAATCACGAACCCCGAGCCAAGCGAATTGGTATTGCGGGGAACGTTGCGGTTCTCACCCTGCTGCTGTTGCTTGAAGAAATCCTCGAAGAATTCGCGAAACGGCGTTCCCTCCGGCACCTGCGGCATCGGCACGGATTCGCTCTCCGGAACCTTCTGCCGGGTCGAGATGTTGACCACGGCAGATGACAGGCCATCGGCAAGATCTGCCACCGAAGCCGGGCCGCTTTGTGCAACAGCCAGCCGCGCACCAGCCACCCAGATCAGTGACAACAGCACAAGAAGCATGGTTGCGCGGAACATGAAGAGACCCGCAGCCTGGCTGGCTGCTATCGCGGTTGCACGTGCCTTTGAACTGGATTTCATGAGCAAAACCGTCTCCCGTTGTTTCTTGTGATCTGTCGAACTGGCGTCATCCTGCTACCCGATGATGGCCATGTGGTGATGCAATTCGCAAGAGAAGCATTGGTTGCACCCCCGCAGAAACGTCACGATCGCGTGAGCCTTGCTCATCCCCGGCTCAGCCAGACCACCGCCACACCTGCTGCCACCGCCACGATACCGGCGGTGCGCAGGGTTTCCTCGGGGATCTCGCTCGCCTTTTCGGCCAGCGACTTCAACCGGCCGGGCGCCACGGCATAGAGCAGGCCCTCGATGACGAGGACCAGCCCCAATGCCGTGACCAGTTCACTCACTGCTGCTGGACCGGGTTCGCCGGTGCAGTCTGCTGCGTACCAAAATACCGGAAGAACTCCGAGTCCGGCTGCAGCACCAGCGTTGTACCGGTATCTGCAAGCGACTTTGAATAGGCCTGCATCGACCGGTAGAAAGCGAAGAACTCGGGGTCCTGCTGGAACGCATCGGCAAAGGTGGCATTCCGCTTGGCATCACCTTGGCCGCGAACGATCTCGGCTTCGCGCTGGGCTTTCGACACCAGTTCGACCGACTGGCGGTCTGCCTCGGCCTTGATGCGTGTTGCCTGGGCTTCACCCACCGCGCGCAGCTGGGCAGCTTCGGCAAAACGCTCGGAGTTCATCCGGGCATAGGTGTCATTCAAGACCTCTGCCAGCAGATCGGTACGGCGGATCTTTACGTCCACCACCTCGATACCCAGAGCATCGGCCTCGGCGCGCACCTGGTCACGGATTTCCCGCATCATGGCTGCGCGGTCCTGGGACAGGGCAGCGTCGAACGAGCGCTCACCATAGGTACGGCGCAGCGCAGCGTCGAGCCGGGTCTCGATACGGTT
>CAYMJJ010000266.1:0-2715 GCA_964390445.1 uncultured Anderseniella sp.
CCGCTGACTCATAGGCGATGACGCCCACGTCGGCAGTCGCGTAGCATTGCAGCACATCAACACCCCGGCTCTTGTATTCCTGCCGCAGCGACGGAAACAGCGCCCCGCCGGATACCAGCGCCTTGCGGATAGACGACACGTCACGGCCAGCCTCGGCGGCCTTGTCCTGCAGTATCTTCAGGAAATCGGGCGTGCCGGTAAAGCCCGTGGGTCTCAGCGTTTCAACCATGTCGAGCTGCAACTCGGTATTGCCGATGCCTGCCGGGATCACCGCACAGCCCATCGCCCGGGCAGCCTCATCAAGGATGAACCCGCCCGGCGTCAGGTGATAGGAAAAGCAGTTGTGGACCACCTCGCCCTTGCGAAAGCCTGCGGCATGTAACGCGCGCGCGCCATTCCAAGGATCAGCGGCCAGCCCCATCGGTTCGAAGATCGGTCCCGGCGACATGAATATGCGACCCCAGGTTTCAGGCCCGCCGGTGGCAAGGCCTCCCAGCGGCGGGTCGGCCTCCTGCAGGCACTTCAGCCCGGCCTTGCGCAGCACCGGCAAGCCGGCAAGCGCATCGCGCGACGTAATTGCGGTTGCATCGATCCCGGCGAGGTGCTTCGCCCATCCAGGCGCTGCCGACATGGCGTGAGCAATGTGGCCTGGCAGGTTTGCCAGCAAGTGTTGCTCGCGTGCCTCGGGGTCCTGAATCTCCAATTGATCGTAAAAGTCCGCCATCACTTCTGATCCAATTTTTCGCAATTCACTTAACGGCCCGCGAACCCGGACCGGGTTAGATAACATGGCAACGACTTTCAACCAATCACATCCAGCCTGCTGCTTGCCCCCTCAACCAAAGCGTGACCTGAAATACATGTGGACCACACTTGCCCTGTCAGCCTCCGCCCTCATGCCCGGGCGCCATTTGCAGGTCATGACACAGACGCGTGATCGCAAGGTATTCGGCAGCGCGGCTGGCCGTGACGCCAGCATTGCCGACGCGGCCGCGCAGCGCACCAGGGCAGCCCTGATACTGGCGCTGGAATCCGACACCGGCGGCGCACCCGACTTCCTGTTCGAGTTTGATGCCACCACCCGTGCGGCCCCGCTCATCTGGCATCCCGATGAAGCAGTCGAAGGCAAGCTGGACAAGCAGGTGCTGAGCGAGGCCTTGCGGCGAATACTGTCCGGCGGCCTCGCCGACAGGATCGAACTGGCCCTGCTACAGCCAGCAGGTACCAACCGGTGTGACCTGCGCAACATGGAGTTCGACTGGACCGATCCGGCAGGACGCGAACAATACTGGCAGATCAGCATAAGTGCCCTGCCCGCCGTTGCGGGAGATCAGCTGATCATCGGACTTGTACGTGATATCGGCATGGCCCGGACCTGGTGCGCAGACATCGACCATGAACTGCTGGGCCGGCCCAGACAGGCGGACCACTGCCATGCGATCAACCGGGCCATCTCCGGCCAGATCCGCGACCAGGCCTACCTGGTGTCGAGCATCTGCGACCTGCTGCTGGAACAGGCCGCGCAAGGAGCCCAGGACGAAAACTGTCAGCGGCGCCAGTTTGGCGATGACGTCAAGGCAGCCATAGCCAAGATCATCTCGACCGCAGACCTGTTGCGCGACCTGACCGATGCCTCGTTCGGCAAGCTGAAGCTGAACCTGCAACGCTGGCAGGTTGCCGACGTTGCCGCCCACGCAATTCCCGCCATGCGGCGGTCACTGGAAACAGTCAAGGCCACCCTCTCGCATGATGAGCCTGAATTGCCTCTCACGCTGATCACCGACCTTCAGCGGCTGTCCCGGCTGTTGCAGATGATTGCGGCCTCACTCATGCCGGCCGTCAAACCCGGCTCTGACGTGCGGTTGGTGTACGGTGCATCAGCCACGGGAGGTGTCTGGCTGAGTCTGGTTTACGAAGGGTATGCGATGGACTGCAACATGACCGAATCCGTCCCGGACGGTCAACGCCCCGACATCCTGCACCCGTCCATGACAAGCGCCTACCGGCACCTCGTGCTGGAGGCCCATCGTGGTGAGCTGTTGCTGACCGACAAGGGTTCAGGCCATCATGAACTGGTGGTGACACTCAAAGACGCGCAACAGGAACAGCACGTCCAAATGGCGTGAGCAGCCAGCGTTACGCCAGCCAGCGCTTGCGGCGCTTGTAGGCTTTCACGTTGCGGAATGAACGCCGGTTCTCACCGGATACACCGAGGTAGAATTCCTTTACATCCTCGTTGTCGCGCAATGCGCTGGCTTCGCCATCCATCACGACGCGGCCATTTTCGAGTATGTAGCCATACTTGGCATACCGCAGCGCGATGTTGGTGTTCTGTTCGGCCAGCAGGAACGATACGCCTTCGTTCTCGTTCAGCGCCTTGACGATTTCGAAGATTTCCTCGACGAGCTGCGGGGCAAGGCCCATCGACGGCTCGTCCAGCAGGATGGTCGTTGGCCGCGACATCAACGCCCGGCCGATGGCGCACATCTGCTGCTCGCCGCCGGACGTGTAGCCGGCCTGCGAAGAACGCCGCTCCCGCAGCCGGGGGAAATAATTGTAGACCATCTCCAGGTCCCGGGCGATGTCAGCACGCCCGTCCTTGCGGGTAAAAGCGCCGGTCATCAGGTTTTCCTCGATGCTCAGATGGCCGAAACAATGCCGGCCTTCCATCACCTGGATACAGCCGCGCCGCACCAGGTCATTCGGGCTGAGCGT
>CAYMJJ010000267.1:0-2712 GCA_964390445.1 uncultured Anderseniella sp.
GGTGTGAGGGTGCGGCGGCCTCGATGGATTGCTGTAGCGCGGCCTGTGCCTGCACCAGGAGCTTGTCGCATTCGCTGGCGGTCAGGTCGTCGCGGGTCATGGCAAGGGCAAGGGATGAAACGGTGGTGGTTGTCATGTCGTGTGCTCCAGGGTGGGTTAGTCGAACGACTGGACGGGCCGCGGCGTGAAGTCGAGCGATGCGGCGTAACCGTGGTGGGTCAGGCTGTGATCGGCAGCAGCGATGGCGCGGGTGAACCGGTCAGCATGAGCGGCAACCTCGGCAGCGTTCCTGGTGAACTCAGCAATACGGCGATGATCCGCAGCGGCTCGGGCATCGGCTTCGCCATCAGCAATCGCAGTCTGGACGCCATCGCGAAACATCAGCCCGACGCGGACGGCCTCGCCATCACGGACGGTGGTGCCGGCACAGGGGCCACAAGGGGCGCCATCGCGGCAGCTGCGGTTTTGATGTGGGCAGGTGTGCATGGTTTCAGTGCTCCAAGGTGGCGGCGTAGGAGTCGCGGGCGGCCAGCAGCTCGGCAGGCGACAGGGCGGGTGCAGCGGGGAAGCGGGATTCGCGCACAGTCGCGGCCCAGGCGTTGGAAGCCTCGACCATCGACATCGACGGCGTGATGGTGGGAATCGCGGTGGTGGCCGTCTTGCCGGCCTCCAGGCGTTCAAGTCGGTTTCGGCGATTCATGACAAAGCCCTCTCGATCAAGGCGGATTCGGATTCATCCGGCAAGCGCTCGACGAACGTCGTCCCAGGCCGAGCAACGGCGCCGATGACTACAGGGCCATCCGCAGACGGGCGAACGATGGTCCGAACGATCCGCGGCAGGATGGTGGTGTTCTTGGCCTCAAGGCGGCCGAGTCTCTTGGCATGGTCATTACGCATTTGCGGATTCCTCCAGCTTCTTCAATCGAGCATCGAACTCGGCAAGCTCGGCCGTCCTGGCCATCTCGGAAAACATCTTGGTCAGCGCGGCGCCCTCGGACGGCAACACGTCGCCAGCAGCAACCGCGGCAGCGATGGCCGAGATAGCCGCGGGGACATCGGCAGCGGTCGAAACCTCGGGCAGCGTGACGGCAGGCATGGGGCGTTCACGAGCTACTGGAATCAGTCGCTCCAGGATCAGGCGAATTGCGGTCACGTCGCCGGCCAGGGCCAGTTCAACGCACTTACGGGTGATGCCCTTGACGTCTCGGTCGAGCAACGCCAGCGCGGCCTGCGTCGCCCGTCCGCGCGCGCCACGAGGGCGGCCAGGATTGCCAGGACCGAACTTGCCATCGGGTCGGCGGGCGGCCGTAGAAACGGGATCGGTACGGTCGGTCATGGGGGTGCCTTTAGGACGAAAGTAGGACGATTGCGGCTCAGGACGGGAAGCAGAACGGTAAATACAGGTACTTTATCGGATTACGCCCTGCCATGGTACGGCAGGGGTTACGGTCAAATCGTTGTTGTACAATTGTATAGTCATATAGCGTTCACACTGATTCGGCAACGGGTGCATGAACAGGTGCCTGCCCTGGACGCGTCGAGCACAGCGACCATGCAAGTCCTCAGCACCGGTTCCGGCAGGTGCCCGGCAGCAAGGTGCCTGCCGTACTCGGTCAAGTCCTCATCGTCCAGGTGCTGAAACACAAGCTCAGGATCGGCACCAGCAGCAAGGCATGCGCTGACCAGGGTGGTGATGGTGTCGGTCACGTCCTGCCCTCCGCTTCTCGCTGCCGACGGATGCGGTCTGCAATGGCCTTGACTTCATCGGTCTGCGGCAATGTGCGGCAATGCGCGGCAGTTTCAGAACTAGCGCGCATTGCCGCAGCGGCTCCGCCTGCGGCGGCTAATGCAGGGGGTATTAGGGGGATAGCCGCATTGCCGCATTGCCGCAGCACTAGCCTTTTCTTTGCGTGGCGATGACTGTCGCGGTACTCCTCGGACACTACCGAATTGCCGCGCTGTAGCCTGGACATGGCACGCCAGAACCGTTCCCGGCCGCCTCGTGCACTGAACTGCTCCGGCAGCGCGTCGAAGGTCTTCAGTACCGTGAACGCGGTGGCCGGTCCGGATCGCCCAGGCGGGACAACTACATCAGCCTCGGCCGCGGCACGCATGGCGGCAAGAACGCCCGCGTCGTCCTGTTCGGCCCGATCGTCAACGACATGGACATCAGCCCCACCTGCCGGCACCAGCACGCCGCCATCAGTCCATCGGATGGCGACAGGGTCCGATATCTTCTGGTGTGTACTCTTCTCCTGGACCAGTTGCGGAACGCCATCCTGCTCGACCAGGGCCAGCCGTCTGCGTGCGCTGTTGTGCCATGCCGTGCTGCCGGAGTAGGTGTTGCCGTTCCCTCCGAACCGCGCTGCCACCTTGTCAACGTGAGCCAGGACGATGACGGCGCAATCCTCGTCACGGGCGATCTTGCCGACCATCCCGCGCATGAACTGGCGCACCTGCCGGCGGTTGTTCTCGTCCGCGTCGAAGGCGTCGGAAGCGTTGTCTATGATGACCAAGTCCGCGCCCTTGCAGGCTTCGGCGAGTTCCTCGAACGCGTCCGTCCTGGAGACATGCCGAATACCGTCTGTCATGGTCTCGACGGCGAGTGCTTCACTTTCCGTTCCGTCCAAGACGGTCAGGTTCTTCGCTACGTCCTCGGGGTCCAGGTCGTACTGATCGCAGATCTTCTTCAAGCGGTACCGGACCACTTCG
>CAYMJJ010000268.1:0-2705 GCA_964390445.1 uncultured Anderseniella sp.
CGGGCGTGAAGTGGTTGACCTGCTGTCGGCACTCGATGGCGAGCCGAAGGACATGCTGGTGGCTGACTTCCTGCTGCGCCGGCCAGAGCATCGCCATGCGGCACGCCGGGTGCAGATGGCGGAGCAGCTTGCCTACGCCGAAATCCATGACAACGTGTTGTCGTCACAGATGATGCCCATCGACATCCTGCGCTGCAAGCTTGCCTACTTCGGGGCATCGCGGTTCGACCCGAAGTCGGACCGGTGGCTGCGCATCACCATGTATGCCGACGCACCGTTTCCGGATGAAATCCACCAGATGGACGCTGACGACTGGGCCTGGCCGCCGCTCGACGGAGACGCCTGAATCATGCTGGTTTCCCTCAACGAGGTTGAGGTAATGGCCACCAAGGCAGCGTGCGGTTCTGGCCGGCCCTGGGGGCTTGCACAGGAGACCGGTTGGGCTGTCGCGCGGCTTGAGGCGCAGCACCTGCCAGGTGTAGATGCGCTTTTGGCCTTGCTGGAAGCGACCGACGGCTTTGCTGGCTATCGCGAGCAATGCCCCATCCTCGTCGGCTGTCACATTGCCGACCTGGGCAGCGTTGACGGGCAGGTGACCCATCCGCAGGTATGCCAGCCGTTGCTGCTGGTGCCGTTCCTGCAGCGCGTCGCCGGCAGCCATGCATTGCAGTGCGGGCAATGCCGCATCACGGTAATGCCTGACGCGGTCGATATCTGCGGTGCGTTGCCGGCTGCATCGGCTGTGTCGATCACCAGGATTGATGGGCCGGCCGTTGCTGGCGGGGTGCCGCTGATGGCGGATATGGACATCGACGGTGAAATATGGGAAGCCCTCGGCGTGTTCGCTCACCGCACCTATGTGCCTGCAACCGACGCCTCCCGGCTGAAGGGAGCAGGGGCTGGGTTGAACGACAACGATTGACCCCTTTCGCCCCTTTTCCAGAACCGGACGATGGCCCAACCACCGCTGCTGCTTTTGCAGGACATCACGCTGACTTTTGGCGGCAGGCCCTTGCTGGCCGGGGCCTCGCTGAGTGCATCCGAAGGCGAGCGGCTGTGCCTGGTGGGGCGCAATGGCTCGGGCAAGTCGACGCTGCTGAAAATCGCTGCAGGCGATGTTGAGCAGGACTCCGGTACGCGCTTCGTGCAGCCGGGTGCGACCTTGAGATATCTGCTGCAGGAGCCTGATTTTACAGGCTATTCCAACGTTCGCTCATATGTCGAATCAGGCCTGGCACCCGGAGATGACCCATACCGCGCAGAATACCTGATGAGTGAGCTGTCGCTGACCGGCGAAGAGAAGACCGACCATCTGTCGGGCGGAGAGGCCCGGCGTGCGGCGCTGGCGCGGGTGCTGGCACCGCAGCCTGACGTGCTGCTGCTGGACGAGCCGACCAACCACCTCGACCTGCCGGCCATCGAGTGGCTCGAAGGCGAGCTGAAGTCGATGCGCTCGGCACTGGTGATCATCAGCCACGACCGGCGGTTCCTGGAAAACCTGTCGCGCGCGACGGTGTGGCTTGATCGTGGTACGGCGCGGCGCATGGACCGGGGCTTTGCCCACTTCGAGGAATGGCGCGACCAGGTGCTTGAAGACGAAGAACGCGAGCAGCACAAGCTTGATCGCAAGATCGTCGCCGAGGAACACTGGCTGCGCTACGGCGTGACGGCGCGGCGCAAGCGCAATGTGCGCCGGCTGGGCGACCTGCATGCGCTGCGCGACAAGCGCCGCAACCTGTTGCGCCCGCAAGGCAGCGTGTCACTGGCCGCCGGTGATGCGGACGCCTCGGGCAAGCGCGTGATCGAGGTGAAGGGGCTGTCGAAATCGTTCGGCGACCGGGCCATCGTGCGCGACCTTGACCTGCGCGTGTTGCGCGGTGACAGGATCGCCATCGTCGGGCCGAACGGGGCCGGCAAGACGACACTGATCAAGCTGATCACCGGGGCGCTGGAACCTGATGCCGGCAGCGTCCAGTTGGGTACCAACCTCGAGGTCGTGTCGCTGGAGCAGAACCGCACCTCGCTTGACCCGGACATGTCGTTGAAGGACGCCCTGACGGGCGGTGGCTCCGACCAGGTCGTGGTCAACGGCGAGGCCCGCCACGTGATTGCGTGGATGAAGGACTTCCTGTTCCGGCCCGAGCAGGCAGGAACGCCGGTTGGCGTGCTGTCGGGTGGCGAGCGGGGCCGCATCATGCTGGCGCGGGCGCTGTCGCGGCCATCCAACCTGATGATCCTTGACGAGCCGACCAACGATCTCGACCTTGAGACGCTGGACCTGTTGCAGGAGCTGCTGGCGGCCTACCAGGGCACGGTGCTGCTGGTCAGCCACGACCGTGACTTCATTGATCGCGTTGCGACATCAACGCTGGTGTGCGAGGGCGACGGGCGTTGGTGCGAGTATCCGGGCGGATACACCGACATGGTGCGCCAGGCCGGCGACACGCGCGTTGCGGCGAAGCCGGCAATCGAAAAGGCCGGGTTCAGGCCGTCACCGGCTGTCGTCACCGCAGCGCCTGCGCCTGACCAGAAAAAGCGCAAGATGTCATTCAAGGAAAAGCACGCGCTTGAGACATTGCCGACCCATATCGATGCCTTGGGTGATGCCATTGCAGCATTGCAAACCAGAATGGCGGATTCCGGCTTTTACGCGCAAGACCCTGCCGGTTTTGATAAAGCAGCGGCTGAGCTTCAGGCTAAGCAGG
>CAYMJJ010000269.1:0-2653 GCA_964390445.1 uncultured Anderseniella sp.
CCGGCGTAGACCCTGGCTTGCTGCTGGCGGATCGAGATGATCACGGTCACCGGGTCGCCGTTGGCCAGTGCCTCGCGCGGCATTGGCGAGTAACCTGCCAGCGCTGAAGGGGCGTGCAGGGCGAGCGCGCTGCCTGACAGCCCCGCGATGCCTGCGAGCATGGTGCGGCGGTTGATCGGAGAAGTGGCCATGGTCCGGCTGGCTCCCGGTCTTGTCGGTGTCAGAAAGCGGAGACGTGCAATTTATGCCAGAAATCGCTTAACGGCAAACAAACAAGCCAGGCTGCCCGGCGCTCCGGTCAGGCGAGAGCGCCGTGGCAATGCTTGAACTTCTTGCCGGAGCCGCACGGACACAACTGGTTGCGGCCAACGTGGCCCCAGGTGGCAGGGGCGTCGGGGTCGAAGCCTTCCGGCAGTTGGTGGCCGTCGTCATCGAAGTTGCCGATGTGCATTTCAGGCAATTCGTCGCCGTCGTCGAACATCTCGTTGGGGTTGGTGCTGACCTCGACCCGCATGAGTTGTCCGGATACCAATTCGCGCAGGCGTGACACCATCTGTTCGAACAGGCCAAAGCCTTCGGACTTGTACTCGATGAGCGGGTCGCGCTGGCCATAGCCGCGCAACGCCACGGCCTGGCGCAGATGCTCGAGCGTGACGATGTGCTCGCGCCACAACTGGTCGAGCGTGCGAAGCAGGATTTCCTTCTCGATGTAACCCATGATCTCGTCGCCGTACTTCTCGCGCTTGCCGGCGTAGAGATCATCGGCGGCGGTGGTGACGCGTTCGCGGATTTCCTCGTCGGCAATGCCTTCCTCGGCGGCCCAGTCCTCGACGGGAAAGTCGATCGCGGTGACTTCGCGCAGTTTCTCGCGCAGCTCGGCAGAGCGCCACTGCTCGGGGTAGGCGTTGGGCGGAATGTGCGCCTCCACGGTGGAGTCGATGACCTCGTGGCGCATGTCTGTGATGGTGCCGGCGACATCTTCGCCGTTCATGATGCCGATGCGCTGCTCGAAGATGACCTTGCGCTGGTCGTTCATCACGTCGTCATACTTGAGGATGTTCTTGCGGGCGTCGAAGTTGCGCGCCTCGACCTTCTGCTGGGCCTTCGCGAGGGCCTTGTTGATCCACGGATGTACGATGGCTTCGCCTTCCTCGAGGCCGAGCTTCTGCAGCATGGAGTCCATGCGTTCCGACCCGAAGATGCGCATCAGGTCGTCTTCGAGGGACAGGTAGAAGCGTGACCGGCCGGGATCGCCCTGGCGGCCGGAGCGGCCGCGCAGCTGGTTGTCGATGCGGCGGCTCTCGTGGCGTTCGGTGGCAATGACGAACAGCCCGCCCGCCTCCAGCGCCTTCTGCTTGGCAACAGCAATCTCTTCCATGATTGCAGCGATGGCCTTGTCGCGGGCCGCTCCTTCGGGCATGTCGCCAAGCTCGTTGGCAATGCGCATGTCGGCGTTGCCACCAAGCTGGATGTCGGTGCCGCGACCGGCCATGTTGGTGGCGATGGTGACGGCGCCGGGGACGCCTGCCTGCGAGATGATCTGGGCTTCCTGCTCGTGGTAGCGGGCGTTGAGCACGTTGTGGGTGATGCCGAGTTCCTTGAGATGGGCGGCAAGCAGCTCGGACTTCTCGATCGAGGTGGTGCCGACCAGCACCGGCTGGCCACGGTCCTGGGCGTCGCGGATGGCATCGACGATGGCAGCGTACTTCTCGCGGACCGTACGGTAGACCTCGTCGTCTTCATCGATACGCTTGACCGGCACGTTGGTCGGGATTTCGACCACGTCGAGCTTGTAGATGTCCATGAACTCTTCCGACTCGGTGCTTGCCGTACCGGTCATGCCGGCGAGCTTTTCATACAGTCGGAAATAGTTCTGGAAGGTGATAGAGGCCAGCGTCTGGTTTTCGGGCTGGATGCGGACATGTTCCTTGGCTTCGAGTGCCTGGTGCTGGCCTTCGGAATAGCGGCGGCCCGGCATCATGCGGCCGGTGAATTCGTCGATGATGATGACCTCGTTGTCCTTGACGATGTAATCCTTGTCGCGCTGGAACAGGGTGTGTGCCCGCAGTGCCTGGTTGACATGGTGGACGAGGCTGACATTCTCCACATCGTACAGGGAGCCTTCCTGCATCAGGCCCGAGGCCTGCAGCAACCCTTCGATCTTCTCGTTGCCAGCTTCGGTCAGCACCACCGAACGCTGCTTCTCGTCAAGTTCGTAGTCTTCGGCGACAAGCTGCGGGATCAGGGTGTCGATCTGGGTATAAAGGTCGGACTTGTCCTCGATGGCGCCCGAAATGATCAACGGCGTCCGGGCTTCGTCGATCAGGATCGAGTCCACCTCGTCGACGATGGCGAAGTAGTGGCCGCGCTGCACCATCTCTTCAAGCTGGAATTTCATGTTGTCGCGCAGATAGTCGAAACCCAGCTCGTTGTTGGTGGCATAGGTCACGTCGCAGGCATATTGCTGGCGACGCTGGTTGTCATCGAGGCCATGCACGATGACGCCCGTCGTGAGGCCCAGGAAGCCATAGACCTTGCCCATCCACTGGGCGTCGCGTTTGGCGAGGTAGTCGTTCACGGTGACGACGTGGACTGCCTTGCCGCTGAGGGCGTTGAGGTAGACGGGAAGGGTGGCGACAAGCGTCTTGCCTTC
>CAYMJJ010000270.1:0-2634 GCA_964390445.1 uncultured Anderseniella sp.
CGGTGCGGGTGCCCAGCTTGATCAGGTAGGCGCGGCCGGGCAGCATTTCCTCGTCGCCCATCCACAGCACCTGGCATTCGAACTGGTCGGCCACTTCAATCGGCGCATCCGCCGAGCAGATCACGCTGCCACGGCTGGCGTCGATCTCGTCCTGCAAGGTCACCATGATCGACTGGCCGGCGACGGCAGTGGCAAGGTCGCCGTCCATGGTCACCAGCCGCTGGATGCGGCTTTCGCGGCCTGACGGCAGCACCTTGACCTGGTCGCCCGGTGTCAGCGTGCCGGATGCCAGCGTGCCTGCAAAGCCCCGGAACGTGCGGTCCGGCCGGCACACCCACTGTACCGGCAAGCGGGCTGGCTTGCCGGTCTCGGCGCCTGCTATATCGACCGTTTCGAGATGTTCAAGCAGGGTTGGTCCGGAATACCACGGGGTTTCGCTGCCGCGCTCGATCACGTTGCATCCGCCCAGTGCCGACATCGGAATGCAGGTCACCTCACCGGCACCGATCTGTTTGGCAAATGCAGCGAAGTCAGCGGAAATCCTGTCGAACACGGCCTGGTCATAGTCCACCAGGTCCATCTTGTTGATGGCGACCACAAGGTGGCGGATGCCCAGCACCGTGGTGATGTAGGCGTGCCGCCGCGTCTGGGTCAGGATGCCCTTGCTGGCATCGACCAGCAGCACGGCAAGGTCTGCCGTGGAGGCACCTGTGGCCATGTTGCGGGTATACTGTTCATGGCCCGGCGTGTCGGCCACGATGAACTTGCGCTTCGGCGTGGTGAAGGCGCGGTAGGCCACGTCGATGGTGATTCCCTGTTCGCGTTCGGCTGCCAGTCCGTCCACCAGCAATGCAAAGTCGATGTTCTGGCCTTGCGTGCCCATGCGCTTCGAGTCTGCTTCAAGCTGCGACAACTGGTCGTCGAAGATCAGCTTGGATTCATACAGCAGCCGCCCGATCAGCGTGGACTTGCCGTCATCCACCGATCCGCAGGTGATGAACCGCAGCATGTCCTTGGCGGATTGTTCGGCGAGGTAAGCCTCGATGTTGTCGGCAGTCAGGTCGAGCTGGCGCATCAGAAATAACCTTCCTGCTTCTTCTTCTCCATCGAAGCGGACTGGTCATGGTCGATGACCCGGCCGGCGCGCTCGGACGTCGTCGTTACCAGCATCTCGGCGATGATTGCCTCCAGCGTATCGGCACTGCTTTCGGTGGCCCCGGTCAACGGGTAGCAGCCCAGCGTGCGGAACCGTACGGTCCTCATTTCGGGCGTCTCGCCCGGCTGCAGCGGCATGCGGTCGTCGTCCACCATGATGATGTCGTTGCCGCGCCTCACCACGGGGCGTTTGGCGGCAAAGTACAACGGCACGATGGGGATGTTCTCGTCGCGGATATACTGCCAGATATCCAGCTCGGTCCAGTTGGACAGTGGGAACACGCGCATCGATTCACCCTTGTTGATGCGGGTGTTGTAGGTGCGCCACAGTTCCGGGCGCTGGTTCTTCGGGTCCCAGCGGTGCTGCGCGTTGCGGAACGAGAAGATGCGCTCCTTGGCGCGGGACTTCTCCTCGTCACGGCGCGCGCCGCCGAACGCGGCATCAAAGCCGTACATGTTGAGCGCCTGCTTCAGCGCTTCGGTCTTCATGATGTCGGTATGCTTGGCAGAGCCGACCGAGAATGGGTTCACGCCTGCCTTAAGGCCATCCTGGTTGGTATGCACCAGCAGGTCGAAGCCGAGGTCCTTGGCCATGCGCTCGCGGAACTCGATCATCTCGCGGAACTTCCAGGTGGTGTCCACGTGCAGCAGCGGAAACGGCGGCTTGGCCGGATAGAACGCCTTCATCGCCAGGTGCAGCATAACGGCTGAATCCTTGCCGATGGAATACAGCATCACCGGGCGCTCGCACTGGGCAGCAACCTCGCGCATGATGTGGATGCTTTCAGCCTCGAGCTGGCGCAAGTGGGTCAGTCCGGTCTGGGCAGTCATGGCAGTGTCCGATCAGGCAGGCGCCACAGGTGTGGCCGGGCAATTGGTGGAACCTGACAGCTTTCATCGTGGTTTGGGCTGGATGTCAATCGTATGGCTTGTCGCGTCAACATGCTGTCGCTTGCCGTCATGCCGCAGGTCAGTGGTACGCCTACCGTCAACGGCGACTGAAACAGGGATCGAGATCATGGCTGGACGCGAAGCAGGCAGGCGCAGGGGCCGGTCAGAGCATGGCCGCGAGGCGCGCAGCGTGCGTCACTTGCCGGCACCGCTCCCGCCGCTGGCCAACCCGCTGCCGCCGGTTGAACTGCTCGGTGAAGACCAGCTCATGCGCATCGTCGATGCCGCCTACCGTGTGCTGGACGAGGCGGGCCTCGAAATCCTGTCCGAGCGTTGTCTTGATCTTTACGCCGCCAATGGTTGCCGGGTGGAGCGCGATACCCGCATGGTGCGCATGGACCGCGCAACGGTTGAGCATTTCGTGGCGCTGGCGCCTGAAACGTACGACCTGCATGCCCGCAACCCGGCGCGCAGCACCGTGATCGGTGGCAATACTGTCAACTTCAACACCGTCGGCTCGCCGCCCAACATCAACGACATCGACAATGGCCGCCGGTCCGGCAGCTATGAAGACCTGGTGCGGCTGGT
>CAYMJJ010000271.1:0-2594 GCA_964390445.1 uncultured Anderseniella sp.
ATGCAGACACGCGCTCCATGATCAGCACTTCGGCGTCATAGGGCGTCAGGCCGAAATCCTTCACCAGCCGTGCCTTCTTGTCATCCGGCAGTTCCGGCAGCGCCGCCTTGATCTCGTCGATCCAGGAAGGTTCGATTTCCAGCGGCAGCAGGTCCGGGTCGGGGAAATAACGATAGTCGTGCGCTTCTTCCTTGGAGCGCATCGACCGGGTCTCGCCCTTGCGCGCGTCGAACAACCGGGTTTCCTGGTCGATCCTGCCGCCGTCCTCGAGGATGTCGATCTGGCGGCGCGCCTCGTACTCGATGGCCTGTCCCATGAAGCGCATGGAGTTGACGTTCTTGATCTCGCAGCGGGTGCCGGGCTCACCGCCGGGCTTGCGCACCGACACGTTCACGTCGGCCCGCAGCGAGCCTTCCTCCATGTTGCCGTCGCAGGTGCCGAGATAGCGCATAATCGTGCGCAGCTTGGACACGTATGCCTTGGCCTCGTCGGCAGAGCGCATGTGCGGCTTCGAAACGATTTCCATCAGTGCCACGCCGGAGCGGTTCAGATCCACCAGCGACATGGTCGGATGCTGGTCATGGATCGACTTGCCGGCATCCTGTTCAAGGTGCAGCCGTTCGATGCCAACGGTGATCTGGCCTCGCTCGCCCATGTCCAGCAGCACTTCGCCCTCACCCACCACCGGCTGCTTGAACTGCGAGATCTGGTAGCCCTGCGGCAGGTCGGGGTAGAAGTAGTTCTTGCGGTCGAACACAGAGTACTCGTTGATCTTCGCCTTCAGGCCGAGCCCTGTACGCACCGCCTGCTCGACGCAGAACTTGTTGATGACCGGCAGCATGCCCGGCATGGCCGCATCGACCAGCGACACATGGTCATTCGGCTCACCGCCATACTCGGCCGACGCGCCGGAAAACAGCTTCGACTTCGACGACACCTGGGCATGGACTTCCAGCCCGATGATGATTTCCCAGGGGCCGGTGCCCCCCTCGATCCAGTCGGATTTGTCGGCAACACGCGCAAACAATGTCATTGGTCAGTGGCCCAGTCTGGCAGGTGATTTGGATTGATTGACTAGGTAGCGCGCGCTGGCCCACGCGGCAAGGGTGGATTGTGGCAACGTGCGTGCCCGCCGGACCCCGCGCGAAAGGCGAGATCCGGCAAACGCAGTGTACTTGATAGATTTCGGTGCCGTCAGTCGCTGGCGGGTTCTGCCTGCTCTGCCAGAGGCATGTAGAGCTCGCCTCCTTCGCGATACTTCATGGCCATGGCCTTCATCCCCTCCTTCTGGGCTTCAGCGCGAATATCGTGGCTGATCTTCATCGAACAGAACTTCGGCCCGCACATGGAGCAGAAATGCGCCGTCTTGTGGGCTTCCTTGGGCAAGGTCTGGTCGTGAAAGTCCCGCGCGGTATCAGGGTCCAGTGAAAGGTTGAACTGGTCCTCCCAGCGAAACTCGAAACGCGCCCGCGACAGCGCATCATCGCGCAGCTGCGCTGCCGGGTGACCCTTGGCCAGATCGGCGGCATGGGCTGCGATCTTGTAGGTGATGACACCGGTTTTCACATCGTCGCGATCAGGCAGGCCGAGGTGTTCCTTCGGCGTCACGTAACACAGCATTGCCGTGCCGAACCACCCGATCATGGCCGCCCCGATGCCCGACGTTATGTGATCATAGCCAGGCGCAATATCTGTGGTGAGAGGCCCGAGCGTATAGAACGGTGCCTCGCCGCAGGTTTCGAGCTGCTTTTCCATGTTGTACTTGATCTTGTGCATCGGCACGTGGCCCGGCCCTTCGATCATCACCTGGCAGTCTTTCGCCCACGCAATCGTGGTGAGCTCCCCGAGCGTCTCAAGCTCGGCAAACTGCGCTGCGTCATTGGCATCGGCAATCGAGCCGGGGCGCAACCCGTCACCCAGCGAGAAGCTGACGTCATAGGCTCGGCAGATGTCGCAGATTTCCTCGAAATGCTCGTACAGGAAGCTTTCGCGGTGGTGATGCAGGCACCACTTCGCCATGATCGATCCGCCACGCGACACGATGCCGGTGACACGGTCAACGGTCAGCGGAATGTGATGCAGCCGCAATCCCGCATGGATGGTGAAGTAGTCCACGCCCTGCTCGGCTTGCTCGATCAGGGTGTCGCGGTAGATTTCCCAGGTCAGGTCTTCCGCCACGCCATTGACCTTCTCAAGCGCCTGGTACAGCGGCACCGTACCGATCGGCACCGGCGAGTTGCGGATGATCCATTCCCGCGTATTGTGAATGTTGCGGCCGGTGGACAGGTCCATCACCGTGTCCGCACCCCAGCGGATCGACCACACCATCTTGTCGACCTCCTCGGCCATCGATGAAGTGACCGCAGACGTGCCCATGTTGGCATTGATCTTGACCAGGAAGTTGCGGCCGATGATCATCGGTTCCAGTTCCGGGTGGTTGATGTTTGCCGGAATGATGGCCCGCCCGGCGGCAACTTCGGCGCGCACAAACTCGGGCGTGACGTGATCGGGAATTTGCGCGCCCCAGCTCTCGCCATCACGCACCAGGGCCTTGGACGCTGCTTCGCGGCCCAGGTTTTCGCGGATGGCAATGT
>CAYMJJ010000272.1:0-2564 GCA_964390445.1 uncultured Anderseniella sp.
CGGGTTACCACGCCACCAACGGTTTCCAGTATCGTATCCGTGGCGCGGCGCTTGGCCCACCAGTCTTCCTGGCTGTAGGGCAGGGCGTTGCCAACCGCGTTGACCTCGCCATCCTGCACCACCGTCATCACGTCGCGCGTGGCGGCGTCATGCTGCATGTCGTAGATCTGCGCGCGGATGTCGATCAGCGGCTTGAACTGCGGATGGGCGGTGACGTCCTTCACCTTTTCGCCGTTGATGTAGATCTCGCGGTTGTCGCGAATGGAGTCCCTGTACTGCTCGCCTGTCCGGATCATCGGCTCATCCTCGGTCTTGTGCGCAACTGCCGTCGCGCGGATACTGGAACATCAAGTGTGCAGTATGCCTGTCATTAGACAAATTAGAACATAACTCATTTGCAATTAGCTGTAACCTATTTGGCAAACCGGAAACCAGCAGGTATGGCATAATTGGTAAACTTAGTTTACCACTTGCCGTGCCGCTGCCACCACAAAGGGATCAAGCCATGGAGATGCCAATACCAAGCCAGGCCGTCATCGGGCGCAAGGCCGATATCGTTGCGGCCTTGTCGGCCCTTCTTCCCCATGCCGAGGCGGTCATCTCCGACCCACATGAGACCCGCGCCTACGAATGCGATGCGCTGACCGCCTATCGCTGCCAGCCGCTCGCCGTGGTACTGCCGGCGACGACTGAAGAAGTCGCCGCAGTGTTGAAGTATTGCCATGCCGAGGGGGTGCCGGTGGTGCCGCGCGGGGCAGGCACATCGCTTGCGGGCGGCTCGCTTCCCACCGCTGACAGCATCGTGCTGGGTGTGAGCCGCATGAGTGGCGTGCTCGAGACCAATTATGCCGACCGGTACATCCGGGTACAAACCGGCCGCACCAACCTGTCGGTCACAGGCGCGGTGGAGGCCGACGGCTTCTTTTATGCGCCAGATCCGTCCAGCCAGCTTGCCTGCGCCATCGCCGGCAACATCGCCATGAATTCCGGCGGTGCGCATTGCCTGAAGTACGGCGTCACCACCAACAACCTGATGGGCGTTCGCATGGTCACCATGCAGGGCGATATCGTCGACGTCGGCGGGGCGCACCTGGATGCCCCCGTCTATGACCTGCTCGGCCTGATTTGCGGCTCCGAAGGCCAGCTTGGCATCGTGACGGAAGCCACCTTGCGCATCCTGGCCAAGCCCGAGGGCGCACGACCGGTGCTGATGGGCTTTGACTCATCCGAAGTGGCAGGAGAATGCGTCGCCGACATCATCAAGGCCGGCGTGCTGCCCGTCGCCATCGAGTTCATGGACCGGCCCTGCATCCGCGCCACGGAAGACTTCGCCAAGGCCGGTTACCCGGATGTTGAAGCCCTGCTGATTGTCGAGGTGGAGGGTTCGGAGGCCGAAATCCGCGAACAGCTCGACAAGATCAACGCCATCGCCATGCGCCACAACCCGGTAGAGCTGCGCGAGAGTACCGGGCCTGAACAGTCCGCCGCCATCTGGAAGGGCCGCAAGTCTGCCTTCGGCGCGATGGGCCAGATCAATGACTACATCTGCCTCGACGGCACCATCCCGGTCAGCCAGTTGCCACTGGTGCTGCGCCGCATGGAAGAACTGTCCGAAGAGTTCGGGCTTAACGTCGCCAACGTGTTCCACGCCGGTGATGGCAACCTGCACCCGCTCATCCTGTTCGATGCCAACAAGCCGGGCGACCTGGAAACCTGCGAGGCGATGGGTGCGGAAATCCTCAAGCTGTGCGTCGAGGTGGGCGGCTGCCTGACCGGCGAACACGGCGTCGGCGTGGAAAAGCGCGACCTCATGCTGACCCAGTACAACGAGGCCGACATCGAGGCGCAAGTTCGCGTCAAGGACGTGTTCGACGGCAAGTGGCTGCTCAACCCGGCGAAGGTGTTCCCGCTCGCCACCACCAGGGAGCGTCGCGCCGCATGACGCCGAGAACTGAAACTGATCTCGCCGAAGCCGTTGGGGCTGCGGCAGCCAGGCGCACGCCCCTGCACATCAAGGGTGGTGGCACCCGCGCCGGCCTTGGCGGCAACGTCACCGGCGAAGTGCTCAACACTACCGGGCTGAGCGGCGTCTCGCTGTATGAACCCGGTGCCTTGACCATCGTGGCCGCAGCCGGCACGCCGCTCGACACCATCGAGAAGACGCTGGCGAAGGAAAACCAGCGCCTGCCGTTCGAGCCGATGGATCACCGCGCGCTTTATGGCACCAACGGCAAGCCGACCATCGGCGGCGTCGTTGCGGCCAACGTGTCCGGCCCGCGCCGCATCCAGGCCGGGGCCTGCCGCGACAGCCTGATCGGCGTACGCTTCGTCAACGGAGAAGGCATCGTGATCAAGAATGGCGGCCGGGTGATGAAGAACGTCACCGGCTACGATCTGGTCAAGCTGATGGCCGGCAGCCACGGCACGCTGGGCGTGCTGACCGAGGTCGCCTTCAAGGTGCTGCCGATGCCGGAAACCTCGGCACTTGTCTCCATCGCCGGGTTGAACCCGGCCCGTGCCGTCGAGGCCATGAGTGCTGCCCTGACCTCGCCATTCGACGTCAA
>CAYMJJ010000273.1:0-2563 GCA_964390445.1 uncultured Anderseniella sp.
GCCAGGGCGTGAAATTCCACGATGGCGCCGACTTCACCGCCGAGGACGTGGTGGCATCGGTGACGCGGGTGACTTCCGAGACCTCTGACTTCAAGGGCCTGCACACCGCTGTCGCCAGTGCCGAGGCCGTTGACGACCATACCGTGCACATCAAGATGAGCGGCCCAAGCCCGCTCTATGTGCAGAACCTGACCAACTTCTTCATTATGGACAAGGGTTGGATCGAAGCAAACAACGTCCAGGCACCGCAGGACTTCAAGGCAGGCGAGGAGAAGTTCACCGTCCGCAACACCAACGGGACCGGGCCTTATACGCTGACCTCGCGCGATCCCGAGGTGCGCACAGTCCTCGCTGTCAACCCGAACCACTGGGACACGGCCCCGGCGGTAACCGAGATCATCTACACCCCGATCAAGGAAGCAGCCACCCGCGTTGCAGCGCTTTTGTCGGGTGAGGTCGATTTCGTGCAGGACGTGCCGGTGCAGGACATCGAGCGGCTTTCGGGTACGTCCGGAATTGCCGTCACCACTGGTGCCGAGAACCGGACGATTTTCTTCTCCTATGACATGTCGTCGGACAGCCTCATCTCGCTGCAGGGCGACAACCCCTTCAAGAAACCGCAGGTGCGCGAGGCTATGGCCAAGGCGCTGGACCGTGACGCGATACGCCAGGTGGTGATGCGAGGCCAGTCGGTTCCCGGTGCGCAGAACGTACCGCCCTTCGTGAACGGCCATGACCCCGCGCTCGATGCCTACACCGCGCCTGATTACGACGCCGCCAAGGCGCTGATGACCGAAGCGGGCTATCCCGACGGCTTCACCGTAGACCTGCATTGCCCGAACGACCGCTATATCAATGACGAAGCCATCTGCCAGGCCTATGTCGGCATGCTGGGCCGGATCGGTATCAAGGCAAACCTGGTCAGCCAGTCACGCACGATCCACTTCCCCGCGATCCAGAACAGCCAGGTCGACTTCTACCTGCTGGGCTGGGGCGTGCCGACCTTCGACAGCCAGTACGTTTTCGACTTCCTGGTGCATAGCCCGGCTGAAGGCCGTGGTGGCTGGAACGGCTCGCGCTACAACAACCCCGAGATCGATGCGAAGATCGCGTCGCTTGCAACCGAGACTGATCTCGACAAGCGCAACGCAACGATTGCCGAGATCTGGAAGACCATCCAGGACGATCGTGTGTTCCTGATGGTCCACAACCAACTGCTGGCCTATGCGGCGAAGGACAGGATCAACATCGCGGTCCATCCGGAAAACCAGCCGAGCATGACGACCGTCACGTTCAAGTAACCGGTCGCGGGCCCCAGCCCGCGGCTTTCCAATCCTGCGGCGGGGGCCGGCCTGGTCCGGCTCCGTCCGTTCCCGGGGTTTGCGATGATCGCCTATATCCTGCGCCGGATAGTGCAATCCGTACTCGTGATGCTGGTTGTGGCCCTGGTGTCATTCTCGCTGTTCCGCTTCGTTGGCGATCCCGTTGCCACGATGATGGGGCAGGAGGCAAGCCAGGCTGATCGCGAGGCATTGCGAGACCGGCTGGGCCTGAACGACCCGGTCGCCGTGCAGTTCGTCAGCTACATCGCGCGGGCCGCAACCGGTGATTTCGGAATCTCCTACCGGCTGCAGCAGCCGGTTATGGAACTCATCCTGTCGCGCTTGCCGGCGACGCTGGAACTGGCGTTCATATCAGGTGTGCTGGCGTTCGTTGTGGGCGTGGGGCTGGGGGTCTATACGGCACTCAACCGGCGCGGCTGGGTGTCGGGCACGATCATGACCGTATCGCTCGTCGGGGTGTCGCTGCCCACGTTCCTGATCGGCGTTCTCCTGATCTGGGTATTCGCGGTCGAACTGCAATGGCTCCCCAGTTTCGGGCGCGGCGAAACGGTGGATGTGGGGCCGTGGCGCAGCGGTCTGCTGACGCCGTCGGGCCGGGCCTCGATCGTGTTGCCGGCCATCACGCTGGGGCTGTACCAGATGACGCTGATCATGCGGCTGGTACGCGCCGAGATGCTGGAGGTCCTGCGCAGTGACTACATCAAGTTTGCCCGCGCCCGTGGCCTGTCGGACCGCGCGGTGAACTTCGGCCATGCGCTGAAGAACACGCTGGTGCCTGTAATTACCATCACCGGCTTGCAACTGGGCAGCATCATCGCGTTCGCCATCATCACCGAGACGGTGTTCCAGTGGCCGGGCGTCGGCGCGCTCTTCATCAACTCGGTCCAGTTCGTCGACATTCCTGTCATGGCTGCCTACCTGATGCTGATTGCGCTGATCTTCGTGGTCATCAACCTGGTCGTCGACTTACTCTATTACGTTGTTGACCCACGCCTGCGCGTAGACCGCGCAGCACCCCGGCATTGAGGACGGGAGCAGCCATGAACCGTTTGACAAGTGCCTGGGACAGCGACATTGCCTGGAGTTTCCGCCATTCGCCGGTGGCGATCGTGGCTGCCGTTGTCGCGCTTATCATCATCCTGCTGGCGGTGCTGGCACCGTGGATTGCGCCTTACGATCCGTTCAATCCGGCCAGCCTGAACCTGATGGACGGCTTCACG
>CAYMJJ010000274.1:0-2510 GCA_964390445.1 uncultured Anderseniella sp.
CTGCGGTTCATGGCCTTGCACATGATGTAGGACAGGATGGCACCCGACGAGCCGACCAGCGCGCCGACGACGATCAGCAGGTCATTGCCAAGGCTGAAGCCGATGGCCGCTGCCGCCCAGCCTGAGTACGAGTTGAGCATCGAAACCACGACCGGCATGTCGGCACCGCCGATGCCCATGATCAGGTGATAGCCGATGAACAGCGCGGCGAGTGTCATGATGATGAGCGGCAGGATGCCGCCGGTGGTGAAGTACCAGAACAGGCAGAGCACCGAGATGGCAGCAGCAGAGGCGTTGAGCATGTGCCCGCCGGGCAGCTTCTCGGCTGCGGAGGTCACCTTGCCGGCCAGCTTGCCGTAGGCGATGACGGAACCGGTAAACGTGATGGCCCCGATGAAGACTCCGAGGAACAGCTCAACCCTGAGGATGTTCTGCTCGACTACGGTCTTCTTGGCCAGCAGCGCCGCGAAGCCTTCAAGGCCCTTGCGGGCGGTGTCGTCCATGGCCAGCACGTTGGCCAGCTCGATGTGGGCGTTGTAGCCGACGAACACTGCCGCAAGGCCGACCAGCGAGTGCATCGCTGCGACCAGTTCAGGCATCTGGGTCATCTGCACCCTGGTTGCCAGTTGATAGCCAATGACGCCGCCGCCGGCGATCAGGAAGATGGACAGCCACCAAAGGCCCGAGCCAGGCCCGACCAGCGTGGCCACGACCGCCAGTGCCATGCCGACGATGCCGAACCACACCGCCCGCTTGGCACTCTCCTGCCCCGACAGGCCGCCGAGGGAGAGGATGAAGAGGACTGCTGCAACCACGTAGGCTGCCGTTGTAAATCCGAATTCCATTGATCCTGCTCCCTTACGACTTCTGGAACATGGCGAGCATGCGCCGGGTCACGAGGAAGCCACCGAAAATGTTGATGCCGGCCATGAACACCGACAGGGCAGCCAGAATGATCACCAGCCACGAGCCGGATCCGATCTGCATCAGGGCGCCAAGGATGATGATCGAGGAGATGGCGTTGGTGATGGCCATCAGCGGCGTGTGCAGCGAGTGCGACACGTTCCAGATCACCTGGAAGCCGACGAACACTGCCAGCACGAACACGATGAAGTGCTGCATGAAGCTCGCCGGGGTAAACAGGCCTGCCAGCAGCATCAATGCACCGCCGATCGCCAGCAAGGTGACCTGCTGCCTGGTCTGTGCCTTGAACGCGGCAACTTCGGCTGCGCGCTTTTCTTCCGGGGTGAGTTCCTTGACCTTTTCCTTGGGCTTGGCGGCAATGGCCTGCACCTTGGGCGGCGGCGGCGGGAAGGTGACCTCACCCTTGAAGGTCACGGTTGCGCCGCGGATCACGTCATCTTCCATGTTGTGATTGATCTGACCGTCCTTGCCGGGCGTCAGGTCGCTCATCATGTGGCGGATGTTGTTGGAGTACAACGACGAAGCTTGTGCAGCCATGCGCGAGGGGAAGTCGGTATAGCCGACGATGGTTACGCCATTGTCGGTGACGATCTTTTCGTCCTTCACGGTGAGCTTGCAATTGCCGCCCTTTTCTGCGGCCAGGTCGACGATCACGGACCCCGGCTTCATGGCCTTGACCATGTCCTCGGTCCACAGCTCCGGTGCTTCCCGGTTGGGGATCAACGCCGTGGTGATGACGATGTCCATGTCGGGTGCCAGTTCGCGAAACTTTGCAAGTTGTGCCTCGCGGAACTCCGGGCTGGACACGCTGGCATAACCGCCGGTTGCGGCACCATCCTGCTGGGCTTCGGCGAAGTCGAGGTAGACGAACTGCGCACCCATGGACTCAACCTGCTCGGCCACCTCGGGACGCACGTCGAAGGCATAGGTGATGGCACCAAGGCTGGTCGACGTGCCGATGGCTGCAAGCCCGGCGACACCGGCCCCGATCACCAGCACCCTGGCGGGCGGCACCTTGCCGGCAGCCGTCACCTGGCCGGTAAAGAAGCGGCCGAAATTGTTGCCTGCCTCGATGACCGCGCGATAACCGGCGATGTTGGCCATCGACGACAGGGCATCCATCTTCTGGGCGCGGCTGATGCGAGGCACCATTTCCATGGCGATGACGTTGGTGCCTGCATCCTTGGCGGCGTTCATGCCGGCCTCGTTGGCGGCAGGGTTGAAGAACGAAATCAGCGTCAGGCCGTCACGCAGGTGCTTCAGTTCAGCCTTTTCCGGCTGGCGCACCTTGACGACGATGTCAGCTTCCTTCCACAAGGCAGCGGCGGTATTGACCACCGTCACACCGGCCTTCTGGTACAATTCGTCGGAAAAACCGGCCTGCTCACCGGCGCCGCTCTGGACGAGACACTCGTATCCCAGCTTTTGCAGAAAACCTGCGCTCTCCGGAGTCATTGCGACGCGAGCTTCCCCGCTCGCCATTTCCTTTGGCGTTCCTACCTTCATGACAACGCGCCCCTCGTGTTGTTGGTCTTTGTCCCAGACGAACGCAGTAAACTAGCGGGACCCTACGGCAACGCAAGACC
>CAYMJJ010000275.1:0-2500 GCA_964390445.1 uncultured Anderseniella sp.
GGCGAGGACGATGTCTCGGCCAGCTCCGGCAACGTGCTGGGCAACGACACCGACGTGGATGGCGACACGCTGAGCGTGATCGAGGTCAACGGCGTGCCCGGTGACGTGAACAGCCAGGTCACGCTGGCGTCGGGTGCGCTGCTGACGCTGAACAGCGATGGCAGCTACGACTATGACCCCAACGGCGCGTTCGAGAGCCTGGGTGCAGGCGAGACGGCGACCGACAGCTTCAGCTACACGGTGTCCGACGGCAATGGCGGTACGGATACTGCCACGGTGACCATAACTGTTAATGGCGTGAACGAGGCGCCGGTCGTGACCGTCGCGAGCGCGGTCGGGACTTACTACAACAACCTGGTTGACTGTGGATTGTGGAGTCACATGGACGTGGTTGCCGGCTCGGTGCTGATCGACAGCTTCGTGGTCAACGATCCGGACATCAACGACACGCACACCTTCACCATCGTCGATGGTGCAGGTTCGCCGGTGGCCGATCCGGACCTGGAGATTGTCAACGGGCAGCTGGTGGTCAGGGCCGGCAACACGCTGACGGAAGGTGCGGCGACCACCAAGTCGGTCATCATCCGCGTCGATGACGGCAATGGCGGCATCTTCGACTACAACTACACCATCGACATCGAACTACAGGCTGGCGGTTCCAACAATGGTTCCGCCGGCAGGGATGTCGCATCTGGCACCAATGCCGCCGACGTGATGTACGGCGGGGCGGGCTCAGACCGGCTGTTCGGTCATGACGGTGACGACATGCTCTATGGTGGGGATGGATCCGACATTCTTGATGGTGGCGCCGGTGCTGACGTGCTCGACGGCGGCAATGGCCGCGATGCAGCAGCCTATATCAGCTCGGCAACGGGTATCACCGCAGACCTCGCCAATCCCGCCAACAATACGGGCGATGCAGCGGGCGATGTCTATATCAGCATCGAAGGTCTTTGGGGCTCAGCCTTTGACGATATGCTGTATGGCGATGCCGGCAACAACGTGCTGGTTGGTGGTGACGGCAATGACGTGCTGGATGGCCGCGGCGGCAACGACAACCTGTACGGCGGTGCTGGCAACGACACCTTCATCATGGGCCCCGGCTACGGTTATGACCGGATCTTCGACTTCCAGGCCGGAGCGGGGTCAGATGACGTGGTGGACGTCACGGCGTTCGGCTTCAGCGATTTCGCGCAGGTAATGGCGGGGGCGTACGTATCAGGTGACTACCTGATCGTGCAGCTCGATGCCGGCACCAGTGTCGGATTCTATGGGCTGAACGACGTCAACCAGCTGCATCAGGATGACTTCCTGATCTGATGGGCTGGTTCACTTCATGGTCGGTGCCTTGTGGTAGTGTGGGCTAATCGCACTGCCCACCGTCGCCGACCACGCACTGGTCAAGGCCTGTTTGCAAACCTCCCTGGGTAATGGCTGCAATGCTCTCGACCCGAAGCCGCGGCGCTCTCCAGGTCATGGCTTTCGGGCCTGGCAAAGTGTCTGCCTTGTTGTTGGGGCTCAGGGTCTGCATCTTTCGCGGTCTCCATGGAATCGGCTCTGGTCCAGGATGCAGCGTGCACCCCGGATAATACTTGGACTCGACGTACTGACGAGGACGGCCCGCGGGGCCCGCCGATGAAACGGAGTTGAAGGCGGGACCCGGCTTCAACCTGCGATGATTCATGAATCCGGACGGCTGATTCGGCAAATTCTTTAAGGTTAACGAGACGTTAACGGACGATTGGCCTTGGCTTGTCCAGCGGGAGGTTCAATCGCCGGGAAAGCCGGCACCGGAGCGCACGAAGTCGTTCAATGGAATCGGGCTGAAGCTGCCGAGGTCTGGCAGGTTTCCCGTAATCACCGAGGCACCCGAGCCAAGCCAGGCATGGGCCTCAAGTGCGCTGGCCGGCCCGCGTCTTACCCCGATGTGGAGTGTCCAGCCGTTGTCGAGTTCATCCAGCCACGCGGCTGCCGCCATGGCCTGGATCAGGCAGTCGGATCGCCACGGCACGCGCGCGGCGGCCGAGGCAATGGACCAGCTGATCAGCCGCGCATCTCCCGTGCTGGCCGATGTGCAGTGGGGCGGGTTGGAAAGGCTGGTCAGTATCGCGCCGACCGGTCTGCGGGACAGCTCATGGCGGGCCACTGCCAGCTTTGCGCAGGCTTTCAGCCAGGCGCGCTTGTGGCGGATGTCCAGCGCGGTCCAGCGCGCCAGGGCGCCCCTAGCGGGTGGTGACAAGGCCGTTCTCGACAAGCTCGAGGATGAAGGATCTCGTGTCTTTCATGCAGGTTGCCTCATCCACGTCGTAGCGCTGGACCAGCGCGCTGCAGATGTCGTCCAGCGTGCACTCGGTCTGCAGCAGGTCCCAGATCACCCGGGCCGGGCCCTCAAGCCCGTAATAGACGCCATGTTCGGCATCCAGCAGCACGGTATCTTCCGGGCCAAGCTCGGCAGCCGGCAGTTCGCTGGTACGAACGAGCACCATGTCTGCTGTCAGTT
>CAYMJJ010000276.1:0-2499 GCA_964390445.1 uncultured Anderseniella sp.
TGTTGTCTAGGTTTTCAGCCAGTCCTCAGCCTTCTATGGGGCTGGCATCAGTTTGCCGACGGCAGGCGCCGTCGGGATTTTGCCCTGCGCCAGGAGTGCCCGGTGCCGGTCAAGCCGCTTGAGGTCGTACAGGTAATTCACCATCAACCCGTACGATTGCTTCATGCCTTTGGTGGACGGATCGCCCGCCCAATTGATTCGTTCGACCCGAGCTCCATTGCCCAGATGAAAGCGGGCCACTGGATCCAACGGCTTCCCGTCACGCATTTCATGCGCCAGATACTGTGCCGCCATGCCCAGCAGGACCACCCGTTCCGGCGCGTTTGCCGGCAGGTCCTGCACCTGCTCCCACGCCTTGAGCAGTTCGGGCGAAGCATTCTTGGACAGCCACGGCCGCAGCCCTGGTATGGGTGACAAGGTCACAAAGGTCTTTAGCTTGGGAAACTCTTCTCGCAGCGTGTCGACCACGCGCTTGATGAGCGAATCTCCAAAACTCACCCCCTTGAGACCGGTCTGTGTGTTGCTGATCGAATAGAAGATGGCGTGGGTGGCTTTGGACAGATTGGCTGGTGCAGCCGATTCGTCCAGTAGCGGTGTGATGCAGGACGCCATCTCATCCATGAGAGCCACTTCAACAAAGATCAATGGCTCATCGGGCAGTCTGGGGTGAAAAAATCCGTAGCATCGTCGGTCCGAGTCCAGCCTGTTCTTGACATCGGCCCAGCCACGGATGTCGTGCACGGCCTCGTACTTGATCAGTTTTTCGATCAGCGACGCGGGAGAGTCCCAGCTGATGCGGCGCAGGTCAAGGAAGCCGACGTCGAACCAGGTTGAAAACATGTACTCCATTTCCACATCGAGCGCCATCAGGCGCCGGTCGGCTTTAAGGCGAGGCTGCATTTCAGCGCGCATGTCCACCAGGAAACGAATACCTTCCGGATTGACACTGAAGCGCTGCAACAGCCGCCGCCTCGGAGATACTGTGGCCCGGCGGTAGTTCACTTCGGCCGCCGCTTCGTCAGGTGTGCCCACCGCAGCCGTGTATTGAGCCTGTGCTGCCTTCACCTTCACCGGGTCGGCCACGAACTGCTCACTCATGAGCAACCACATGTCGTGGCGCTGCTCCGGTGTGGCGCAGGCGTACCAGCCAGCCACACCACGTGCACGCCGCCCGCCTTCGACCTCGCTGACTCTGGCGTCGACAATCGACTGGAGCTCCATGAGCGTGCGACGCAGCACCCTGGGCGATAGCGCCTCCTGGTCTCGGCGCAATGTGGCACCAAGCCGCTCCTTCGTCGATCTTGTTGCAGTTCTGGACGGCTTGGCGAGACCCTCTGCCGCTTCCGCCACACCCTTCAGCGGTCCGGTGCGAAGCATCGATACGCCGCGAGTGATCCAGTCGGATGTGTTCATTGAGGGGCTCCCCGGCTCGCTTTCCGCCGGCGCAGTTCGCGAGCGTTTCGGCGTCGGGTAGGAGAAGGATAGGTGGTCATCGCACTCATGCCAGTTTTGAACGACCGTTACGCGCGAGTTCACGCAAAGCTTCGCGTTGCCGCGTCAAATGGGTCTTCATGGCGGCCTCTGCCCCTTCCGGGTCCCGCGCCTTCAGCGCGGCAAAAACCGCCATGTGCTCAGACAGGCTTTGCTTCAAACGACCAGGTGCATGCAGTTGCTGAAGTCGGGCCAGCTTGAGAAGCTTTCGCAGGTCGGCAATCACCTGCGCCAGCCAACGGTTGTTCGCCAAGGTGATGATCGCTTCATGGATGGCGAAATTGATCTCGTAATAGGCGGTGATTCGGCCTGCCGCGGCGTGCTTGTTGAGGCGATCGTGCAGCGTCTCCAGGGCCGCAATGTCGGCTTCGGTGGCATTGTGTGCCGCCTCGAAGGCACACCGACCCTCGAGTAGCGCAATGACGGGAAAGATCTCGTCGAGGTCTTGTTCAGTGACCTGATTGACGAAGCAGCCTCGGCGCTGCTCGTGGCGCACCAGTCCTTCAGCCGCCAGCACCTTGAGCGCTTCACGCAGGGGAGTGCGGGAAATCTCCAGGCGTTCGGCGATTGCCACTTCGTCAACAAAGGCGCCCGGCAACAACTCCCCCGAAAAAATCAGGTCGCGCAACTGAGCGGCAACTTCGTCGTGAAGGGAGTTGGAAACAACGCGCATGGAAGCAAGGGTTGATGGGACCTCTGTAATTACCGGTAATTATGAAACCCGAGATCCTCACCCGCAAGGCTTTTGCCTCAGGGTTTCTACCCGTCTTCAGGGAAGTTTTTTTCGGCGATCGGCCCAGATCCAGAGGCCAACGCCACCCAGGATCATGGGCACGCACAGCCATTGCCCCATGCTCATGCCCAGCGAGAGCAGGCCGAGATGGGCATCGGGTTCGCGGAAGAACTCGGCGACGAACCGGAACACGCCGTAACCGAACACAAAGGCTGCCGCCACCTGGCCGGTGGCGCGCGGCCTGCGGGCGTACAGCCAGAGCAGCAGGAACAGGA
>CAYMJJ010000277.1:0-2489 GCA_964390445.1 uncultured Anderseniella sp.
GGCGGGGTGCACATTTAAACGAGGCACCTACGTTCACGTTGCTCACCGCCCTGACGGCCGAATGGCTGGAAGGCGGTGAGGCGGACGGTTAGAATTCGGCCTATCGACCGGAGGAAATCATCATGGCCAGTGTGGCCAATTCCGTCAAAGAGAAGGCCCACCAGCTGCTGGACAAGTTGCCGGATAACGCGACGTGGGACGATGTGGTCTACGAGCTGGCGGTGCGTCGTTCGATTGAACGTGGAATGAACGATGCAGATGCCGGACGTCTCAGCGACATCAGTGACGTGCGTCGCGAGTTCGGCCTGGAGTGAAGGTCCGGTTCACCGACGAAGCGAAATCCCGCCTTCGCAACATCCAATCCTACATCGCTGAAAATTCGCAGCAGAATGCGGTGGCGATGATCGAACGCATCGTTGCCCGCGCCGAATCGTTGAACGATCTGTACTTGCGCGGTAGAAGAGTGCCGGAGTACGAAGATGATGCCGTTCGCGAGATCCTGGAGGAACCGTACCGCATTATCTATCGCGCTACCGCCGACGAAATCCAGATTCTCACCATCATGCACAACCGGCAGTTGTTGCCGGGCGATCTTGGCGGCAAACGGTGAGCGGGTAAATCGCTCAGGCATTACCAGTCTGCATATTGAATGCTGCACTTCAGCCTCGGCGGGACGCTCGGAGCAATCGATAGCCATAAGCCCCGCAGTCGAATTGGCATACTGCTTTTGCTACCGGAAGTTGTTACCCCTTTTACCTGGCGCTGATCGCTCCTGACCCCTGCGTGCATCGAAAAATAAGTAGCTTATCGGTCAGGAATGGTCAGGGCCGGTCAGTGATGGTCGTCCCGTCGGGTTCGAGTCCGGTCCGCTCCGCCATCTAGTCAGTCTCTTTTGTGTGGGTCCCGGTAGGCTCTTTAGAACCTGCCGTTCTTTCAATGGGTTAGGGCGCCCGTAGAGCCCATTCCGGGGTCTCACTTCCGCAGGCTTCTTCCAATCTGGCCATATACCGGCGCAACTCTCTCAGTTGGAGCATCGCGAGGTCTTGATTCGCCGAAAATCAGCATCGGCGGAGCATCACCTGCAGGTGTCGGTGGTTCGATGTGACTGTGGGCCTGGCCATGTGGTCGGTAGTGTCCCGAGACGTGGTGTAAATCAGGAGCGGTGGTAGCGGCCATCGCGGGTCTCCGTAAACTGGGAGTTGCGACACAACCAGAACACGGGGAACACCACGATGACCGAGGACAGGATGGCATTGCTCGAGCTTGCTGAGAAGCACGCAGACGGAGATTTTCTGAGGGAGCTGGGGCAGTGGACGCTGCAACGCCTGATGGACCTGGAGGCACAGGCGCTGTGCGGCGCCGAACCTCATGAACGGAGCGAAGATCGGGTCAACCAGCGCAATGGTTATCGGCCCCGGCAGCTGGAGACACGGATCGGCACGCTGGACCTGAGGATCCCGAAGTTGCGCCATGGCAGCTACCTGCCGGCGTTCCTGAGCCCACGCAAGGCCTCGGAACAGGCGCTGGTGGCGGTGGTTCAGGAGGCGTACGTGAAGGGCATCAGCACCCGCAAGGTCGATGACCTGGTGCAGGCGATGGGGATGACGGGGATCTCGAAGAGCCAGGTCTCCCGGCTGTGTAAGGAGCTCGACGAGCAGGTCGAGGTGTTCCTGAACCGGCGCCTGGAAGGTTCCTGGCCGTATCTGTGGCTGGACGCCACTTATCTGAAGTCCCGGGAGAGCGGCCATGTGGTGAACCGCGCGCTGGTGATCGCCGTCGGCGTCAACGACAGCGGCCGGCGCGAGGTGCTCGGCCTGGCGGTGGGTCCGGCGGAGACCGAGGGCTTCTGGACGGACTTCCTGCGCAGCCTGGTGAAGCGCGGTCTGGCTGGCGTCCGGCTGGTGATCTCGGACGCGCACGAAGGGCTGAAGAAGGCCGTGGCGAAGACGGTATCGGCGACCTGGCAGCGCTGCCGGGTACACTTCATGCGCAATGCCTTGGCGCACGTGCCGCGGCGTCAGCACCAGATGGTGGCGGCCGTGATCCGCACGGCGTTCGTGCAGGAGAATCACGCCGATGCACGTAACCAGTGGCGGGAGACGGCAGACAAACTGCGGAGTCGCTTCCCGAAGCTCGGCGAGCTGATGGATGCGGCCGAGGAAGACGTACTGGCGTTCATGCACTTTCCGAAGGAGCACTGGCCGCAGCTCGCCTCGACCAACACGTTGGAGCGGTTGAACAAGGAGCTGAAGCGCCGATCACGGGTGATCGGCATCTTCCCGAACGATGCCGCCATTGTGCGTCTGCTCGGCACCTTGATGGCCGAGCAGACCGATGAGTGGCAAGTGACCCGCAGGTACATGGCCGTCGATACCTTGGCGCGGGTGATCAACCGGAAACATCAGGAGCCGCAGCTGCTCGAAGGCGAGGCTGCATGAAAACCAGTTCAGCGGGGATCCAGAGTTACACCACTTGACGGGACGCTAGCC
>CAYMJJ010000278.1:0-2436 GCA_964390445.1 uncultured Anderseniella sp.
GTTCACCGTTCCGGCAGCCGCGCTTGCGCTCGGCCTGTCCGCCAGCATGACGTTCGCTGCTGATGTGAAGTGGGACATGCCAATGGCGTATCCTGCCACCAACTACCATTCCGAAAATGCCACCCAGTTTGCCAAGGAAGTTACGGAAGCCTCGGGCGGCAAACTGGAAATTGTTACCCATCCCGGCGGCTCGCTGTTCAAGGGCGACGAGATTTTCCGCGCGGTGCGCACCGGCCAGGCCCAGATCGGCGAACGCCTGATTTCGGCCCTCGGCAATGAAGACCCGCTGTTCGAGATCGATAGCCTGCCATTCCTGGTCACCAGCTTCGCCGAATCCCGCAAGCTGTACGACAACACTCGCCCGATGGTGGAAAAGGTACTGGCCGACAAAGGCATGACGCTTCTCTACACCGTGCCGTGGCCGCCGCAGGGGCTGTACACCAGCAAGGAAGTCAATTCCATCGCCGACATGAGCGGTGTGAAGTTCCGCGCCTACAATGCCGCCACCTCGCGCCTGGCAGAGCTGATGGGTGCGGTACCAACCAAGATCGAAGCGGCTGAACTCACCCAGGCTTTCGCCACCGGTGCCGTGGACAGCATGATCTCGTCCGGCTCCACCGGCTACGACAGCAAGCTGTGGGAGCACACCAAGTACTGGTACAACATCCAGGCCTGGCAGCCCAAGAACATGGTCATCGTCAACACCGAAGCCTTCAACAGCCTCGATGAAGCAACCCGCGCTGTCGTGCTGGAAAAGGCCAAGGCCGCAGAAGACCGCGGCTGGGCCAAGGCTGAAGAACTGTCTGACTGGTATGTCGAGCAACTTGCCAAGAACGGCATGACCGTTGGTCCGGCTGGCGACCAGTTGAAGAAGGACTTCATGGCGATTGGCGACACCATGACCACCGAGTGGCTTGCCAAGGCCGGCGACACCGGCAAGGCCGCCATCGAAGCCTACAGGGCCCAGTAAAACCAGACCGGCGACCCCGGGGGACCAGACACGACAACGGTGGGGCGAGTGATACAATGAGCAGCATCTTCACTCGCCTCGACCAGGCGCTCGAACGGCTTTACCTGTGGGCGGGCTATGCCGCCGCCTTCTTCATGGTCACCATCGGCGTGTGCGTACTGACCTCGATCATCGCCCGCGCCCTGCAAATCTACATTGCCGGCATCAGCGAATATTCAGGCTACGCCATGGCCGCGTCATCGTTCCTGGCGCTGGCCCACACGTTTCGCGCCGGCGGCCACATCCGGGTGGCGCTGCTGCGCTCGCGCCTCGGCAATCACGCGAAATTCTGGCTGGAACTGTGGTGCCTGGCCGTTGCATCGCTGATGAGCTGTTACCTCGCATGGTACATCATCAAGCTGACCTGGGTTTCTTACAAGTTCGAAGAAAAGTCCGAAGGCGCGGCCGCCACACTGCTGTGGTATCCGCAGACCCTGGTGGCGATCGGGGCGGTCATCTTCGCGATTTCCGTGGTGCATGGGCTGGTCCGCGTGATCGTGCGCCGCGACGCTGAAGCTGCGGCCGCCGGGCCCCAGCAACTGACGGTGGAGTGATCCGATGGAAGGTTTCCTGCCCACCCTCATCTTCCTGCTGGTGCTGTTCGTGCTGCTGGGAAGCAGTGTCTGGATCGGCATCTCGCTGCTCGCCGTCGCGTGGGTTGGTATGGAACTGTTCACCACCAGGCCTGTCGGCGACGCCATGGCACTGACCATCTGGTCGTCTTCATCAAGCTGGACCCTGACCGCCTTGCCGCTTTTCGTCTGGATGGGGGAAATCCTGTTCAGGACAAGGCTTTCCGAAAACCTGTTCAAGGGCCTGCAACCCTGGCTGCACAATCTGCCGGGCGGCTTGTTGCACGTGAACATCACGGGCTCTGCCATCTTTGCCGCCATCTGTGGCTCGTCGGCGGCAACCGTGCTGACCGTCGGCAAGATGTCGTTGCCGGAGCTCAAGCGCCGCAATTACCCGGAAAACATGATCATCGGCACGCTGGCAGGCGCGGGTACGCTGGGCCTGCTGATCCCGCCCTCGATCATCTTCATCATTTATGGCGTCACGGTGAACGAGAGCATCGTCAAGCTGTTCATCGCCGGCATCCTGCCCGGGCTCATGCTGGCGGGATTGTTCATGGGATATGTCGCGGTGTGGGACCTGATGGGCGGGCGCAAGGACCGTGGCGACCGCCAGCACTACACCGCACGCCAGCGCCTCGTTGCAACATGGCAACTGGCTCCCATCATTGCGCTGATTGCAGCGGTGATGAGCTCGATCTACTTCGGCGTGGCCACCGCAACAGAAGCAGCGGTGCTGGGGGTCGTCGGTGCCTTCCTGATTTCGTGGCAGCAGGGCAGCCTTACGCGGGAGAACTTCATCGCCTCGCTGATGGGCGCAACGCGCACCTCCTGCATGATCGCCTTCATTCTTGC
>CAYMJJ010000279.1:0-2427 GCA_964390445.1 uncultured Anderseniella sp.
TCGACAGCGTCAACGTGCTGTCGCGCTCGCATTACCTGCCGCTGTTCTCGCGCCTCGGCGCCTACGACCGCGACGTGCTTGACCGGCACACGCTGGCACAGGGAAACCGCAAGTGCTTCGAGTACTGGGCGCACGAGGCAAGCCTGCTGCCACCTCGTTTCCAGCCGCTGCTGCGATGGCGCATGGACGACGCGAGAGAAGGCATCGGCATCTACAAGGGCTTGATTCAATTCGCCAGCCAGAACCGCCAGGCCCTTGAAAGGACTCTTGAAAAGATCGCCAGCGAAGGCCCCCTCCGGCCCCGCGACTTTGGCGAAACGGCAGTGCGGTCCGGCGAGTGGTGGGGTTGGAACACCACCAAGACAGCGCTCGAATACCTGTTCTGGACCGGCGAGGTGACGACCGCGCGCCGTGACAACTTCGAACGGGTGTACGATGTGCCCGACCGCGTGCTGCCGGCAGAGGTTCTGAGCGCCCCGACACCACCGCGAGCTGAGGCCATCCGCGAACTGGCCCGCCAGTCGGCCCGGGCGCTCGGCATCGCCACCGAAACCGACATCCGCGACTACTTCCGCCTGCCGGTTGCAGACGCCCGGCGCGCCGTACAGGAATTGGTCGAGCAAGGCGACACCATTGAGGTGCAGGTGGTGGGCTGGGACAAGCCGGCCTACCTCTGGCGTGATGCACGCCCTGTCCGAAAGTTTGCCCGCGCCACCGTCCTGTCACCGTTCGACCCGCTGGTGTGGAACCGCGACCGGGCGCACCGGCTGTTTGGCTTTCACTACCGCATCGAAATCTATACGCCCGCGCCGAAACGGCAGTTCGGCTACTACGTGCTGCCAATACTGAACGGTGAAGATCTGGCGGGGCGGCTATGCATGAAGGCTGACCGGCAGGCCGGCATCCTGCGCATCAATGCCGCCTGGCACGAGGACGGCGTGGCACCGGGACCTGTTGCCGAGGCCATTGCCCCAACGCTTGCCAGAATGGCGCAGTGGCTGGGGCTGGACCGCGTCGAGGTGGCGGGGCGGGGGAATTTGGCTGCCGCACTGCGTACCTCGTTCTAGCCTGTGCCCCGGACTACGTTCCGGGGCCCAGCTGGATCCCGGCACAAGGCCGGGACACAGAAACCGATCAAACCACTCCTTCGCGCACCAGTTGGTCGGTGACGTCGCCAATGGCACCGCGCAGCGTATCGATGAGGAAATCAGCCTCGTCGCGGGTAATGGTCAGTGGCGGCGACATCACATCGAGATGACCCATCGGGCGCACCAGCAGGCCCCGCTCCTCGCACAGGTTGGAGATGCGCTTTGAGAAGTTGACCTCGTGGGGAATGTGCGCCCTGGTCTGCTTGTCGGCGACATACTCGACGCACATCATCATGCGCTTGCCGCGCACATCTCCCACCAGCGGCAGGTCGGCAAGCTCGCGCAGCCGGGTCTCGAAGTAATCGCCGACATCCTTCACGTGGGCGCAGATGTTCTCGCGCTCCATGATCTCGATGTTCTTCAGCGCAACTGCGCAACCGACAGGATGCCCGGCACAAGTGAAGCCGTGCGCGAACCAGCCATCCGGGTTGTCGGTTGAAATCACCTCGTGGATCTCGTCCGTATAGAGCGTCGCACCGAGCGGGAAGTAACCCGACGTGATGCCCTTGGCCATGACGATCATGTCGGGCTGGATGCCGAATTCATCGTGCGAGGCAAACATGTGGCCGATGCGGCCGAACGCCGTCACCACCTCGTCGGCAATGAACAGGATGTCGTGCTGCTTGCAGAGGTCGCGCATGCGCTTGAGGTATCCCGGTGGCGGCGGCACCACGCCGCCCGACGCCTGGATCGGCTCGGCAATGAAGCAGGAAATGGTGTCGGCGCCCAGTTCGGCGATCTTGTCCTCGAACTCCTTGACCAGCTTGTCGGTGAACTCGGCCTGCGTCATGCCCTCTCCGTTGCGGTAATAATACGGCGCGGACAGGTGGTGGATGAAGCTGGACAGGTACTGGAACTCGTCCTGCCGGTCGCCATCGCGCAGGCCCATGGATGCGGTCAGCACGGTCGAGCCATGATAGGAATTGTGCCGCGAGATGATGTTCTTGCGCCCGGTCCGGCCCTTGCGGCCATGATAGTACTGGGCAAGACGAACCGCGCCTTCATTGGCTGCGGAGCCGGTCAGCGAGAAGATGACCCGGTTTAGGCTGCCCGGCGCAAGCGAGGCGAGCTTTGCCGCCAGCATGGCAGCAGGCGGATTGGACACGTCGACGAAGGTGTTGGAGTAGGCAAGCTGCATGGCCTGGTCAGCCATCACCTGCGCCAGTTCGCTGCGGCCATAGCCGATGTTGACGCACCACATGCCGCCGATGCCATCGAGATAGCGCTTGCCTTGCGCATCGGTGACGTAGGCCCCTTCCCCGCCGGCGATGACCAGCGA
>CAYMJJ010000280.1:0-2401 GCA_964390445.1 uncultured Anderseniella sp.
GGCGTGCCGCAATGGTCGGACATCCATTTCAACAACCCCTGGCTGGCCTGATCCGCAGGGTGAAAGCCCCCTCATGAAGTGTCGCTGCAGGCTAGGAAATGACGCACAGGTCTGATACCCATTGCGGCGGGGATTAAACAGGGTTCGCTGCACCTTGCAGCGAGTGTAGCAAGACCGCATGAAGAAGAAGTGCCTGCTCGCGTTCGGAACGCGCCCGGAGGCTATCAAGCTTGCACCGCTCATCCACAAGCTGCGCGCATCGCAGGTCGTGGAACCCGTGGTATGCGTGACCGCTCAGCACCGCGAGATGCTGGATTCCGTTCTTGAACTTTTTGCCATCACGCCTGACAGGGACCTGGCCATCATGCGGCCGGACCAGTCGCTCAATGGCCTGATTGCCCGCGCCATCTCGTCGCTCGACGAGGCGATGGCTCAGATCAACCCGGACATGGTGCTGGTACAGGGCGATACCGCAACGGCGTTTGCCGGCGGTGTCGCAGCGTTCATGCGGCGTATTCCGGTCGGTCACGTGGAAGCAGGCCTGCGCACCGGGTCACTGGACCACCCGTGGCCGGAGGAAGCCAACCGGCGCATGCTCGCGGTGGTCACCGCGCGCCATTATGCGCCCACCGTAACATCGGTGCAGAACCTGCTGCGCGAAGGCGCCGATCCGCAAACCGTTCTCAATACCGGCAACACGGTGATCGATGCGCTGCTGTCGATTTCCGACAGGCTGGACCGCGAGCCTGCATGGGCCAGCACAATCACGGCCAGGTTGCCGCAAATCGATCCCGGCAAGCGCGTGATCCTGGTGACCGGTCATCGCCGCGAAAGTTTCGGCAAGGGCTTCGATGATATCTGTTCCGCCCTTGAAGTCATCGCAGAGCGCGGCGACGTTGAAATCATCTATCCCGTCCACCTCAACCCCAACGTGCGCACCGTGGTCCATGATCGTCTCGGCAAGCTGGAAAACGTGCACCTGATCGCCCCGGTCGACTACGCCTCGATCGTGCAATTGATGAAGCGCTCGCACCTGATCCTGACGGACTCCGGCGGCATTCAGGAGGAAGCCCCGGCGCTGGGCAAGCCGGTGCTGGTGATGCGCCAGACATCGGAGCGCATGGAAGCTGTGACGGCCGGTGTTGCGCGGCTGGTGTCAACTGATCCGGGCAGCATCGTCAAGTGGACCAACGCATTGCTCGACGACGGACAGCTCCATGCCTCGATGGCCAACGCCGTCAGCCCGTTTGGCGACGGCAACGCGTGCGCGCGAATCGTTGCGGATATCGAGAAGCTGTTCGCCTAGCGCAACAGCAGTTTAGCGCGCCGAAGTGAACAGCCGGCATGCCATCATCAGGTGCATGCCAAACGCGGCGAACGAGTAGGTCACGAACAACGCGAACATGCCGGTCGCGCCCGGTATGCCGGGCATCAGCAGGCCCAGTGCGATGAAGGCGAAAACCTTTACGGTGAACGATCCAATGACCGACAGCAGGAATGCCAGCGGATCATAGTCGCGGATCATCACCATCACCACGAAGGTGAAGATGAGGATATAGGTGAAGGTGTTGACCGTGCTGGAAAACAGCGCCGAGATGTTGTGGGCAGGCAGGCCGAACATCAGGTCAAACGCAGTGCACGCCACCAGCATCGCCGACAGGAACATGGCAAACGGAGCAAAGTTCGACGCCGATGCCCGGTGCCGGTAAACCAGGTAGACGAACATGCCGGCCAGCATGAACACCATGAGTGACAGCTTGTTGTTGCTCATGGGGGCTGCAAGCTGGCAAGTCACGCCAAAGCTCTCGCGCACGCAGTCCATGCTGTGAAACCGTGTCGACAACACCACCAGGCCGATATCGCTCATCAGCGCCACCACGCCTGTGGTAGCCAGATAGATCAGCCCCAGCACGATGCGCGACAGATCAAGCCGCATAGTGAAGCCCCTCCGCCTCGCTGGCGACCAGGGTGCCGCTGCCGGCAACAAGTCCCTTGAGCTTCAGCCGCCGGGCCACAACGCACACGGCATGGCGTTGCGGCTGGCCGGCAACCATGAAGCGTGATGCATTGAGCGCGCCCTTGACCACCACGTCTGACATGAAAATGCAGCCTTCAGGCGCATCCAGGTCACCATTGATGATAACCGGTCCGAGAAACAGAACGGGGCCGGTCAACTTGACCGACTCATATACCTTGACGGCGCCGTGGATGGTCACGTTCGCACCGATGACCAGGGAGCCGCCACACACGATGTTGTCGGTGATGATGGCATTGTCCGCCACGCGTTCGGTGACAAGGTGTGCTGCACCTCGCCGGGAATCGGGGTTGTAGCGGCGATACTTGAATGCTTGCTGGGCAAGCTGCGGCAGCGGCTGCGGCGAGAACCGGTACGAGAAGCCCG
>CAYMJJ010000281.1:0-2380 GCA_964390445.1 uncultured Anderseniella sp.
CGGGTCCAGCTTTCGGAGCGCAGCTTGGTCTTTTCTTCCGAATAGAGCGAAGGCTCGCACTTGGCGATGACCTCATCTGTCGGGAAGATGCCCGGGTTGCCGGTGTACTTTTCGTCCATCTTGGCCTTGGCGGCGGCGTTGGCCGTTGCGTACTGGATGGTGTCGGCAATGTGGGCGCCGGCATCGGCATCAAAGACGTAGTTGAGGAATGCGTGGGCATTTTCCGGGTGCGGTGCACCCTTGGCAATGCACAGGCAATCCTGCCACAGCAGGCTGCCTTCAGCAGGCACCACGTAGCTGAGGTCTTCGTCTTCTGCCATCACCTGGATGATGTCGCCGTTCCACTCCATGGCGATGTCGACTTCGCCGGACGCAAGCAGATCCTGGCCGTTGTCGTCAGCATAGGTCTTGACGTGCTTCTTGCCTGCGATGAGCAGTTCTTCGGCAGCTTTCATCTGGGCCGGATCGACCGAGTTGAACGAATGACCGAGATACTTCAGCGCAATGCCGATGACGCTTTCGCCATCACCCAGCAACGAGATGCGTCCGGAGTGGGCCTCGCCTTCGAACACCGACTTCCAGCTGCCGGCGTTGTCGACCTTGGACTTGCGATAGCCGTTGCCGAGCGTGCCCCACATGTAGGGCAGCGAGAACTTGCGGCCAGGATCGAAGGCAGCGTCCTTGAAGGCGTCTGCGATGTTGGCCATGTTCGGGATCTTCGAGTGGTCGATCTCCGCCAGCATGTCGGCGGCAATCATGCGCTCAACGTAGTCGTTGGTCGGAACGATGATGTCGTAGCCCGGGTTGCCTTCCTTGAGCTTGGCAAACAGTTCGGCGTTGTCGGCGTACAGGTCCATCTTGACCTCGATGCCGGTGGCCTTGTTGAAGTCGGCCAGCGTGGTCTCGCCGATGTAGGTGTCCCAGTTGTAGAAGTTGAGCTTCTTTTCTTCCTGGGCCATCGACTTGTACGGCATCATGGTGAGGCCGATGAAAGCAGCACCCGTGCCCTTCAGCACGGAGCGGCGCGAAGCATGAAAGCGTGGCTTGAAAGTCATTCGTGTTACTCCCTGTTATTGGTAAAAACCGGACAGCCGGAGCCGTCCGGTGCAACGTTGCCGGGAGCGAGTGTTAAACTTTCCGGCAACAGATTCAACGCTGATTTAAAGGCAGTTCGTGCACAATCATTCAGCTTCGTGACGCACGTCTTCCCATGTCGCGTCAAGCGCCAGGCGGGCAAGCCCGGCCCATTCGTCCACCTCTGCCTCGGTGATGCACAGCGGCGGCGAGAACACCATGGTGTCCCAGCAGGCACGCATCACCAGGTTGTTGGCGAAGCAATGGTCGCGGCAGATGCCGCCCACCCTGCCCCAGTCGTCGAAGCGGGCGCGGGTCTTCTTGTCCCTGACCAGTTCGATGGCGCCGATCAGGCCCTTTACGCGCACCTCACCGACGATGGGGTGATCGGCCAGCGCGCCGATCTTGTCCTTCACCACCGCTTCCATGCGGGCAGCGTTCTCGACCAGGCCTTCCTCTTCGATGATGCGCAGGTTCTCCAGCGCCACGGCACAGGCCACCGGGTGGCCTGAATACGTGTAGCCGTGGAAGAACTCGCCGCCCTTGTCGAAGAACTCTGCGATCAGCGCATCGGAAATGGCGACCGCGCCGATGGGCTGATAGCCCGACGACAGGCCCTTGGCCATGATGACGATGTCGGGGTCAAAGCCCATGGTCTCGTGGCCGAACCACTTGCCGGTGCGGCCAAAACCGCAGATCACTTCATCCGCCACGATGGGGATGCCGTGTTCCTTGCAGACCTTCTGCACGTAGGGCCAGTAGGTGTCCGGCGGCACGATGACGCCGCCTGCACCCTGGATCGGCTCGCCGACGAAGGCCGCAACCTTGTCGGCGCCGAGTTCGAGGATCTTGGCCTCGACTTCCTTCGCGGCCTTGAGGCCGAACTCTTCCGGGCTCATCTCGCCGCCATGCTGGAACCAGTCCGGCTCGAGCACATGGTGGAAGCCGGGCAGCGGCAGGCCGCCTTGCGCGTGCATGGCCGACATGCCGCCCAGCGAAGCGGAGATGCAGGTGGAGCCGTGGTAGGCCCGGCGGCGCGCAATCAGGTGCTGGCGTTCGGGCTGGCCCTTCACCTCCCAGTAGCGGCGGATGAAGCGCACCATGGTGTCATTGGCTTCGGAGCCGGAGTTGACGAAGAACACCTGGTTGAAGCGCTCCGGCAGCAGGCTTGCGACCTTCTCGGCGAGCCGTGTGGCGGGCACCGTCGTGGTCTTGAAGAAGGTGTTGTAGAACGGCAGGTCGAGCATCTGCTGGTAGGCGGCTTCGGCCAGCGACTTGCGGCCATAGCCGACATTGACGCACCACA
>CAYMJJ010000282.1:0-2375 GCA_964390445.1 uncultured Anderseniella sp.
CTTGTCACGCTCGGCCTTCATCTGCCGGGCCATGCTATCGACCAGATCACGCGGCGGATTGATGTCCTTGATCTCGATGCGGGTCATCTTGACGCCCCACGGCGTGGTGGCCTGGTCAACCACCGCAAGGATGGCATGGTTGATCTCGTCGCGCTGCGACAGCAGGCTGTCAAGGTCCATCGAGCCCATGACGGTACGGATATTGGTCATGGTCAGGTTGAGGATGGCATTCTGGATCATGTTGACTTCGTAACTGGCGCGGGCGGCATCCAGCACCTGGTAGAACGCCACCCCATCGACCTGCACCATGGCGTTGTCACGGGTGATGACTTCCTGGCTGGGCACTTCGAGCACCTGTTCCATCATGTTCATTTTCGACCCGATGCGGTCGATGAACGGAACGATCACGCCGAGACCCGGTCCGAGCGTCTTGGTGTAGCGGCCGAAGCGCTCGACCGTGTACTCAAACCCTTGTGGAACAGTGGTGATTGCCTTGAATACGGCAACAACAGCCAGCACCAGAAGCACCAGGATGAAGATGCTCAACCCTTCCAGCATGACGCAGCAACTCCTGTTGTGACGAAGCCTGTCTTGCAAGACAGGGTCATGACCGCCGGCGGACCGCCGGGCGCTGGCGCGAAAAATACCGTGATTCGGAATGCCGCAGCGTAAAATCTTGGCGCGTGGTTAGGCGCAGGTTTAGACCCAGCCCCTGAGTTCGCGGTCGGCCAGGTGCTTGAGCAGCTTGACCGATGTCTTGCTGTCATTGAGGCACGGGACCACCGAGAAATTCTCGCCACCATGCTCCTCGAAGGTTTCCTTCACGCCAATGGCAATTTCCTCGAGCGTCTCGACGCAATCGGCAGCAAAGCCCGGCGTCAGGATGAGCATGTTCTTCACGCCTTCCCCGGCAAGGCGTTCGACCGTCTTGTCGGTGTAGGGTTGCAGCCATTCTGCCGGCCCGAAGCGCGACTGGAACGTGGTCAGCAGCTTGTCTTCAGGCAGGCCAAGCGCCTCGCGCAGCAATCGTGCAGTCTTGCAGCACTGGCAATGATAGGGATCGCCCTTCAGCAGGTATTCCTTGGGCAGCCCGTGAAACGAGGCCAGGATGACGTCGGGCTTGAAGTCCAGCGTCTTGAGGTGCTCCTTGACGCTTTTTGCCAGCGCATCGATATAGGCCGGGTCATCATGATACGGCGGCACCGAGCGCACAGCCGGTGCCCAGCGCATCTTCATCAGCTTCTGGTACGACTTGTCGAGCGCGGTGGCTGTTGTCGTTGCCGAGTATTGCGGATACAGCGGAAACAACAGGATGCGGTCACAGCCCTGCTCTTTAAGGGCCTCGATACGCTCGCCGACCGGCGGCAGGCCATAGCGCATGCCCCAGTCCACCACGATGTCCGGGTTGGACTTGAACAACTCTGCCAGCTGTTCCGACTGCGACCGCGTAATGGTTTTCAGCGGGCTTTCATTCAGCTCACGATTCCAGATCTGCTCATAGGCATGACCGGATTTACTTGGCCTGAACGTCAGAATGACGCCGTTGAGAATAAGCCACCACAACACCCGGTTGGTCTCGATCACGCGGGGGTCCGACAGGAACTCCTTGAGGTAGCGGCGCATCGGCCAGTAGCTGGTTGCCTCGGGCGTGCCGAGGTTGATGAGCAGCACGCCGATCTTGCCGCCAATCACGCGCGGATGGTCAGCGGGAAGGCGATAGCTGCGGTTGTCAGTTCGATCCAGCATCAGTAGGTCTAGCTTTCAGTTCTGGTCCGTACGAGACATTGCCCGCACGCATTTGTTCACGTGGCCGCCGGCCGCTCATCGGCAATGACCAGCCCGTCATTGGGCAGGCTTCCGGTTGCCACCAGTTCGACCACACCCCTTACCTTGCACACCTTTTGCACGGTTTGCGCAATGGCGTCAGCCAGACCAACTGTCTCAGGTGAGGCCGTCTCTGCCTTCACCACGAGCGCATCCTGTTCATTGACGCGCGATACGACCAGTCGTATCCGGCTTATGCCGCCATGTGCCTTGAGCACCTCATCAACCTGCGAGGCATGCACGAACATGCCCTTGATCTTGGTGGTCTGGTCGGCACGGCCCATCCAGCCCTTGATCCGCGCATTGCTGCGCCCGCACGGCGATGGTCCGTCCATGATCGCCGACAGGTCACCGGTTGCCAGGCGGATCATCGGATAGGTGGTGTTGAAGCTCGTCACCACCACCTCGCCGACCTCGCCTGCCGGTACCGGCTCGCCGCTTCCGGGACGCACGATTTCAACGATGATGCCTTCATTGATGATCATGCCCTGCATCGCCGCTGACTCATAGGCGATGACGCCCACGTCGGCAGTCGCGTAGCATTGCAGCAC
>CAYMJJ010000283.1:0-2372 GCA_964390445.1 uncultured Anderseniella sp.
GGCTGGGCGTTGCGCGTGCGCTGCAGGTGCTGGCCGGGCGAACGTGAGAAGCGGATATTCCTGCACATCATTTGACCGTGGCGGCCTGTCTGCCTAACATGGCTTGCAGCGGCGGTACGAAACCCATGAGTCAACCCAAGGTGAGTAACCGCGATGTTAGTGAGCATGACCAGGCGCTGCCTGATGGTGGCGGCAATGGCGTTAATTTTCAACCTGCCCATCACAGCAGGGCCGGCGCTGGCGCAGCCCGGCATTGGTGCAATTTCATCATCCCTTGCCGGGGCAAACCGGCGCGCAATTCGATCCTCGAGCAAGTTTGGCCGGCGTGCCGGGCGCAGTGGCAAGCGCAGGTTTGGGGACCGGCGGACCGGGCGGTTTTCGTCCGGCAAAGGCTGGTTTACAGGCCAGCGCTGGTTTGGCGGCAAGCGGACCAGAGGCGGGCGGATAGGTGTTGCAAGCACCATGACGGCAAAGCCGCAACGGCCGTCCATCCGTCATGATTCCGGGCGTGGTGCGCACGCTGCTCTCAAGGGCTATCCGCTGTCCCGCTACAGCCCGGTTGCCTATGTCACAGAAGAGTATGTCCGCGATGCAGGTGTGGCACCGGTCGCTCCGGTTGGCCGGCTGAACGTGCCGCCAATGCCTCGCGTTGTCCGCCTGCCGAAGGCCAAGCGGATCCGGCACTGGAGCAAGGGCGGTGGTGCGTCGTCGAGGATCAGGTACTGGCGTCCTGCCCGGTGATGACCGACCCGCCGATGGTTCGCGAGTTACCCCGGAACACCGCGATCAGCGTGCCGTCAGCATCCTTGACCGTGATGTCGTAGATGCCTGATCGGCCGACGCGGGACACCTCGACTGCACGTGCCGTCAGCACGCTGCCGCAGGCTGCAGGTGCCACGTAGGTGATCGTGCAATGCTGGGCAACGGTGCGTTCGTCATGGCTGCTGGCCGCATAGGAGAAGGCCGAATCTGCCAGGGTGAATATGTAGCCGCCGTGGCAGGTGCCGTGGGCGTTCACCATGTCGTCGCGCACCAGCATGCCGAGTTCGGACCGGCCGGGGCCGACCCCGGCAAGCGTCATGCCGAGTGCCTGCGAGGTCTTGTCCCTGGCCCAGATCACCTCGGCGCATCTGTGGGCAATCTCATCGGCGGGCTGGGTCATGGTAATCCAGTTGTTGCGGCGTGGATCCATTGTGCCAAATCGCGCACAGACAGGCAAAGCCGATTCATGGCAACATGGTCCTGCATCACAATTCTGCTTCACACGCTCGCTAGAGAGACCGCATGGACCTGAAGATCAATGGAAAGACTCTCAGCTTCGACGCTGATCCGGAGATGCCCCTGTTGTGGGCTCTGCGCGACGTTGCTGGGCTGACCGGCACCAAGTTTGGTTGTGGCATTGCCCAGTGTGGTGCGTGCACGGTGCTGGTGGACGGTGAACCGGTGCGCAGTTGCGTGACGCCGGTCAGCAGCGTGAGCGGCGAGATTACCACCATCGAGGGCATCAGTGGCAGCAACGGTGCCATGAGCGTGGTGCAGCAGGCGTGGATCGATCACCAGGTGGCCCAATGCGGCTACTGCCAGTCGGGCCAGGTGCTGGCGGCGACAGCGTTGCTCAATACCAATGCCTCGCCCACCGATGCAGACATCGACGAGGCAATGTCCGGCAACCTGTGCCGGTGCGGTACCTATCCGCGTATCCGCGCAGCCATCCATACGGCTGCCAAGAAGCTGGCGGGGACTTGAGACAATGGGCAAGATCCTGCGCCGCACCTTTCTGCTTGGAACCGCTGCCGTCGCCGGTGGCGTTGCCGTGGGCTGGTACGCCTACACCAAGCCCTATCCGAACCCGTTGCAGTCTGCTGAAGGCGAGGGCGTGTTCACGCCGTTCATCAGGATTTCGTCCGACAACACGATCACGGTGATGGTGCCGCGTGCCGAGATGGGGCAGGGCATCGTGACCACGCTCACCGCAATGGTGGCGGAAGAGCTGGACGTGGACCCGGCGCAGGTTACGCCTGCGTTCGCGCCAGCGGCCAAGGCCTACTACAACGCAGCGATGATTGCCGAGGGTGCACCGTTTCCATCCTATGACAATTCGTTCATGGCCGAGACCATGCGCGGCGTTCAATCGGTGGTGGCAAAGTTCCTCGCGATGCAGGCAACCGGCGGGTCCAGCAGTACCGTTGACGGGTTCGACAAGTTGCGCGAGGCGGGTGCTGCGGCGCGGGTGATGCTGCTCGAGGCAGCGGCAGCGCGGTGGGGTGTGGCAGTGGCATCGCTGAAGACAGACGCCGGCACGGTCATCGACCCGGCGCTTGGCAAGACGCTGACCTATGGCGAACTGGCCGAAGAGGCTGCGCGGCAGAAAG
>CAYMJJ010000284.1:0-2363 GCA_964390445.1 uncultured Anderseniella sp.
TTCAAGCCCGTCTCTATTCCCCGGACCCAGACGTTAGCATTACAAAAACGCAATGTCCCGCCTTTTTGCCCCATATGATGAAAGCTTTTGGCAAGCACTTAATCGGTGCTCTGATTACTGCATCTTGACGAGCGCCACGCATTCGGCTGGCAGCCAGGCAAGGTTCTGGCGCGGTACGGGTTTTGGGCGGGGCTTTGGCACGACTGCGGTCTTTTCTTCAGCCTTCTTCGGCTTGGGGGCTGGCTTGGGCTTTACCCACGGCGTGTCGGAGTACCAGTAGGCAAGTTCCTCGCCGCATCCGGTGCCATCCTTGGGGCTTGGTCTTGCCTGTGCCTTGCAGCCAGGTGAACCGGCGGGACAGCCCATGCGGATGTGGAAATGGTAGTTGTGGCCGAACATCGGGCGCACCTTGGCGAGCCATGGTCCCTTGTTGCCGGCCCAGTCGCACAGGGCCTTCTTGATCGGCGGGTGGACGAAAATCCGCTCGACTTCCTTGTAGGAAGCCGCCCGCTTGATCAGCCTTGCATGGGCATCGCTCCAGCGGCTGGCGTCGATGGTCTTGCGATCGCGGGTCATGAGGGTGGCCGACAGGGTTTCGCGTTCCTTGCGCGAAAGTGTGCGGTCCGGCATGGGTGTCAGCCAGACATCGGCGTCCAGACCCAGCTGGTGCGATGCGTGACCGCTCAGCATCGGGCCACCGCGCGGTTGCTGCAGGTCGCCCACCAGCAAGCCGTTCCAGCCGTCATGCTGTTTCGCCTCGGCGGCCAGTTTCTTGACCAGTGCAATCAGTTCAGGGTGCCCCCACGCACGATCGCGCGACGGGCGCATGACCTGCCAGGCCGGACCGTCAGCCGGCATCTGCACTGCTCCCGCGAAGCAGCCGCGCGAATAGGTGCCGAACACTTCCGGCTTGAGCGGGGCAGGCGACGTCATGCGGCCGAAATAGAGCTTGGCTGGCACATGATCCGATATCGGTGGCAGTGGTGGCTTGGAGACGTCGCTCACCGTGCCCTTGGCCTGGGCATGGACGGGCGAGGGCAGCGCGAGACCGGCGATCGCCAGTGCGCCGAGGCAGGTTGCGATGATGCTGCGGCTATTTCTTCCTGAAAGCATCGAGGGATACCACGGTCGAGTCATCGTTGGAGGCCTTCACGGCGCTGGTGTCGTCATTTCCGTCCGGTTGTTCATTTGGCTCAGCTGCCGGGGAGGCGTGGTCGTCACCGGCGTCGTGTGTGTCCAGCACGCCGGGTTCAAACTGCAGGCCGAACTGTACGGTCGGGTCGAAGAAGCCCTTGATGGCGGCAAACGGGATGACCATCCGTTCAGGAATGTTGTCAAACGACAATTCGACCTGAAATCCCTTTTCGTGGATCTGCAGGTTCCAGAACTGGTGCTGGAGCACGATGGTCATGTCCGCAGGGTATTTCTGGTGCAGGCGGTCGGACAACTCGATGCCGGGAAAATTGGTGTCGAATGAAATGAAGAAGTGGTGTTCGCCGGGCAGTCCACCATCGCGGGCAACGCGCTGCAGCGCCAGCTTGACGACGTTGCGCAGCGCATGCTGGGCAAGAACGTCGTAGCGCATCAAGTCTTCTGCCATGTTACCGTCCTGAACTGCCGCAACGTGCAACCAAGCGAATCGAGGCCTTACCTTACACCGGCATTTGCCTAAGAACCACCGGGCTCGTTAGCACAGCGCCGGTTTTGCAGGCAAAAACGGCTGTTTGGTGGCGAATGCCAAGTGGGCGGGCAGGGCAATGGAAGGGAAGTGGGGGCTTCTGTTGCCAGGTGCCCCCGAACCCCGCCTGGACCTGCGAGGGCTCAGGACTTGAATTGAAGCGATCGGACTGCGTTACGCAGCCAGACGTGCTTCCGCATAGTTGTCGTTTGCAACTACTAGTTTAGCCCGATAACGGCGGTACCATGCCGGGCAAAAGCAAATCCTTTACGCCCTCGTCGATCCTGTTTCACCCCCAGCAGATGCTGCCTGTACCGTAGGCCTGGCAGCATGTGGTGGAGGTGCCGGGTACTGCCCCCGGGTCCGATGGGTTTATTACGATCACCATTTATCGCCATAGCCGATGCGAACACCGGCGCACTCAATATAGGAGGTCGTGACGGCGAAATAAAGGGTGTGGCGAGGCAGCAGTGTACGCGCGTCCTGACGGAGAAATATCCCGGCAAAAAATGACCTTGCGGCTTCAATCGGCGGTTGATTGTGATAAGTTCGCCCAGCGTGAACAGACAACTGTAGAGTCGTCACGGGACATTTATTGCTAAACCGGAGGGAAAGCAGACATGGCAGACAACACGAAGTACTATGAAGACGTTGCCAAATTCGCAGGCAATGTGAACAACGCAGC
>CAYMJJ010000285.1:0-2347 GCA_964390445.1 uncultured Anderseniella sp.
ACATGAAATCCATCGCCTGCAGGTGCGCAAAGCCGGGCGCGCGCAGCTTGCAGCGATAGGGCTTGTTGGTGCCGTCCGACACCAGGTACACGCCGAACTCGCCCTTGGGCGCTTCCACGGCGGCATAGACCTCGCCTTCCGGCACCTTGTAGCCTTCGGTGTACAGCTTGAAGTGATGGATCAGCGCTTCCATCGAACGCTTCATCTCGCCGCGTTTGGGCGGCACGATCTTGCCATCGGTGGACGACACCGGTCCCTTGCCCTCGGGCTCGTTAAGCAGCTTGATGCACTGCTGCATGATCTTCACCGACTGGCGCATCTCTTCCATGCGGATCAGGTAACGGTCATAGCAGTCGCCGTTCTTGCCGATCGGAATGTCGAACTCCATCTCGTCATAGCACTCATAGGGCTGCGACTTGCGCAGGTCCCAAGCAGCGCCCGAACCACGCACCATCACGCCGGAGAAGCCCCAGGCGAAACACTGCTCGAGATCGACCACGCCGATGTCGACGTTGCGCTGCTTGAAGATGCGGTTGTTGGTCAGCAGGCCCTCGATATCGTCGAGCACCTTCGGGTGCGCTTCGCAGAAGTGCTCGATGTCGTCGATCAGGGCTTGCGGCAGGTCCTGGTGCACGCCGCCGGGGCGCACATAGGCTGCGTGCATGCGGCTACCCGATGCGCGCTCGTAGAACACCATGAGCTTTTCGCGCTCTTCAAAGCCCCATAGCGGCGGGGTCAGCGCACCAACGTCCATGGCCTGCGTGGTCACGTTGAGCAGGTGCGACAGAAGCCGCCCGATCTCGGAGTACAGCACGCGGATCAACTGGCCGCGGCGCGGCACGGTAACCGCCAGCAGCTTCTCGATGGCCAGCGCGAAGGCGTGCTCCTGGTTCATCGGCGCGACATAGTCGAGCCGGTCAAAGTAGGGAATCGCCTGCAGGTAGGTCTTGTGCTCGATCAGCTTTTCGGTGCCGCGATGCAGCAGGCCGATGTGCGGGTCAACGCGCTCGACCACCTCACCGTCAAGCTCCAGCACGAGGCGCAACACACCGTGCGCTGCCGGGTGCTGCGGGCCGAAGTTGATGTTGAAGTTTCTGACTTGTGCCTCAGCCATCAGTTCTTCGCCTTTTCGTCGCCGGGCAGCACGTATTCGGTGCCTTCCCAAGGGCTCAGGTAATCGAAGTTGCGGAACTCCTGCACAAGCTTGACCGGCTCATAAACGACCTTCTTCTTCTCGTCGTCGTAGCGCACTTCAACATGCCCGGTGACCGGAAAGTCCTTGCGCAGCGGATAGCCGGCAAAGCCGTAGTCGGTCAGGATGCGGCGCAGGTCCGGGTGGCCGGAGAACAGGATGCCGTAGAGGTCGAACGCTTCGCGCTCGAACCAGTTGGCCGCCGGAAACACGTCCACGGCGCTGGGCACCGGCGTGTCTTCATCGGTCTGCACCTTCACCCGCACCCGCGTATTCTGGTAGGGGCTGAGCAGGTGGTAGACCACGTCGAAGCGGTTTTCGCGCGACGGGTAATCAACCCCGCAAATGTCGATGAAGCAGACGAACCGGCAGCTCGGGTCATCACGCAGGAACCTGAGCACCTGGATGATATTGCCGCGATCCGCATGGACGGTCAGCTCGTCGAAGGCAATGCTGGTGGTCACGCCTGTCGCGGCAAGGTTGCCGGCGATGTGCTCGCCCAGGTCCAGCAGGGTTTCGGTCAATTCCTTGGTGTCCATGATCAACGCTCGATCGTCCCCGTGCGGCGGATCTTCTTCTGCAGTTGAAGGATGCCGTAAACCAGTGCTTCTGCGGTTGGCGGACATCCAGGAACATAGATGTCGACCGGCACGATACGGTCGCACCCGCGCACGACCGCATACGAATAGTGATAGTAGCCGCCGCCATTGGCGCACGAGCCCATCGAGATCACGTAGCGCGGCTCGGGCATCTGGTCGTAGACCTTGCGCAGAGCAGGCGCCATCTTGTTGGTCAGCGTGCCGGCCACGATCATCACGTCGGACTGGCGCGGGGATGCGCGCGGAGCAAAGCCGAACCGCTCCACGTCGTAGCGCGGCATTGAGGCCTGCATCATTTCAACGGCGCAGCACGCCAGGCCGAAGGTCATCCACATCAGCGAGCCGGTGCGTGCCCAGTTGATCAGGTCGTCACTGGTGGTGACGAGAAAGCCCTTGTCGGCCAGCTCGTTGTTGATGGACGAATAGAACGCTTCCTGCTCGGGCGTGAGCAGCGGCGGTGCGGCGGGGTCGACCACAGTGCCGGCGGGGTGCGCCTTGTTCAGCAAGGGCTGACCATGCTTGTCGATCAATCCCATTCCAGTGCCCCCTTGCGCCA
>CAYMJJ010000286.1:0-2336 GCA_964390445.1 uncultured Anderseniella sp.
ACAACGGGGGTAAATCCGTCTTCACTGCCTGGTGCCAGTGGCCGGGCGAGTGGCACGCACTGGCGCTGGTCAGGGCAGGCTTTGCCGGCGTGCTGGCCGACATGCAGCACGGCATGGCTGACTACCCGGCCATGCTGGCAATGGTGCAGGCAGTAGGCCGGGCAGGAGGCGTGCCGATGGTGCGTCCGCCGCTAGATGATTTCGGCATGGTTGCTCGCGCGCTCGATGCCGGTGCCTCGGTCATCATCATGCCGATGATCAACTCCGTGGATGATGCCAGGCGGCTGGTGGACGTGGCGAAGTTTCCGCCGCTGGCGTCGCGATCGATGGGGCCGAAAGGCGCGCTGGAACTGTGGCAGATGCAGCCGCAGGAGTACCTGTCAGCCGCCAACGAATTGACCTGCCTGCTGCCCATGGTCGAGACCCGCCAGGCGCTCGACAACCTTGATGCGATCCTTGCCGTGGACGGTATCGACGGGGTTTTCGTCGGGCCGTTCGACCTGTCGATCAACCTGTCCGGCGGCAAGGTTGCCGGCGCAAACGACCCCGATGTGAAAGCGGCGCTGCCGGTGATCGTGGCGGCCACCAAAAGGGCCGGCAAGATATCCGGCATCTATGCCTCCGGCCACGATGAAGCCGCGCATTTTGCGGGGCTGGGGTTCAACCTGGTTTCTGCCGCAGGCGACGCGCATGTCCTGGCGGCCGGCGCAAGGGTGGTTCTGGAGGGGTTGTAGGCATCGGCTTGCTCCCAAAGAGTTACATAGCGTCAAACTAATTTGTATACGTCATAATTTTGTTGCCTAACACATTCAATTTTGCGAACGTGTCTGTGAGGCGCTGGATCAAAATCAGCACTCCAAGAAACGATTATTCATTTGCAGGGGTGCATTCATGAAAATTTTGGCTTCCTGTGGAGCCGCCGCGATTGCGGTGGTTGCGTCCACTGTGTCCGCGAGTGCAGCAGATTTTGACCGCGCCATCGGGCTTATTGTTGCCGGCGAGGTCGAGAAGGCTGCGGGTGTTCAGATCTTTGATGTACCTAACGCTGGTCCGCTGGGTGGCGGAACTGAGGTAACGTTCTGGTCCGCCACTTCGGGCAAGCTCAGCCTGCCGCTGGGAGAAAACCTGTCTATCCAGTCTGATGTCGATGTCGAATACAATGATCAGGCATTTGACAGCGGAACAAACGATGCCGGGTTGCGCTATGCCTTCCAGGGGGCAACCCACTTGAGCTGGCGAAATCCGGAGCAGGGCTTGTTCGGTGCATTCGGCGGAGCTGGTGGAACGCATTACGCGTATTCCTTCAATGACCTTGCCTATCACTACCGGTTCATGGGTGGTGAAGCCCAGTTCTACATGGACAACATCACGTTTTACGCTCAAGGCGGATATGTTGACGTTGCTGGAACCGGGCCGGCGTTTGGCCAGCGGCTTGACGATGGCATATTTGCGCGTGGCGTGATGCGCTGGTTTCTTGAGCCCGATACACGATTGCAGTTTGAGGGTACTTACGCTGCGCTCGACCGCAATGGCGGCGGTGGCCAGGGGCCAGGGCCACGTGACCTGGATGTGCTGTCATGGGCTGCACGTTATGACACGCGGTTCGCACTGCCGATCGTGGGCGATTCTGCGGTGTTCCTGGGCTACAGGGGCACGCTGCGCGAAAACTGTTTCCAGTTTGGCGGCGGATCCGATCTGACCGATCACACTATCATGGTTGGATTGAACTACCAGTTCGGTGCTGCGTCCATGCTCGACAATGACCGGCGTGGCGCTACGCTGGACACGCCTGACTTCGGCAATATGCTCACCTGCGGTGGTCCGGGCGGCGGCTGACCCCTGCTTGCAGGCAATTGACATCATGTGGCGGCAACCCTGGTTGCCGCCGTATTTATGTGAACGGCCTAATACCTGAAATGCGTTCCAAGTCCATTGACGCGCAACAGGCTGAACGCCAAACTCGGACCTATCAGGTTTCCTCCAACTGCCAGGGCAGTTCACACCCATGACATCGACAACGACTGCCAGCCTCTCGCGTGACGAGGCCATCGACAAGCTTGTGGAGGTGTCGCTTGCGGCCGGGCCGCTGGGAGCCGTCACCGACAAGTATTTTACCAATACCCGCATGGTCGTCGAGGCCAACGGCGAGATGGAAGTCACCTATGCGGTTTTCCTGCGCCGGCGTTGCATTGCTGCGCTCAAGCCGGCGGAACGGCTGATCACGCGGCTGGTGCCGGAAGCGCGCGTGAAGCGATTTCATGCCGAGGGTGACATCGTTCCTGCCGAGCGCAAGCTGATGGAAGTCACCGGCCCGATGTCGAAACTGTCCGAGGTCG
>CAYMJJ010000287.1:0-2323 GCA_964390445.1 uncultured Anderseniella sp.
CGGGTTTACAGCCCGTCCCCTTTAGCCACTCGGGCACCCCTCCTCCAAACAGCCAACATCAAAAACGCCAACAATTTCAGCGGATTATGTTGATGGCCGTTCTTGAAACAGGCAACTTCAGCGCGCAAAACATTATGCCCGGGGGTTAGCCGGGCCGTTCAACGGCGTGTTATGGGCATGGCACCGCCCCCTGTCAACAGGATTCGCAAGCAAAAATGCCACGTTGCAGGGTATGCGGTAGCGCACCGGCAAATGCAGTTCGCGTGCAGACTTCGTTATACTCTGGCGCGATATTGGTGAAACCGTATACAACGCCCGCCATGAGCAAGAATGACACATCCAGCCGCAGCAGCCCGGCACGGCGAGTGCCGCAACGTGAGGCAGACGACCTGATCTTCGGCCTGCACGCCATCACCGAGGCTCTGGCGAACCCGCACCGCAAGGTGACGTCGCTGCGTTGTACGCAAAATGCCCTGCCCCGGCTTGAAGACGCACTTGCAGCGCGGCCGGATGTGAAGGCGGAGCAGGTTCACCGCAAGGAGCTTGACCGGCTGACCGGGCCGGACGCCGTTCACCAGGGCGCGGTAATGACTGCGCGGCCGCTGAAACAGCCCGATCTGGACGACATCGACCGCACCGGCATCGTGGTGCTGCTGGACCAGGTCACCGATCCGCACAACGTTGGCGCCATCATGCGCTCTTGCGCGGCATTTGCCGTGACTGCGCTGGTTGCCACGGCGCGGCACAGCCCGGAAGGCTCTGCCGTTCTGGTGAAATCTGCTTCGGGTGCTGCCGAACACGTCCCGTTCGTGAAGGTGACCAACCTGTCACGCGCCATGGATGAACTGAAGGATTACGGCTTCACCATTATCGGGTTGGACAGCGAGGCACCTGAGACTGTCGAGCAGCTCAGCATCAAGCCGCCGTTCGCCATCGTGCTGGGCGCCGAAGGCAAGGGCCTGCGCAAGCTGACCCGCGACACATGCGATCATCTGGCGCGGCTGGATCTGCCGGGCAGCATCCAGAGCCTGAACGTGTCGAACGCTGCAGCCCTTACCCTGTATGCGCTGACCCGATAGAAAAACCGCCTGCCCCGGAACAAGGGACAGGCGGTCTTGATACGTGCTGAAGCAGCGTGACTGTTATTCGCAGTGGCAGTTGACGCCGGAACTGCCGGTCATGCCGCCGTGGACCACGAGGCCGCCGCCATACCCGCCGCCCGTGGCGTAACCTCCGCTCACTGCATATGCACCGCCGCCATATCCGTGGCCATGATGCTTGCGCTTGTGCTTGCGGCCATGAGCAACGGCATATCCGCCGCCGCCGGAAACCGACACATAGGCTGCAACGCCGGTACCCATGGCGAAGGCATAGCCCTTGCCGCGAACAGCCAGTCGGTGAACCTTCTTGCACTTGGCAACGGAAGCAATTTCGACACCGTTGATCGTGCAGCGGTAACCGACCACCACGCCGCCACCGGTTGCGTGTCCACCGCCGGATGCGTATGCGCCGCTTGCGGCATAGGCACCGCTTGCTGCGTAGGCACCGCCATAGTAGGCCGACGACGGGCCTGCATAGAAACCACCGCCCGAGCTGATCGACACCGAGCTCGAGATCGAAACCTGGTTGCTGACCACGGTGTTGTTGATCACGTTGTTGTTGACGTTGACGTTACGGTTGCCACCGCGACCGCCATGCTTGCCCGAACCACCCTTGTGGCCGCCACCGAAACCGCCATGACCACCGCCATAGCCGCCACGGCCCTTGCCGCCGGTCTGGTTGAAACGGGCCACCGAGTTCGCCACGCGGCGGTTTACTTCCGCCACTTCCGACGCGGTGAAGGCAACGCCGGCCGACTTCTGCAGCCGGTGGAGAGCATCGCGGGAAAACTGCGCCTGCATTTCGCCGGTGATGTGAGTCACGCCCGCCTGGCGCAATGAGCGAACCGTTTCGCGGCGCATCTGGCGGAACTCGCGAAGAGCATTGTTGCGCGCCTGGTCATAGGCGGCATTGCCTGTCGAGCCATGGCCACCAGCGAACTGGCCCCCATGACCACGCATACGCTTGCGCTCGCCGCGCCGACCCTGCCACTGACCGCCGTTGGCCATCCTGGCGGCCCGGCGCATCTGGCGGTCACCCGCAGCCACGGCGCGTCCGTGACGCATGCCGCGCATTCCCTTGTTTCCAGCGCGCATGTGCATGCCACTGGCACCCGATTTCATGCCGCCCCTTTTAGCGCCGGCGTCGGCAGTTTCCGCCATCGGAATTATAAACAGCCCGGCAACCAGGGCCGGTACAATAAAGCCCGCTGCGATACGCATTA
>CAYMJJ010000288.1:0-2319 GCA_964390445.1 uncultured Anderseniella sp.
ATCGACCCGGCCAACGGCTGGAACCCGACCGACATTCAACTGCGCGTCTACGGTGCCGATGAGACCTTCACCCGCTCCATCGGCTGGCGCAAAACTCCGGGGGCAGACTTGGAACAGACAAAGAAGACCGGCTTTCACGAGTGCTTTGCCAGGCACACCCGCAACTTTGGTGAGTATGCCGGTTACTGGCTGCCAGTGAACATGACCAGCCACGGTGCCATAGAGGAATACTGGGCGGCGCGCGAAAAGGCGGTGGTCATGGACCTGTCGCCGCTGCGCAAGTACGAGGTGACCGGGCCGGATGCCGAAAGGCTGATGCAACTGTGCGTGACACGCGACATGAAGAAGCTGCCGGTCGGCGGTATCGTCTATACGGCGATGTGCTACGAGCATGGCGGCATGATCGACGACGGTACCGTGTTCCGGCTGGGTGACATGAACTTCCGCTGGATTGGCGGCAATGACCAGTCGGGCCTTTGGCTGCGCAAGCAGACGGAGGAGCGAAAGTTGAATGCGTGGGTGCGCAATTCCACCGATCATTTGTGCAACATTGCGGTGCAGGGACCGTTATCTCGCGAGATACTGAGCAAGGTGATCTGGACACCGCCGGCGCAGGCGTCCGTCGAGGAACTGGCGTGGTTCCGCCTGAGCATCGGCCGGATACGCGGTTTTGATGGACCTTCTGTCGTGGTCAGCCGGACCGGCTATTCCGGCGAACTGGGATATGAAGTTTTCTGCCATCCCAAGGATGCCGAAGAGGTGTTCGATGCGGTGTGGGCGGCGGGCGAGCCGCTTGGCATGATACCGCTGGGGCTGGAAGCGCTGAACATGTTGCGCATCGAGGCCGGGCTGATCTTTGCGGGATCCGAGTTCGACGATCAGACCGATCCGATGGAAGCCGGTATCGGGTTCACTGTGCCGCTGAAATCCAAGAGCGATGACTTCATTGGCCGCGCCGCACTAGAAGCGCGCAAGGCAAACCCGCAGCGCAAGCTGGTGGGCCTCGACCTCGAGGGTGGCATCGTGCCGACACCGGGCGATTGCGTGCACGTGGGCAAGCCGCAGATCGGTGTCGTCACCTCGGCGATGAAGTCACCGGTGCTGGGCAAGGTGATCGCGCTTGCGAGGCTGGACGTCACCCACGCCAACGAGGGCGATGCGGTGGAAGTGGGCCGGCTCGACGGTGACCAGAAGCGGCTGAAGGCCACAGTGGTGGCGTTCCCGCATTTCGATCCTGCCAAGGACAGGGTCAAGGGCAACTATCCTTGAGGCGCTATGCTATGGCCAGCAGGATGATGCCGGCTGCCACCGCGACGGCTGACACCATGCGCAGTTTCCAGGGCCGCTCTCCGAACCACAGGATGCCGATCAGCGCCGCCATTACCACGGATGTCTCGCGGATGGCGGAAACGCTGCCCAACGTGGTGAGGCTCTTGGCGTAGATCGCAAGGCCGTAAGCGAGCGACGAAAGCAGCCCGCCGGAAATGCCGATCACCCAGCTTTGCAGCGGCAATGCGCGCAAGCGTGACCGTCCTAGCCAGAACAGCACCGCAATCGAGAAACCTTCCAGCAGGAACAGCCAGCCAATGTAACCGAGCGCGTTGCCGGCGGCGCGCACGCCCAGTCCATCGGCCACCGAATAGGCAGCGATGGTCAGCCCGGTGAGCAATGCAGCCAACACCGCACCAGAATTAATGTCCACCCGGCGGCGTCCGAATGCCTGTGCCGCAATGGCTGCCGAAATCAGCAGGATGGCGGCCCATGCCAGTGGCGGCAGCACCTCGCCGGCAAACACCCAAGCCCCCGTTGCAACCAGGACCGGCGCGACGCCGCGCGCAATCGGGTAGACCTGGCTGAAGTCGCCCAGCCGGTAGGCCATCAGCAAAAAGGCATAATAGAAGAAGTGGATGAAGGTGGATGCGGCGATGAAACCCCACGCCTCGCGCGCGGGTGGTGCGTACAGCACGACCAGCACCGCGCCCACCATGATGTGGCCGAGGTTGACCATTGCCAGCGCCAGCACACGGTCGGCCGATCCCTTGACGATAGCGTTCCAGGTGGCATGCAGCAACGCCGCGGCCAGCACCAGCGCAATGACAAAAAGCGACGGTGAGCTCATTCAGCGGAGCCTGGAAAGCGCACGCCAGTGGTCTGTGACGTCAGCCGCGGGTCGGTTGACCTGACCAGCACGGGCCGGCCTTCGAGTGCTTCAAAGCAACGGGCGAGCGTATCCTGCTCCAGCCGCAGCATGGCCTCGTCGGTGAAGAACGTCAGGTGTGGCGACAGGATGACGTTGTCCATGTCGAACAGTTCGCGCAA
>CAYMJJ010000289.1:0-2299 GCA_964390445.1 uncultured Anderseniella sp.
CCAGTCGTGGCTTCACGTCGAGCCAGACCTTAATGTGACCTGGACGGATTGCAGCATACCGGGTTCGAACCGTCTGGAAGCATCCACGATTGCTGGTGATACAGGCATGGTCGAAGTATGGGATTACTACACTGATCTTGCTCAGTGCGTCCAACGGACATACGTCCGGCAATGGTACGGCTGTGTCGGCTCGCGCGAATATCCCTACAACATCGAGGACCGCCGCCCGGACATCCGGTTCATAGGCGTCAGGCACACCTACTGCCCAACCCCGATCACCCCTCTCACAAGTCAGTCAGGCACGCTGCAATCAGCCATCAGCAGCCTGTCCACCAACATCTATCAGGACGCCAACACGTACATTCCCTCCGGCTTGTCGTGGGGTTGGCGCACGCTTTCCAGCGACGTGCCATATGTAGAAGGGGTCTCCAGCCAGGAAGCCGCCAACAAAGGGATCAAGAAGCATCTCGTCCTGATGACCGATGGCGTCAACACTGCCGCCAAGCAATTGATGCCCAACGTATCAAGCTTGATCGAAGGAACGTCCAACCGTCAAAGCACCGATCAGGAATGGCTGGCACGCAATGATCGCTTTGGCCCCGAGGCTCAAGATGACGCTGACCAGATCACCTCCGAGCTTTGCACCAACATCAAGGCTGCCGGCATCACAATTCATACAGTTGCATTCGAAGTGTCTGAAAGCAGCACGCGTGACTTGTTGCGCGACTGTGCGTCCAGCCCTGCCAACTATTACAACGCTGACGATGCCGCGAGCCTTGCAAATGCCTTTGACAGCATCGCGGGCAACATCCAGGCGGTCCACTTGTCGAAGTAGCGAGACCCGGTGAGCGAAGGAATGTAAGCCTTCGCGTCCCGTTCCGTTGAAATCTGAGTGTCTGGTGATGCTCCGCCGGCAGGCTGTCGTCCATGCCGCAAGCGGCTAGGTCCTGACCAGCCGTGGTTCGATAAAATTCAAAGCATTCATGTCATTGGCAATTAATTGATTTAATTTCCAACTTCATAACAACAAGATGCGAGTTTGTGATCTCCAGTTTCCCAGGGACACAATCATGACAAAGCAGTCTTTCCTCCAGAACACCCGCGGCAACGTCGCCATCATGGCAGCGCTGGCAGCCATCCCTCTGATCGGTGTGGCGGGCGTTGCCGTGGACCTGGCTCAGAAAGGCAGCGCTGAAGCCCGCCTGCAGGCTGTCGTCGATGCCGCAACCCTGGCAGGCGCAAGCCATTCGTCCGACAAGCCATCAGACATTAAGCGAGCTGTCAGAATTGCCGCCGAATCCAACAACAAGGACAGCCATATCGACCTCGGCAAGACCCTTCAAATCCACCTGAGCAATGACGGCACTCTCAGGGTCGAGGCCAGCGGCAAGCACCCGACAACCCTGTCCAGCCTGCTCGGCGTCAAGGAGATGCCGATCCATGCCGTGGCAGAGGCCCGGCGCAGTCAGTCCGGGGCAGAGATCGCTCTGGTGCTGGACGTCACAGGCTCCATGGCCGGCACCAAGATCGAAGCATTGAAGGCTGCTGCGCGTGACTTCGTTACCGAAACAACCAAGGCCAATGATGGCAGGCCGGACTCAGTAAAGCTGTCGATCGTGCCGTACAACAAGTACGTCAACGTTGGCCTGGCCAACCGCAATGCAAGCTGGATCGATGTGCCGGCCGACAGCACCGAAAACCTGTGCGCCGACTGGGTGACGTATACCAATCCTCACAACTGCCGGATGGAAACCGTCACCTTCACCCAGGATGGAGTGAGCCAGACGCAACAGCAGGAAATTTGCGACCACGATCAGACAACAGTGAACGAATGCCGGCCCGTCACCAAGACCTGGAACGGTTGCGTCGGTTCGCGCGAACATCCGTGGAATGTTCGCGATGACCGCCCGGGCATCCGCATTCCCGGCCTCATGAGCGACATTGCCCATTGCCCCAACGAGATAACACCGCTGAGCAGCAATGCCACGCTGCTGAAGGACAACATCGACGCCCTGCCGGCGTGGGGCGACACCTATATCCCGGCGGGTCTCATCTGGGGCTGGCGCACGCTGACCAAGGACGCACCCTTCTCCGAGGGCCTCGGCACCGCCGAAGCACGCCAGAAGAACGTCATCAAGCACGTGGTGCTGATGACCGATGGCGAGAACGTCACGTCGAAGAGCGCCGGGTTGCCCCAGCACGATGGCTACGTGCCCTCTGAAGGCGACGGAACCACGGCCGAACTGTGTACCAACATCAAGTCGGAAGACATCATCATCCACACCATCGCCTTCGACGT
>CAYMJJ010000290.1:0-2296 GCA_964390445.1 uncultured Anderseniella sp.
GACAGACCCCGTCACGGCCCGCAATCCCGGCGCGTGATCTCATCCGTACCCAACGTAAATTGACATCAGCATGACGCTGGTGTGGCGCAATTGTGGCATGTGCTTTGAATGTTCACGCAATTGTGCAAATTAACCAGCGATAAACCATATTGCGCGACTGTGATGGCGTCGCGCGGGTGTGTGAGGGGACGGGATCAGTAGCCTGAATTTGCCTTGCAACCCTTTGTGGCAGAACGGTAATCCTCCCACGTAATCGGGATCATACGGTTGACATTGCAAATCTCGAAAGGCAATGTCTCGATCACTCGGGGCCAGCTTGCAGGATGGCTTCGACTCACCTGGCTACGGGTCTTGAACCGAACTCAAGACAGGTGGCAGGGACAGTCATATTTGCCTGTGCAGGCAGGCAGATTAGCCGGCATCAGTTCTGTTGCGTCGACTGCGGGATGCTTGATGGCGCAGCGTATCGTTGCAGGATCAGAAGGGGTTTTGCGGGTTGCAGAGTTTCATTGATAAATTGCGTGCCCGCAGCACCGATTCCCTGACCAGTTCAGCACGCAAACTGCGTATTGAAGATCTGTCTGGCGCTCATCCGGATTTCTTCGCTGTCCAGACCCGGTCGCTCGTAAGCAAGCGCGCGATTGCTGTTGCTGCCTTTGCCATGCTTGCCGGATCTGCCGGTCTTGGACTTCTGCTTTCCGGCGTCATCAATTCCCACAACTCCGAAATCGCTGTCACCGCAGACTCGCTGATCGCCCCCCCGGCCAATGCCGCCGCCGTGAGTTCGCAGGACGCGAGTGAACTGCAGACAGCCAGCATTGCCAGCGTGTCCACCAAGAAGGGCGACTTCAACGGCGAGATCGCCAAGGCAATTGCCGCAAGCCCGATGCAGACCCTGTCTGTCGCCTACATCAACGGCGGCATCGCCAACTTGCAAGCCGGCGCGATCCAGGACAACGGCAGCTATCCCGATCCCAGCGCAGATGCCCTCGCCTACACCCAGCCTACTGTCGTGGAAGCTTCCATCCAGCTCGCATCGCTGGGCGGTGCATCTCAATCGACCATCGTCCAGAAGACCCTCCCGGCGGAACCGATTGACGAGGTCGTGGTATTGCGCGCCGGCGACACACTGATCCAGCGGCTGGTTGATCTTGGCGTAACGCTGGCCAGTGCCCGTGCCGTGGCATCCGCCATCGAGCCGGTATTCCCCGGCCGCCTTGTGCGCGTTGGGCAGACCTACACGGTCACCCTTGACCGCGAGCAGGACTTTTACGGCGCTGAAGTAATCGCGCCGGTCCGCATTTCGTTTACACCGCCCGGCGGCGAGGAAGTGGTCGTCGAGTCGGATGATGACGGCCGCTACATTGCCATGATCGACGGCAAACAGGCCAAGCCTGAAAGCCGCTTTGCAGATGCCCCACACTATCGCACCAAGGCCAAGGTCACCTCGTCGATCTATGCAACCGCCAAGGACAATGGCGTTCCCACTCACATCATCAACGCAGCCATGAAGGTGTTCAGTCACAGCATTGACCTGCAACGCCAGATTCATGCCGGTGACACGTTCGAGCTGTTCTACGGTAATCCGCTGACCGGTTCATCGACCAAGCGCAAGATCCTGCACTACGCCACACTGACCTCGGGCGGGCGCGAATACACCTACTATCGCTTTACGGATTCAGAAGGCAACACCGGCTTCTATGATGAAAATGGCGTCAGCGCCAACAAGGCCCTGATGAGAACGCCGATCTCCGGCGTCAGGATCACGTCCGGTTTCGGCATGCGCCGTCATCCCCTGCTCGGCTACAACAAGCTCCACACCGGCATCGATTTCGGTGCGCCGCGAGGCACCCCGATCAAGGCAGCCGGCGATGGCGTGGTCGAGCACGCTGGCTGGAAAGGTGCCTATGGCCGCACGGTCATTATCCGGCACAACAAGTCCTATTCCACGCTTTACGCCCACATGAGCAAGACGAGCGGCCTCAAGAGTGGCCAGCGTGTCCGGCAGGGACAAGTCATCGGATACGTGGGTTCGACCGGCCGGTCCACCGGTCCGCACCTGCATTACGAAGTCCGCAAGAACAATCGGCCCATTAATCCGAAACGTGTGCAACTGGCCACCGAAACGCGGCTTACGGGCAAGGCACTTGCCCAGTTCAAGCAGCACAAGCGCCAGGTCATGGCCATGATGAAGACCGCCCCGTCATCCATCCAGATTGCACAGGCCGGCGGCACCGCCAACTAGGTTGTTAACCAACCGCGTTCAGGTTCCCCTCTGAAGGTTGCGGAATTACTG
>CAYMJJ010000291.1:0-2292 GCA_964390445.1 uncultured Anderseniella sp.
GAATCGAGCATCTTTATCCGATCAGACGATTCAGACTGATCGGATGATGCTCTAGTACTTTGAGAACGAGCATCTTTATTCGATCAGTTGATTCAATCTGATCGAATGATGCTCTAGCGGATTTCCCAGACAATGTTGACGCTGGACTCTATAACCTGCTCGCCTTCAGCTACCGGCACGGAGTCTGCGACCTTTGCCTGCATCGCCATGCGGCCCAGGGGCCGGGGCGGGCGGCTGGAGCTGTTTTCCGAAATCGACATGATGGGTCCGAGTGTGACGCCGGCAGCTTCGGCATAGAGCTTCGCGCGGGCGAGGGTTGCCGCGACGGCCTGCCTGCGGGCTTCGTCCAGCAGGGGTTCGGGGTTGGCAATGGAGAAGTCTATGCCGTTGATGTGGTTGACGCCCGAGGTGACAACCGCATCCATGATGCCGCCGACCTTGGCAAGATCGCGCACGATCACGGTGACGTTGTTGGACACGGTATAGCCGACTATGGACGGTGGTTCCTGCGAGCCGTCGGACTTGGCCGGGCGGTAGTTGTATTTCGGCTGGATCGAGAAATTCGATGTCTGCACGTCCTTTGCTTGCACACCTGCGGCAGTGATGGTGTCGATGGCCGCGCGCATGGCGGTGTTGTTGGCATCAAGCGCGGCGCGGGCGCTATCTGCCTCGGTGACGACGCCGGTGGAGATGGTTGCCATGTCGGGGGCCGCACGCACCTGCGCTTCGCCCGTAAGGGTCAGGGTGCGTTGCGGGGACTGCGCGTCCTGCGCGCTGGCGGGCAGGATGGCGCTTGCAACCAAGGTGATTGCGAGGGCGAGAGACGGCAGCAGTGATCGCATGGGCAGGGCCTTGTTGTTCGGATGAGCGTTGCCGGCAAGACTAACGCCAAACATGGCGGAAGTCTGGTGCGTCAGTAATGCAATTTGATTGCGCGGCGCAGGTTGCTAGGGTCTGGCCTTGCGTGAACCGCGACAGGGACCGGGTGCGGTGTGATGGGATTTTCTGGACAGGGGCTGCCGAAAGACCATCCCGAGCGGATGGCGCTGAACAACGAGGTGCATGCGCGCCCGCCTGAAGCGCTGAACGAGCGCATGCGGATCAGTTACGTGGTGCTGTTCGGTGAACTGGACCGGGAGCCGCTGCGCAAGCTGTGCGCGCAGTATGGCGTTGAACTGCCAGGCAATGATGCCAACCATTTCAGCGCAGACCTCGGGCCGTTTCGGCTGAAGTGGGAACGGCACACGGAGTTTACCCGGTACTGGTTCCTGGTGCCGGCGAAGGGCGCGGGCCAGTTGTTTGACCGCACGGCCATCGAGGCGGTGCCGCAGGGCTGGCTTGCGACGCTGAACGGGCAAGTGCTGGTGGCAACCCACGTGGAGCTGATGCCGGCACCCAAGACCGCGCCAGATGAAGAGCGATTGTCGCGCCAGCATTTCAACGGCAACACGCTTATCGGGTCGAGCGTGGGCGGTGGAGCAGGGCGCGCCTTCACGGATTTCCGCATCCATGCCGACGGTTTCGGGCGCATCCTGGTGCAGCATGCCAGCATGACACCGCGCCAGCGTGGCCGGACCGTGCAACGGTTGCTGGAGGTCGACACCTACCGGGTGCTGGCGTTGCTGACGCTGCCGGTAGCGCGACGGCTGATGCCGGTGCTGAGCGAGTTCGAGCAGGAACTGGGCGAGATCACCTCGGCCATGAAGCAGGCCGAGGAAAGCGATGAACCGAAGCTGCTGGACCGGCTGACCCTGATGAATGCCGATGTGGTGCGCGAGCATACCGCCAGCCAGTACCGGTTTGCCGCCGCACAGGCCTATTCGGACCTGGTGTCATTGCGCATTTCGGAACTGCGTGAAGACCGCATCGAGGGCTTGCAATTGCTGGCGGAGTTCACCGACCGGCGGCTGGCACCTGCGATGCGGACCTGCGAGGCGGTAGCGAGGCGGCTGGACACGGTGTCGGAGCGGGTGGCGCGGGCCACGCAGATGCTGTCGACGCGGGTCGACATCAGCCGCGAGAAGCAGAACCAGGCGCTGCTGGAAAGCATGGACCGGCGCGCCAAGCTGCAGCTCAGGCTGCAGGAGACGGTGGAGGGGCTGTCGATAGCCGCCATCACCTACTATATCGTCGGATTGATCGGCTACCTCGCCAAGGGTGCAAAGGAAGCCGGGCTGTTGCCGGTGAGTGACCTGATCGTGACGGCGGTGTCCATTCCAATCGTGATCGCACTGGTAGCGTTCGGCGTGCGCCGGGTGCGCAAGTCGATCGTCGACTAGGAGTTCAAGCCTT
>CAYMJJ010000292.1:0-2291 GCA_964390445.1 uncultured Anderseniella sp.
GAAGGTGTCGGCGCGGATGAACTCGTGCGCCGGGCCGTCCGGTTCGCCCTGCTTGCGGATCACCCCGGCAATGTTGAACTGGCCACCGGCGGACCTGGGGCGCGGTTCGATCTCATAGCCGTTATAGACTTCGACTTCGCCTTTTGGCGCAGCGGAGGGGACTGACTTGCCGCCGCCAAACAGTTTCGAGAAAAAACCGCTCATGGATACCTGCCTGTTGCGCTGGTGCAATGGTTTGCCGGCAACCGTAGCATCTTGCGGGCCCGGCAACAAATCGCCCGGCTCGGCTTTCCCGTTGTTCACGTCACGATAAGCGAAACGTGACTTGTGAACTCGGACGCGCCGCGCAACCAATGCCGCGCTGCAACCTCTCGCGTCAGGATCCGCCCGGCATGACCACTTCCCTTCTTGCAACGCTGCTCGTGCTTGCGGTGATTTCCATGCTGCTGACCCCGCGCAAACGTACGGTTGACGGCTTCTTCGCGGGCCAGTCAGCGGATGGATCGGCACCGTCCATGATCACATTGGTGTTCAGCCAGGTCACCACGTGGATTTTCGCCCGGTCGCTGCTGACTGCCGCCATCCTGGGCTTCCACTTCGGCATCGGCGGCGCACTCGCCTACACCGCGTATTACCTGTCGTTCTTCACAGGGGCGGTGATCGTCGACCAGATCCGCTTCCGGCACGGGTTCACTTCGATCCAGGCCTTCCTCACCGACCGCTTCGGCCCATCCGGCACGAGCGCGTTCAACGTGGTGGTGGCGTTGCGGCTGCTGTCGGAAGTGTTCGCCAACCTGATTGTCGTCGGCATCATCTTCGGCGCGGAAGGCACTACACTGTATCTGGCGGCTGCCAGCATCGCTGCGCTGTTCACGCTGGGCTATGCAATGCTGGGCGGCTTGCAGTCATCATTGCGCACCGACGTGTTCCAGATGAGCGTGTTCCTGGTCATGCTGGGTGCCCTCGTATTCGCGCTTGTGGGCGCGCCGGGCTGGTCCATCTCGCTGGTTGGATCAACCGCGAGGCCGGTCACTGATCCGGGCTGGATACTGCTCATGGTCGCCATGCTGCAGGTGATCTCCTACCCGATGCATGATCCGGTGATGATGGACCGTGGTTTCCTGGCCGACCGCAAGACAACCTGGAAATCCTTCCTGCATGCGGGCTGGTTGTCGATGGCCTGCATCCTGCTGTTCGCCATGCTGGGCGTTTACGCAGGCACCGTGAAGCAGCCCGATGAAGCCATGCTCGACGTGCTGCGCCGCACCCTGGGCGACACCACCATGCTGATCCTCAACGTGGCGCTGATCGTGTCTGCTGTCTCGACCCTGGACTCCACCTTGTCGAGCGCGTCCAAGCTGGCCATCAAGGACATGGGGCTTGCCGTCCCCACCCTGGCCAACGGCCGCATTGCCATGCTGGCGTTCATGTTCGGCGGGCTGGTCTTCCTGTTCCTCGATACCAAGGAACTTTACGCCGCCGTCGCCATATCCGGTACGGCATCGATGTTCCTGACGCCGGTCATCCTGTTCTGCATCATCGGCGGCAGGCGGGTCAGCCTGTGGGCGTTCCACACAGCATTTGCTGCCGCCATGGCCGGTGCCGTGCTCTACTACCTTGAAGAGGGCGGCAACGGGTTCATGACCGCAGCCTTTGGTATCGAGCACAAGTATACCAAGCTGCTGTTCATCTGCATCGCGGTACTGACCATCGGCTGCGGTGCGTTTGCTGCGGCCCTCAAGCCGAAACAGGTCGAGGCAACGAGTTGACGGCCGCCGCGCACTTCAGCGTTACTGGTTCAGAACTTCAAAGTGCGCCTCGACGGGCTTTTGCGAGTTGATGGCCAGGATGTCCTGCGGGCAGCACGACATCACCGCAATCACGTCCACCTCGGCGCGCAGCACCACATAGTCGCCGGGCTTCGACAGGGCCGGATCGAATGACAGCGAGCCGTCTTCCGACCAGGGAATGTTCATGAACAGGTTGATCGAGGCCGGCGTGTACGGCACGTAGTACCCCAGTTCCGCCAGCGCGGCGTGCATGTTGTCCTTGCAGTTGTCGTGATATTCCCTGCAGCCGAGCAGCCCGTAGCGTTCATTGTCGCACGGCGCCATCAGCGTGTCGTGACGGCCGGGCGAGGTGTCTTCAACCATGGTCATCAGCGCGCGGCGGCGGTTTGAATACAGCGCATCGCCAGTCTTCGGAAACAGCCGTGTCCAGGTGGCGCGGCACTGGTCCATGCCGGTGTATTCGGTCAGGTGCCCGGCCACGAACGCCCAGAAGTCCACCAC
>CAYMJJ010000293.1:0-2270 GCA_964390445.1 uncultured Anderseniella sp.
TCCAGAATGTTCATGTCCTGGTTGCAGCCAAAGGCAACCGTGCGCGGGCGCGTCTTGTGCGGCACCGAGTTGTCGAGGAACTCGTAGTGCACCTCCTTGTTCACGCTGGCGGCCCAGGTGAAGAACAGCTGCGGCATGCCGGTGAAGGCTTCGACATTGTGGAACAACAGGTCATCCACCGCCTTGTAGCGGCCGAACTTGTTGCCCCGGCCCCAGGCCCGTTCAACCGTGGCATCGGGCGGGGTGATGACGAAGAACATGTACACCCGGTCGCCGAACCGGGTCAGCAACCGGCCGCCATCCGCCTCGTGTGGCTGGATCGAGAAGCTGTCGAAGCGGAACCGGTCGACCAGCAGGTGAGGCAGTGCACCGCGCGCGGCACGGGCCGCCATGTACTCGTCAAGCTTGACGTCGATGATCTCGATCTCGTGGCCCGTCAATGACCCGGCGTAGCGGGTGGCCGGCCCCAGCGAGTCATAATCAAGCAGGTACTTGCGCCAGATATCCGGACTGATCAGCGCAAAATCCGTCCAGTCGAGTTCGAGCGCCTCGGCAAGCTTGCGCTGCAGCGGGCGCAACGTGCTCTTTCCCGCTGCGGACGCGCCCTTGACGTTCATGATGACCGGCTTGGCGCGGTTCGGCAGCACCTTGTAGCCTTCACCATCGGCCGCCGCGTAGACGCATTCCTCGATCCGCTCGCCGATGCAGCGCGACCCGCGATCATTGCTGAAGAAGGTCAGCGCCAGCCGCTTGAGCAAGCCTGTGTCGCCCACCAGCCTGCCCCGCCTGCCGGTGATGGCACCGGCCATGCGGGTCAGCGCGTCATGGGCACTGCGGCGCAACTCGTCACCACCGGCGATGCGCGCCTTGCGTTTCCAGCCATCAATCGCTTCGTGCTCGCGCTGTTCGGCTGTGGAGGTGACCGGCTTCGAGGCCTTCTTCGGCTTTGAACCAAACATCCGCGCCAGCAGGCCGGGTTTCGGACCATTCGTACTTGCGCCGGCAGATGCAGGGGCAAACACGGCTCCCAGTTCGGCGGTGATCAACACCTCGGCAGCGGTCATCTCGGCCTGGTAGGCGGAAAGAATGTCCATTCTGACCGGCGCCACGTATTTCGACATGATGGTGCCGGTCATGCGGCGGAAGTTGATGCCGAGATCCTCGTAGACCTTGCCATCCGGCACCGACAGGCACCCCATCACCCGAATCAGCACCTCGTGCACGATCAGCCGTTCCGGGCGGAACCGCACCAGTTCCTGCGGCTTGAGGCCGGTAAAATCGGCCAGTTCGCGCGCTTCGCTGACCGAGGTAAACACGTGATCACTGCGGTAGACCGTCGCCAACGGCAGGAACTCCTCCGGGATTTCGGAAGTAATGCCGGGGTTCCAGGGGCCAAGGCCGGTGTCATCGTCAGGCTGGTACATCATGGTAACCTTCTTGCCCTGCATTCGCACCGCGAAACAGCCTGTGTTCCGGCCCGTGGATCAGCTATAGAACTTGCGTTCAACGAGACGACGATGCGAGGGGCGATGGGCGTGAGCAATCTGAAAACGGGGCTGAGAGGCACGGCGGAAATCATCGTGGGCACCAGCGATACCGCACCTCGGGTTGGCTCGGGTGCCATCAAGGTGATGGCGACGCCGGTGATGATCAACCTGATGGAGGCCGCAGCACTTGATTGCGCCGAACGTCACCTGGGCGATGGCGAGCAGTCACTGGGCACCCACCTGAACGTATCGCACATCGCGGCCACCCCCACCGGCATGCGGGTGGTCGCAACAGCCGTTCTGGTGAAAATCGACGGCCGCAACCTCGAGTTCGAGGTGAGCGCCGAGGATGAAGAAGGTCCGATCGGGTCTGGTATCCATTCCCGTGTCGTGGTCAACGCCGAGCGGTTCGAAAAGCGCAACCGCGAAAAGGCACAGCGCGCCAGAAACAGATAACCCGCCATCCGGGTTGGACAGCGGGCTTTCGTACCGTCGCGCGATCAGGGCAAACGATCAGTAGCGCACCTTGATCAGCGTGTTCTTGTGCCCGTATCGCTTGACAAGGTTGAAGAACTTGCGCGCGTTCGCCGTTTGCAGGCGAATGCAGCCATGCGAGGCCGGGCGGCCAAGCTTGCTGACGTAGTTGGTGCCATGCACGGCATAGCCGCGATGATAGAACACCGAATACGGCATCGGCGAATTGTTGTACTTGCTCGAGTAGTGCATCCTGGCCGTCCACTTGGGGCGCCATGTACCTGTCGGCGTAGTGTATCCCTTGCGGCC
>CAYMJJ010000294.1:0-2269 GCA_964390445.1 uncultured Anderseniella sp.
AGACCATGGACGCCAACGACGTCGTGGCCTCCTTCAACCATCACCGCGGCGAAGGCAACAAGTCTGCTGCCTCCGGCCTGACCAAGCAGATTACCGACGTCAAGGCCGATGGCGACAACGTGGTGTTCACCCTTGAAGGCCCCAACGCCGACTGGCCGTTCATCACGTCCGATTATCACCTGCTGGTCTGCCCGGCCAAGGACGATGGCAAGATGGACTGGGAATCCGGCGTCGGCACCGGTGGCTACAGTCTGGAAAGCTTCGAGCCAGGCATTTCCACCAAGGTGAAGCGCAACCCCAACTACTGGAAAGAGAACTCGGCGTTCTTCGCCGACATCGACAACCTGTTCGTGGCGGACTCCAATGCCCGCACGACCGGCGTGCGCACCGGCGCGCTGCACTCCATGTCGAACCTCGACCTGAAGACCGTTGCCCTGCTCGAGCGTGACCCCAATGTCGTGGTCAAGCCGACCTTCGGCAACAAGCACGCGATCCTGCCGATGCATTGCAACACCGCGCCGTTCTCGGACGTCAACGTGCGCATGGCCCTCAAGCATGCCATCAACCGCGAGGAACTGGTTGCCAAGATCCTGCTCGGCCAGGGCGAAGTGGGCAACGACTCGCCGATCGGCCCGGCCAACATCTACCGCGCCACCGCGGAAGAGATGCCACAGCGTGCCTATGATCCGGAAATGGCCAAGTCGTACCTGAAGAAGGCCGGCATGGAGAACCTGAAGGTTCAGCTTCACATCGCCGACACCGCCTTCGAAGGTGCCGTGGATACCGCCCAGCTCTATGCCGAAAGCGCCAAGGCTGCCGGTATCGAGATCGAGGTCGTGCGCGAGGCTGACGACGCCTACTGGGATGACGTCTGGCTCAAGAAGCCCTGGTGCGGCGGCTACTGGGGTGGCCGTCCGACGGAAGACTGGATCTTCTCGCAGATCTATTCCGCAGGTGCGGACTGGAACGAAACCAAGTGGGACAACGCCCGCTTCAACGAGCTGCTGATCCAGGCCCGGGGCGAACTCGACACCACCAAGCGTCGCGATATGTATGTCGAGATGCAGAAGCTGGTCAACGAAGACGGCGGTGCCCTCATCCCGATGTTCATGGCCTACACCCACGCCGTGTCGAAGAAGATCTCGACCCCGGAACAGTGGGCCAACAACTGGGAGCTCGACGGCCACAAGAACGGCGAGCGCTGGTGGATGGCCGGCTAGGCCACCTCTTCTACCCCGAGAAACAACGAAGCCGCGCCTCCGGGCGCGGCTTTTTCGTTCGCAAGGCTTGACTCAAGGTTTTGACAGCCAGTCCTACAGCCTTGAAAAGTCGAACAGATCGCGGTCAAGCAGGTGACCGGGCCGGACATTGGCCAGCGCCTTCAGCATGGTGTCCTTGCGCCCCGGCTGCCGTTGCTCCATCGCCTCCAGCATCACCTTCATGGCGTTGCGCTTCAGCCCGTCCTGCGACCCGCACAGGTCACACGGAATGATCGGGAAATCCAGCGCGGTGGAAAACTTGGCAATGTCATCTTCCGCGCAGTAGGCCAGCGGCCGCAGCACCGTCAGGTCATCCTCGTCATTGCGCAGCTTCGGCGGCATCGCCTCCAGCCGCCCGGCATACATCAGGTTGAGGAAGAACGTCTCCAGGATGTCTTCGCGGTGGTGGCCGAGCACGAGGGCCGAACACCCTTCCTCGCGCGCAACCCGGTAAAGGTTCGCCCGCCGCAGCCTTGAACACAGCGCACAATACGTGCCGCCCGCGGGCACCTTGTCCGTGACGATGGAGTAGGTGTCGCGATACTCGATGCGGTGGGCAATGCCGTGCGCTGACAGGAATTCCGGCAGTATGTGTTTGGGAAATCCCGGTTGGCCCTGGTCGAGGTTGCAGGCCAGCAGGTCCACCGGCAGCAGGCCGCGCCACTTAAGGTCACTCAGGATCGCCAGCAGCGCATAGGAGTCCTTGCCGCCTGAAAGGCACACCAGCCAGCGCTCGCCCGATTGGCCGCCCACCATGGCAAAATCGTCCAGCGCCTGGCGCACCTGCCGTACCAGCCGCTTACGCAGCTTCTTGAACGACACGCTGTCAGGCGCACCCTTCAGCAGCGCCGGCCCGCCGGCGGCGTCATCAGGCTCAACGATGTCTTCAGCAAGGCTCATGGCCGCAAACCGCTAGCAGGCAAGCTTGAGGCTGTCCACCATCCGCGCGGCCACATCGCGGCCCGACTGGTAGGCCCCGTGCGCCGTCGCCTGCCACTTGCGCGAGAAGG
>CAYMJJ010000295.1:0-2267 GCA_964390445.1 uncultured Anderseniella sp.
AAGCCGGATGCGCTGGCTTTCACCGCCCGACAGCGTACCGGACGTGCGCGACAGGGTGAGGTAGTCGAGCCCCACGTCGACCAGGAACTTCAGCCGATCGCGGATTTCCTTGAGGATGCGCGCCGCGATTTCCATTTCCTTTGGCGACAACAGGTCCGGCAGGACGTTGAACCAGTCATTCGCGGCGCGGATCGACATTTCCGACACCTGCGCGATGTGCAGGTTGTTGATGCGCACGGCCAGCGCCTGAGGTTTCAATCTGTAACCGCCACAGGTCTGGCACGGGTGGTCGGACTGGAACTGCGACAGCTCCTCGCGAACCCAGGCTGAATCGGTTTCCTGCCAGCGCCGCTCGATGTTGCCCAGAATGCCCTCGAACGGCTTCACCGTCTTGTAGGAGCGCAGGCCGTCGTCATAAACGAAGGTGATGTCCTCATCCATGGTGCCGAACAGGATGGCGTTGCGGACGTCCTCGGACAGTTCATCCCACGGTGTGCTCATCGAGGCACCATAGTGCTTGCACAGCGCGTCGAGCGTCTGGGTGTAGTAGGGCGAGGTGCTGCCGGTCTTGGCCCACGGCACGATGGCGCCCTGGCGCATCGATAGCGACTTGTCGGGCACCACGAGGTCGGCTTCAAAGCGCAGCTCGGTGCCAAGTCCGTCGCACTTGGGGCAGGCACCAAACGGGTTGTTGAATGAAAACAGCCGCGGCTCGATCTCGTCGATGGTGAAGCCGGAAACGGGGCAGGCGAATTTTTCCGAGAATGTCAGCCGCTCGTGGGTTTCATTGAGCGACTTGTTGGCGCTGCCGCCGGCGGAGGTGTCGGCATCGGCCAGCGGCTTGTCGGCGAACTCGACGATGGCCAGCCCGTCGGCCAGCTTCAACGCCGTCTCGAAGCTGGCGGCCAGCCGGCTGGCGATGTCATCGCGCACCACGATGCGGTCCACCACCACGTCGATGTCATGCTTGAACTTCTTGTCCAGCGCGGGCGCGTCGGCAATCTCGTGGAAGGCACCATCGACCTTCACCCGCTGGAAGCCCTGCTTCATCAGCTGGGCGAATTCCTTCTTGTACTCGCCCTTGCGGCCGCGAACGATGGGCGCGAGCAGGTAGGCGCGGGTGCCTTCTTCCAGCTCCATCACCCGGTCCACCATCTGCGTCACGGTCTGGCTCTGGATCGGCAGGCCGGTGGCGGGCGAGTAGGCAATGCCGACGCGGGCAAACAGCAGCCGCATGTAGTCGTAGATTTCCGTCACCGTGCCAACGGTAGAGCGAGGGTTGCGGCTGGTGGTCTTCTGCTCGATGGAAATGGCCGGCGACAGGCCGTCGATCTGGTCCACGTCGGGCTTCTGCATCATTTCCAGGAACTGGCGCGCATAGGCCGACAGGCTCTCGACATAGCGGCGCTGGCCCTCGGCATAGATGGTGTCGAAGGCAAGCGACGACTTGCCCGAGCCGGACAGGCCGGTGAACACGATCAGCGCATCGCGCGGCAGCTCGATGGAGACGTTCTTCAGGTTGTGCTCGCGCGCGCCCTGGACGGAGATGATGCGTTTGTGTTCGGCCATGACGACAGTGCTAGGTTAAAAGGGGAACAGACGCAACTGGCGCGATTGCCAGTCCTGACAGGTCTGCGCGCCATATGGGGTGCCGGTCCCGGGGTTTCCACGGTGAAATGCTTCATGCCACGGTGCCCGGCCTGGGCCTTGTGGACATTCGCCGGTTGTTCTTGCCAGCCGCACGGCGCGGCTCTAACGTGACCCTCGTAGTCAGGGGAGTCCCGCTCAAGGGACTGAGATGCTGATAGGCGCTTTACCGCGCGGCGCAGTGACCCTTTGAACCTGACCCAGTTGATACTGGCGGAGGAAGTACTCGGTTGCTGCACCCTTTGCAGCATTCCTGTCCGGATTGCTCTTGCGCAATCTCTTCTTTCCAAAATGTCTGCTTGGTCTTTTCGCCGCAAGGCAATGAGGAGACAGCAATGAATGCCATTACCCCTACAAATGCCCAAACCCCCACAGTCACCCAGGGACCCTTGCCGGGTTCGCGCAAGATATATGTCGCCGGCAAGCTGCATGCTGACGTCATGGTGCCGATGCGCCAGATCGACGTGCATCCAACCGCTGGCGAGCCCGCCGTGACGGTTTACGATTCTTCCGGTCCCTACACGGATACGAGCGTCGAAACCGACATTGCTAGTGGCCTGGCACCGGTTCGCAGCAACTGGATAGCAGCCCGTGGTGATGTGGAAGCGTATCAGGGCAGG
>CAYMJJ010000296.1:0-2260 GCA_964390445.1 uncultured Anderseniella sp.
CGCAGCTTCCAGCAGATCGCCGACGAACTGCGCAGGCTGCATCTCAGTCAGTAACGACATCAGCCGGCAGGACACTTTCTGCCGGCTGGCCACCCTTCAACGAAGAAAACGCGCAAAGCCGGTCTCCCGATTTTGCGCGTTTCCTCGTTTGCCGGCAGGAGTTGGCTGGTCCATCAGCGAACTTCACGATCCCGAAGGAACGAGGCGCCATCCAATGCCCCGAAGGACATGATCGGGCGCTTCATGTGTGCTCAAGCGTCAAAACCTGCCAAAACCGGCAAAGGATGACTGGTCCACCGCATTTTTCCGAAGAAAATCAAGGTTTTCCAGACCCCACCAACGTTCGGAAAGTTGCCTTTCCCGCAGTTGATGAAGTCATGGTGCTGCCAATCTGACGCAGGTGCAACGTGGTCTGAAGGTTATGCACAGTTTACGCACAGTTGCTGTACTGGCACTCGCGATATGGAGCAGGTCAGAAGTCCTTGCACAACCGCAAGGCGTCATAAACGCCTGCGTGGATGTTGCGCGAGGCGACTGCATCACCGATACGGAACAGCTGGAAAGCACCATCCGGGTTGCGGGTGACGGTTTGCGGCTGACCGGCGACCAGCGCCTCATAGTCCACCTCACCGGCGTTGATCGAGGAAGGTTTCAGCGCAAAATACAGTTCATCGAGCGGTGAAGTGGCATATTCGACCACGACCTGATCCACCAGCCGCTCGCCGATGACGGCTTCATTGTACGGGCTGGTCAGTGTTGCGGCAATCTTGTTGCCTTCGCGGCGCAAGGCATGAACACGTGTCATGGTGGTGACAATGGCCCCGTGGCCCTGCAGCTTCTCGATGTAAGGCACCAGGTTGAGGCCGCCGATTTCGGGTGCGAACATGCGCTCGGGTGTGACCAGTTCCAGCTTGCTGCCGGCGGCAATCACAATCTCGGATGCGGCCATGCCTGGGTGGGCACCGTTGTCGTCGTACAGCAGCACGTCCTCGCCGATGCTGGCGTCGCCGGAGATCACGTCCCAGCTCGATACCGCAAGTTCGCCGCCCTCGGCGATGCCGTCGGTGCGGGGCAGGCCGCCGGTCGCGATGATGACGACGTCAGGCTGCAGGGCTGTCACGTCGGTTTCGTCGGCATAGGTGTTGTAGCGTACCTCGACGCCGAGGCGCTCAAGCTGGGCCACGCGCCAGTCGACGATGCCGATCAGTTCGCTGCGGCGCTTGACCTGTGCGGCCAGGCGGACCTGGCCTCCGGCTTGCGGGGCGGCTTCAAGCACGGTGACCTTGTGGCCACGCTCGGCTGACACACGCGCAGCCTCAAGCCCGGCAGGACCTGCGCCAACCACGACGATGTGGCGCGCGGCTCCGGTTATCTTCGGTATGTCGTGCGGCATGGTGGCTTCGCGCCCCGTTGCAGCGTTGTGAACACACGCCGTGCCACGGCCCTCATAGATGCGGTCGAGGCAATAGGTGGCGCCAACGCAGGGGCGCACTTCATCCTCGCGGCCCTCGGCGATCTTGCGGGCGATGTGCGGGTCGGCAATGTGGGCGCGGGTCATGCCGACCATGTCGAGCTTGCCCTCGGCGACGGCGTGGCGGGCGGTGGCGACATCATTGATGCGGGCAGCATGGAACACCGGGAACTTCGTTTCGGCGCGCACCTGGCCGGCAAAATCGAGGTGCGGGGCCGATTGCATGCCTGTAACCGGGATGACGCGCGACAGCGGGCCGTCATGCTCGATATGGCCGCGAATGATGTTGAGGAAGTCGATATGGCCGGTCGCCACCATGCGGCGGCAGATCTCCAGGCCTTCGTCTCGGGAAATGCCCTTTTCCATGTCCTCGTCGGCGACCAGCCGCAAGCCGACGATGTAGTCCGGACCGACACGGTCCCTGATGGCGTCGAGCACCCGGTAGGTGAAGCGCAGCCTGTTGTCGAGCGAGCCGCCATGCTCGTCGTCGCGGTTGTTGATGGCGGGCGACCAGAACGAGTCGAGCAGATGGCCGTAGCACTCAAGCTCGAAGCCATCGAGGCCCGCTTCCTTCACCCGTTCGGCGGCGTCGGCATAATCCTTGACGATGCGGTCCATGTCCCAGTCTTCCATGATCTTGGGATAGGCCCGGTGGGCGGGTTCGCGGACGTTGGACGGAGACACCACGGGCAGCCAGTCCGCGCCGTTCCACACGGTGCGCCGGCCGAGGTGGGTCAACTGGATCATGCAGGCGGCACCATGTTCGTGGCAGGCATCGGCCATGCGCTT
>CAYMJJ010000297.1:0-2253 GCA_964390445.1 uncultured Anderseniella sp.
AGAAGCGCGGGCCGGACGCGGGCGACAGCTTCTGGACATGGCGCAAGCTGATGTATGCGTTTCTTGACCACCTGACGCCAGAGCGTGTCGAGGCCATCTCGACCTTCGTGCAGATGGAAATGCTGGAAGCGGGATACCCGTGCGTGGCCGAATTCCACTACCTGCATCATCAGCCCGGAGGTGCACCCTACGACGATATTGCTGAGCTTTCGGCGCGAATTTGTGCGGCTGCCGCCACGTCCGGCATCGGCCTGACGCTGTTGCCGGTGCTGTATGAACATGGCGGTTGCGATGGCCGCGCGCTGGGGCCGGGGCAACTTCGCTTCGGCAATGACCCGGACCGCTTCGGCAAGCTTTGGACGGGCGCGAAGGGCTCGGTTGACGCCCTGCCCGGCGACGCCAGCATGGGCGTGGCCCCGCACAGCTTGCGCGCGGTGAGCCGCGACGGGCTGAAATTTGCAGAAGCCCTGGCACCGGACATGCCGATCCACATGCACCTCGCCGAACAGGTTGCGGAAGTGGAGGAAGTTGAATCCGCATGGGGCAAGCGACCGGCAGACTGGCTTATGTCTGCACATAATATTGATATGCGATGGTGCCTGATCCACGCCACCCAGATGACGCCGGACGAGACCGTGCGGCTGGCGCAAACCGGCGCAGTGGCAGGGCTGTGCCCGATCACCGAGTCGAGCCTGGGCGACGGCATTTTCGACGGCATGCGTTTTGTCGAGGCGGGTGGGCGTTTCGGGGTCGGGTCGGACAGCAACATCCGCATCTCGCTGGCGGAAGAGCTGCGCACGCTGGAATATTCCCAACGGCTGCAGCACAAGGGCCGCGCCTTGCTGGCCACGCCAGACCGCTCCACCGGGCGGGTACTGCTGGAAGGCGCATGTGCAGGCGGGGCGCAGGCTGCGGGCCGACATTCCGGTGGCATTGCCCCGGGCATGCTGGCCGATCTCACGGCACTTGATGCAACGCACATCGACCTTGAAGGACGGTCCGGCGACACGCTTCTCGACAGTTTCATCTTTGCCGGCGACTCGAGCATGGTCAGCGATGTGTGGGCCGCCGGGCGGCACATGGTGCGCGATGGCCGCCACGTTGGCCGCGAGGCGATCATGGGCGCCTATCGCAAGGCAATTGCCGAACTGATGGACATCATGTGATGACCGTTGCCGACACCAACTCCTGGCAGGGCGTCCGCGCCGAGGTGATCCGGCGTATCGCCAGCGGCGTGTGGCAACCGGGCGAACTGGTGCCAGGCGAAGTCGAACTTGCCGATGAGTTCGGCTGTGCGCGGGCCACAGTCAACCGGGCGATGCAGGATCTGGCCGACTCCGGACTGCTGGACCGCAAGCGCAAGGCCGGAACGCGCGTTGCTCTCAATCCGGTGCGCAAGGTGACGGTCGAGATTCCCGTGATCCGCAAGGACGTGGAAGCGCGCGGCATGGACTATTCGTTCGACCTGCTGGCCCGGCAGGAGATCGCGCCGTCACCGTTAGTCGCCTCGCAATACGGCCTTGCACCGGACTCGCGGTTGCTCGGCCTGTGGACCCTGCACCGGGCCAGCGGTGCACCGTTCGCGCTGGAGGAGCGCTGGGTCAACCTGGCCGTCGTGCCGGAGATCACCGGCGCCGACCTTGACGCAACCAGCGCAAACGAGTGGCTGGTGCGGCACACGCCCCTGTCGCGCGGGGAGTTCTCGTTTTCCGCTGCCAATGCCTCAGCTTCGCAGGCGCGCCTGCTGGGGTGCGAGCCGGGTGCTGCGCTGTTCGTGGTCAACCGCACGACATGGGCCGGTGATGCGCCGATCACGGCAGTATGGCTGGCCTATGCGCCGGGGTACTCCATGGAGACGGTGGTTTAGGCTTCCGCATCGCTCACGCAAGTTCGCGCGTGCGCCCTCACTGCTCCGCGGGGGCGGCCTGACCGGCCGGGGCGCAGCCGCGCTTGCCTCGCCTGCGGCTCGGACAACAGTCCCGACCCCTATGCCAGCCCCACATCCTTCTTCACCAGCGCCGCATACAGTTCGCGGATGCGTAGCGTCATCGGCCCTGCCCCGTCGTGCTCGCCGATCTTTACCCCGTCGAGCGAGGCAACCGGTGTTTGCGCCCCGAAGGTGCCGGTGAGGAATGCCTCGTCCGCCGAGTAGGTATCGAACAGCGAGTAGTTGCGTTCATGGACCGGAATGCCGTTTTCGCGGCACAGGTTGATGACGTTCTGCCGGGTCACGCCGTTCATGCAGTAGTCCCC
>CAYMJJ010000298.1:0-2249 GCA_964390445.1 uncultured Anderseniella sp.
GCGGACTTGCGCGCCACCACCACGTCGATGGTCGGCGTGATCAGCAGCGACTTGCCGTCGCGCGGCACCACCAGGATGGTGGGCCGGCCGAACTCCATGTGCAGATAATCGTAGTAGCCGGTAAGGTAGTAAACGTTGTCGTCATCGGTGATGAGCGCCACATCGATATCGGCCTCGCCCATGCGGCGGCGAAGCTCATCCATTCTTGCTTCAAACATGGGCGCTCCTAATCTTGCAGTTCCTGTTCGACCAGTTGCACCCAAAAGGATGAACCGGGCACCAGCAGCTCGTCGTTGAAGTCATAGTCGGCCGAATGCAGCGGTTTGGCGTTTGATCCCGACGTCCCGTTGCCCGCGAACAGGAAGCAACCCGGACGTGCCAGCGCCATGTGCGCGAAGTCTTCCGACCCCATTACGGGCGGGCAGTCGCCATCCACCCTGTCGGGTCCGGCGATCGACCGGGCGCAGTGGAGTGCGCCTGCCGTGGGCCGGGGCGCATTCACGGTTACCTCGAATACGGTGTCGTACGAGACCGTGGCCTTGACGCCGTGTGCCATGCTTACACCCTCCACGATCTGGCGCATGTGTTTTTCGATGTTCGCATTCACGTCCCGGTTAAGGGCGCGGGCGTCACCCTTCAGCGTGGCTCGCCCGGGAAGCACGTTGCGTTGTCCATCGGTGATGAACTCGGTCACCGAAACGACGCCATTCTGACCTGGGTCCAGCTTGCGCGACACGATGGTCTGCAACGCGGCAACAATCTCTGCGCCCACGGTAATGGCGTCCACGCCCTTGTGCGGCATTGCGGCGTGACCTCCCTGGCCGCGGATATCAATCTCGAACAGCGCCTCGCTGGCCATGATCTCGCCGGTGCGCAGGGCAAAGCTGCCAAGTTCCATACCGGGCATGTTGTGCATGCCGTATACCTCATCAACAGGAAACCGGTCGAACAATCCGTCGGCAATCATCGCCGGACCACCCTTGCCGTGCTCCTCTGCAGGCTGGAAAATGAAAACGGCCCGGCCTGAAAAATTACCCTGCTCGGCGAGATACCGTGCTGCACCAAGCAGCATGGTAGTGTGGCCATCATGGCCACAGGCATGCATGACACCGTCGTGCACAGACCTGTGGGCAAAGCCGTTGGTCTCATGGATCGGCAAGGCATCCATGTCGGCGCGCAAGCCAATGGCACGTGTGCCGTTGCCCCGCTGCAACACCCCGACCACGCCCGTGCCGCCAACGCCGGTGTGCACGTCAAGCCCGAACGACAACAGCAATTCGGCTACCCGCGCGCTGGTGCGGTGCTCGTCGAAGCCAAGCTCGGGATGGGCATGGAAATCACGCCGCCACTGCTGCATGTTGTTGCGGAGCGGTTCAGTCTTCACTTGGCAGTATCCTCGCGCGGTGGTTTTGTGCGGGGTCAGAACGGAGACTTCTTCGGGAAGGCAGGCTTGCGTTTTTCAACCAGCGAGGCAAGGCCTTCGTTCACCTCGGGGCCGGAGAAGCCCATGAACTCCAGCGCCAGCGAGGCATCGAAGGTTGGTCCCGCCATGCGCAGCCAGTTGTTCAGGGAATGCTTGGTCCAGCGCAGCGCCGTGGGCGCACCACGGGCCAGCTTGCGGGCAACGCCCAGGGCTGTGTCGTGCACCTTGTCATCGTCGGCAACCAGCGACACCAGGCCGATGCGTTCGGCTTCCTCGCCGTTCAGCGGTTCGCACAGCATCAGGTAGTACTTCGCCTTGGCCATGCCGACCAGCAACGGCCAGACGATTGCCGCGTGGTCGCCGGCAGCGACGCCCAGCCGTGTGTGGCCGTCGATGATTCGCGCGGTGCGGCCCGCGACCGTGATGTCGCACACCATCGCGGCGGCCAGGCCCGCCCCCACGCTGGCGCCTTCGAGCGCGGCGACCGTGGGCTTGGCGCAGTTGATGACGTTGTAGATCAGGTCCGAGGCTTCCTTCCAGACGCGCGCGCGGGTCTCGAAGCTTTCGGTCATCTCGCGTACAAGGTCCAGGTCTCCACCGGCGGACAGGTTGCCGCCTTCGCCGCGCAGCAGCACGGCGCGGGTGTCTGGGTCGCGGTCGATGTCGCGCCACACCTCGGCGAGTTCGCGGTGTCCGGTCTCGTCCAGCGCATTGAGCCGGCCCGGTGCTGACAGGATGATTTCCAGCACCCCATCCTCGGGGCGGTTGAATTTCAGGGCCTGGTAGTGTGCATATCTGTTCGTCATGGAACCCGGCAGGTGATGGA
>CAYMJJ010000299.1:0-2231 GCA_964390445.1 uncultured Anderseniella sp.
GGAAAAATGTCGGTGGTGCCGCGAACAGACAGGTGAACGCGTTCGGGCGGGGTGACGGCATATCGCATGGGGCTGGCTCCGGCAGGTGATGCTGCCATCCATATACGGCCAGGCGCGGACCTGCAATCGGTGGAGTGCCCCATGCGCCCGCTGCATTTGCGCTTGCCGGTGCGATGGCCTATTGGTGCGACTGCTCACCCGAACTGCTGCCGCCGGACCCGCCGTATAGATGCTTCACATCCTTGCACTCATTCTGCCGCTGTTCGGGCTGATCGTGATCGGGTTCGTGGCGGCCCGCATCACCCGCCAGCCGGTCGAGGCGCTGGGCTGGCTCAACACCTTCATCGTCTACATCGCCCTGCCAGCGCTGTTCATCAAGCTGCTGTCCAGAACACCGGTCGAGCAACTGGCGAACTTCGATTTCATTGCCACCGACCTTGTTGCCACCTATTCGATATTCCTGCTGACCTTCGTTCTCGGCATTCTGGGCACGCGCGGCAATGTCGGTGAATCCACCATGCAGGCGCTGGCGGCATCCTACGGCAACATCGGCTACATGGGCCCGGCCATCGCCATCCTGGCGCTGGGCGAGCAGGCAGCGGTACCGGTGGCACTGATCATTTGTTTCGAGAACACCATGCTGTTCTTCCTGGCGCCGGCGCTCATGGCGATGCACGGCAAGCAGCGGTTGTCGGTGGCCAAACTGGTCCTCGACGTGGTGCGCAAGATACTGTTCCACCCGTTCATCATCGCCACCATCGTCGGCGTCGGGTTGGCCTTCATCAACGTCGAGTTGCCCGAAGCAGTCACCCGGCTGATCGACTACCTGGCCCAGGCCGCCGCCCCATGCGCGCTGTTCGCGATGGGCGTCACGCTGGCGCTGCGCCCCATGAAGCGCGTGCCGCTGGCGCTCGGCTACATCGTGCCGATCAAGCTCGTCCTGCACCCGGTGCTGATGTACCTGCTGCTGTCGTGGATGGGCGACTTCGACCCGGTATGGGCCTATACGGCGGTGCTTCTGGCATCGCTGCCCACCGCCACCAACGCCTTCGTCATCGCCCAGCAATATGGCGTTTGGTCCGAACGTGCCAGCGCCACCGTGCTGATCACCACCGGGCTGTCGGTATTCACCGTGACGGCCTGGCTTTACGTGGTCACCACCGGCATCCTGCCGCCGGACCTGTGGCCGTCAGGTTAAACCTCTCTAGAGGCAGACCCTCTCGCGGCGTACCTCAAATTCAGCAGGTTGGTTCCCCAGTTCCCGGGCAGCCCGATGGCCGTCATGCACCGCCTGCGCGATGATGCCGGGTGCCTTGCAGTCACCGATGCACTGTATGCCGGGCAGATGCGCCAGTTCCCGCCACAGCCCGTCATTCGGCTCTCGCGAGGTAACGCTGACCAGGCTGTCGCAGCCAATACGGCTGACGGCTTGCGTATAGGTGCAGGCCAACTGCAACTCGCCCTTGCCGTATGACGTGATCGACCGGTTGAGCACGATGGCAATGCCCAGTCCGGCCAGCCGCTGGTGGACTTGTGGCTGCTCGGTGGTCAGCACCGACCAGCTTGCCACCTTTGCTGACGGTGTCACGTAGGTCACGCGATGCCCCTGCAGGGCCAGCTGTTCCGCGATGGCCGAGGCCATGTAGTAGTTGTCGTCGTCATACACCACCACGTTGCCGGCAGGCGTCTCGCCGGCGAAAATGTCATCGGGGCTGAGCACCCGTTGTGCATCGAAGCCGGTGATGGCGGTGTTGGACGTGCGCCCGCGACCGTCGTGGCGCCAGCGGCTGCCGGTCGCGATCAGTACGTGTTCTGTCCCGGCAGCGGTAATGTCCGCAGCCGTCATCCGGCTTGCCGGGTAGAGGGACACCGGCGCCGACGTAGTGAGGTGTTGCAACCGATAGTCTCGCACCCGGCTCCACTCCGACAGGCCGGGCAGGCGGCACTCATGATTGATGCGCCCGCCAAGCGCCTCATCCGCTTCGGCCAGCATCACTTCGAAACCGCGCTTCGACAGCACGTGAGCTGCCTCCAGCCCCGCAGGCCCCGAGCCCACGACAAGCACCGATTGCCGTTGCTGTATCACCGGCACCCGCTCGGGGTGCCAGCCGCGCCGCCATTCCTCGCCCATTGTGGGGTTCTGCGTACACCTGATCGGCACGCCCTGACCGTCGCCGGCGTAGCAGATGTTGCAGCCGATGCACTCGCGGATTTCATCGAGCCGGCCGTCG
>CAYMJJ010000300.1:0-2214 GCA_964390445.1 uncultured Anderseniella sp.
ACGAGCGGATGCCCGACACCAAACCCGATTCAGTGATGTTGAGCCTGGATGGTACGGGTCAGATCGACTGGCGGATCGTGGATGTCCTCGATCTGCGTGGATGTCCTCGATCTGCGTCGATCTGAGATCTCGCGCTTCAGGCCGACGCCGCTTCGCGGCGCGGCCCGGCTCTGGCCATGTGCTCATGCGGTGACGCACGCGCCTTGGCGAGTCACTCGAAACCATCGACGAAGATGATGGTTGGGCCGATCTGGATGGTGAACACGCCATCAGGGGGGTCAAATGGTCCGAATTCGTTGAGTACGGAGTCGGACCATGTGAAATCCGACAGTGCCAGCGGTGATGTTCCGCTCGCCATGGGGTCAACCGTCATCGGGAAAGCTACGGCGCCAGACACCGGCAGGGTGTCTTTTGGATCCACACCCAGGCAATTGATGACACCGGGCGCGCCCTGTGCACAGAACAGACCCGTGATGGTGGACGTCGGCATTCCTGCGGTCAGCTTGGTGCTGTCGAAAGTCAGACGGAACTCGAATCCAGCCGCCAAGGCATTGGGTGGCGTGCTGTTCGTGAATGTGACGACGACATCCGCGGTGGCACCAGGCGACGCTGTCGGACTGCTGACCGATGTCGAGGCCGGCGCTGCTGCAGCGGCGAAGCTGAGTCCGAACAGTGCGATGGCCACAAGGCCCTTGAAATTCAACATTGCGCTTCTCCTTTCACTCCGGCATTCGAACAGGAAGACACCCCTGAGCCCACACGCTCTGCGGCCGCCCCGTCGGCAAAAACGACTGACTTGATGCTCAGCGCCACGGTCCCCGGGATGTCCAGGTAGCCCACCCTGTACCAGCCACCAGGTATTTCACCGAGGGTGGTGAGATAGACGATTGCCTTGACCGTGCCCCACTTGGTAATGACGCACTTCGCGTTCAGGGATATCGGCAGTTCCGATACACAGCGCTTCGTGCCGACCCGGGACGCATCGGGCACCTCGATTTCAAACTCGAAGCCTGCGAAGGGCGCGTTCGCGTAGATGTCCAGGGCGACCCGCTGCAACCCCCGACTCATTGGCTCATGGGTTGCAAGCAGGACATCGGTCTCGGCAACGGCGGGAAGCGAGAACAGCGCGCCGATCATCATGATTGAGATCTTCTTCATGGTTGTTCCTCACTGGAGCCCGAGCGCGATGTTGCGAGCGCAGACCACATCGGTGACATTGATTCCACCGCTCTCGTTGCAGTCGGGTTGGCCATCGGCGAGCGGGCCGCCCAGCGCTTCGTTGCGGATGGCGATGACATCGGCGATGTTGACGACCCCATTGCCATTGGCGTCTCCCCGAAGCAGGCGCCCTGGGTTCGTATCACTGCTTGAAGCGAACGAATCGAAATTCATGAACCCCGTGCCGGCGCCGGAGATCTTGCCCATGCGCGCGTCGGATACACGGTCGCTGGCGTTGTTGATGCCGGTGATGGGGGTCACGGCAATCGGGGTCGATGATCCGTTGCCCTGCACCACGATGCTCAGGCTACCGGCGGTGGAGGCCTGCCATTCGAGCTCTATCGAGTACCAGCGGTTGGCCACAACGGCCGCGGTACGGGTGGTCGCGGTGCCGTTCATGCCGAAGGTCAGCTGGCTGCCGTTGTACTGGACGCGAACGATGTTGGTGCCGCTGCCGTTGCGCGCCTGGAAGATGTCGGCGTTGCCGCCGCCGTGCGTGCCGGTGTAGACGTAGAAGCGCACGTGGTAGCTGACTTCGTCGTTCGGGCTCTCATCTCTCACAAAGTCACCGATGGCATCGACCTGCATTGCGCAGAGGCCGGAGTAGCGCGCGACTGACGGCGCCTGGTTCGGCTGGCCCGCCACGGGCGTACCGTTAGACGCGCTCCATGCTTTGAGGGAGCAGGCCGAAGCCTCGGTTGCGATCATCAGCGAAACGGCGCCCGTCACGATCGCGAGCAACAACGTGTTTGCGGTCGCGTTCATTGCGCTAGTGCTCCGGCGCTGATCGGGCCGACGAGACTCAAACGTTTGAGCGTGCGGCCGCGAAGTCGCGACAGCATGGGAAACCACAGTACGCGCATGGCGTGCTCCGCAGCAGGTGATGGGCTTACCTGCAAGTACGCGAAAGCACGCACTCAGCCCTTCATCTGCGTTTGTTCTTCAAGTCCGGGCAGGGCATTCCGGACTGTTGCCAAGCTCCATGGGCGCCGTTGG
>CAYMJJ010000301.1:0-2199 GCA_964390445.1 uncultured Anderseniella sp.
TGCGCAGCCGTCGCGCTGGCCTCCACCATGGATGCTGTCATCAAGTTCCTGTCAGCCGGTTACCCGGTACACCAGCTTCTGGCTGTACGCTGCGGACTGGCGCTGCCGTTGCTCGCCGCCTATGCCTACTGGCGCACCGGCTCGTTGCGGGTGGAGCGGGCAAAATGGGCGCTGGTGGCGTTTCGCGGCTTTGTCATGTGCACTGCCTATCTGGGCTTTGCCATGGCGGTAGCCACGCTGCCGCTGGCCTCAGGTGTCGCAATCTATTTCACCATGCCGCTGTTTGTTGCGGTGCTGGCGGGGCCCGTGCTGGGCGAGTATGTGCCGGTCTACCGCTGGCTGGCGATCGCCGCCGGGTTCATGGGCGTCCTCATCATGATCCGGCCGGGATCTTCGGTGTTCGAGCCTGCCGCCCTGCTGGCCCTTTATTCCGCCTTCGGTTACGCGATCAGCCAGATGATCACGCGCTCGCTCAGCGTCTCGGTGTCCAGCCCGGTTCTGGCATTCTGGGGCAACTTCGCCTACCTGGCGCTGGCGCTCGTGCTGGCGGTCGCATTTCTTGGTGCGCAGGCGGATGAGACCGGCCACCCCTCGATCGCCTTCCTGGTGCGCAGCTGGTCCATGCCGCCCCTTCCCGACCTGCTGCTGATGAGCACAACCGGGTTGCTGTCAGCCATTGCCATGGTGTGCTTCGCCACGGCCTACAAACTGGGCGAGGCCAATTTCGTGGCCCCGTTCGAATATTCGGCCATGCTGTGGGCAACCATCTTCGGGATCGTGCTGTTCGCCGACATTCCCGACATCTGGACCATCACGGGCGGGTCAATCGTGGCACTGGCAGGTCTCGCCATGCTGTGGTTCGACCGGCAGCGCAAGCGTTCACCCCAACCGGCCTGAACACGTGCGGGCAACGAGTACCCGCGTCAGCTTTTTTCCTGGCGCATCAGCTGGATGATCAGCGTTGCCGAAAAGCTCACGAAGGCGGCAACCACCATTGCAAGGTAAAGCGTTTCGAGGGTCGTCATCGCAGTGTTCCTTGTTGCGGATTGAACGTCACCCCCACAATGTGCATGGCGTTTTCGCGATTGACCTTGATTTCGATCAAAACCTACGTGTTTTCACCAATGCGGCAACTTGCGCGCCTGCTTCCAGACATTTTCCTGATGCACCATCAGGAAAACGCATGGTAATATGAGGTCAGTGAATGAATCATCGTCCTGTCACTTCCCCGCACCGCAAGGAGACCCGCATGAGCTACAATCCGTCGTTCCGGTTGAATCCCAGGCAGCTTTCCATCATCGAGGATGCCTTGCGCACCGAAATGAGCCGGGTTGCCAAGCCTGACTGCAACAATGCCGTGGCCAGCGCCCGCGAAATCAACGACGTACTGGCCCACCTTCACCACCAGAAAAGCTGGTACACGCCAAAGCAGGCCGTGCCGCTTGGCTGATCGTGCCCTGGGGTTGCGGCCTACGGCTAGGCACACGCATTAATTGAATTTTGACAGGTTGTTTACTATCCTTGCGTGCAGTTCCGTTCGCGAGGAAAAACAGTCAATGCTTGCCCAACCTGCCATGATGGCGGTCACCGCCCCCTCTACTGCCAAGCTGTCGCCAGCCGGCGTCCGTGCCGGTTATGATTCCGGCAGGCCCGAAGTATCGCTGTGCCCGCTGTATTCGAGTGACGGGGTCGAGAGCGGCATCTGGCAATGTACGCCGGGTGGTTGGACCATCAAGAACCGGCCCAACACCGAGGTCTGCTACATCGTGTCGGGGGCCGGCATGATCACCGACCAGGATGGCCGGGTGCACACGATCGGTGCCGGTACTGTCGTCACCCTGCCCAGGGGCTGGTCAGGCCGCTGGGACATTACCCAGGACCTGCGCAAGGTCTACGTCTTCTCCTTTTGACGGTGCCTGGTTCGCAGCCGGACCGCCAGCCTGGCCAGGTGGTCCCTGACGCGATCCTGCCACTCGGGTTCTTCCGGCAGTTCCAGCACCACCCGCAAGGCGGTATCGCCGGCCAGTTCCACCACCACCAGTTCCATGTTGTCCAGTTGAAGCCGGTCGCCGGCACTCAAAAGCTCGCCGTACTCCTGCTCGAAGGCTTGCGCCGCCGTCAGGTCGCGGTAGGCGGCAGGCAGATCGAACCTGTACTCTTCGGCCAGCAAACCGAGGTTCACGCCGCCGTCGAATGCAA
>CAYMJJ010000302.1:0-2199 GCA_964390445.1 uncultured Anderseniella sp.
TGATCGCGTGATCCTTCGGGCGGCGTGCCTCGAACAGTTCCGCCACACGCGGCAGACCGCCGGTGATGTCGCGGGTCTTTGCACTTTCCAGTGGAATACGGGCAAGCACGTCGCCTGCCTTCACACCGGAGCCCGGTTCAACCGACAGGACCGCATCAACCGACAGAAGGTAACGGGCTTCACCGCCACGCGGCAGCTTCAGCAGTTCACCCTTCTTGTCCTTGATGACGATCGCAGGACGCAGGTCCTGGCCACGTGGGCTGGACCGCCAGTCCACCACCACACGGTTGGTGATGCCGGTCGACTCTTCCGTAACTTCCTGCACCGACACGCCATCCACCACATCTTCGAACTCGATGATGCCTTCGACTTCGGTCATGATCGGGCGGGTGTAAGGATCCCACTCGGCCAGACGCATGCCACGCTTGATCTTGTCGCCTTCGTTGACGAACAGGCGCGCGCCCTGGGTCAGCTTGTGGACAGCGCGTTCATGGCCCTGCTCATCCTCGATGACAAGTGACACGCTCCGGCCCAGCGTGATGGTGCGGCCGGTCGAGTCCGTCACCACGTTGGAATTGCGCAGGCGCACAATGCCCTCATGGTTGGATTCCACGAACGACTCATCGAGCACCTGTGCCGTACCGCCGATGTGGAAGGTACGCATGGTGAGCTGGGTGCCCGGCTCGCCGATGGACTGCGCGGCAATGACGCCGACGGCCTCACCGAGGTTGACCGGGGTACCGCGTGCAAGGTCACGGCCATAGCAGCGGGCGCATACGCCGATCCTGGTTTCACAGGTCAGCACCGAACGGATGCGGAATTCCTGGATGTTGGCATCCTCGATCCGGTCGACATCTTCTTCGGTGATTTCACGGCCCTCCGGAACGATCACCTCATTGGTCTGCGGATGCAGCACGTCTTCGGCCGTGGTGCGGCCAAGAACGCGCGAGCCAAGCGAGGCGATGATTTCACCGGCATCGATGATCGGGCGCGCAGTGATCGAGTTCTTCGTGCCGCAGTTTTCCTCGGAGATGATGGCGTCCTGCGCCACGTCAACCAGACGACGGGTAAGGTAGCCCGAGTTGGCGGTCTTCAACGCCGTATCCGCAAGACCCTTGCGGGCACCGTGGGTGGAGTTGAAGTACTCAAGAACGGTCAGGCCTTCCTTGAAGTTCGAGATGATCGGCGTCTCGATGATCTCACCTGACGGCTTGGCCATGAGGCCACGCATGCCGCCAAGCTGTTTCATCTGGGCAGGCGAACCACGTGCACCGGAATGCGCCATCATGTAGATCGAATTGACCGGCTTTTCACGGCCCGTCACCTCGTCAATCTGGACGGCGGAAATGCGCGACATCATCTCGTCAGCCACCTTGTCGGTGCACTTGGCCCAGGCGTCGACGACCTTGTTGTACTTCTCGCCCTGGGTGATGAGACCGTCGTTGTACTGCTGCTCGTACTCGAGAGCGAGTTCACGGGTTTCATTGACCAGCTTGTCCTTGGTTTCGGGGATGACCATGTCATCCTTGCCGAAGGAAATGCCTGCCTTGTAGGCGTTGTAGAAGCCCAGGCCCATAATGCGGTCACAGAAGATCACGCTCTCCTTCTGACCGCAGGCGCGATACACGCCGTCGATCATCTTGGAGATTTCGCGCTTGGTCAGCAGCTTGTTGCACAATTCGAGCGACATGCCCGGCTGCTTCGGCAGAAGTTCGCCGATCTTGAGGCGGCCCGGCGTCGTTTCATAGATACGCGACACCGGGTTGCCCTCTTCATCGAGGAACTTGAAACGGCCCTTGATCTTGGTGTGAAGGGTGACGATACCGGCGTTGAGCGCGTGCTCGACTTCGGCCATGTCACCGAACGCCATGCCCTCGCCCGGCTCGTTTTCCTTCATCTGGGAAACGTAGTACAGGCCCAGCACGATATCCTGCGACGGCACGATGATCGGCTGGCCGTTTGCAGGGTGCAGGACGTTGTTGGTCGACATCATCAGCACGCGGGCTTCAAGCTGGGCTTCCAGCGAGAGCGGCACGTGCACGGCCATCTGGTCGCCGTCGAAGTCGGCGTTGAAGGCGGCGCAGACCAACGGGTGAAGCTGGATGGCCTTGCCCTCGATCAGCACCGGTTCGAATGCCTGGATACCGAGGCGGTGCAGCGTCGGTGCGCGGTTCAGCAGCACCGGATGCTCACGGATGA
>CAYMJJ010000303.1:0-2186 GCA_964390445.1 uncultured Anderseniella sp.
CGGCCGGTTTTGATTGCCGCTGAGAGAGTCTGCTTCACTCCTATAAGCGGACATGAGCTATTTTAGAAACTCGCTGGATTTGTCCAGCCGCGTCGTAGCAATCCTAGAAATGGCCTCTTTAGCCACCGGTCATCTTTCGGTCGACCTTTTCGCCAATCAACCAAACACTGTTGTCCCAAGCTGATGCAAAGGAGCAACACGATGAAAACTCTTGAAAGATTGAAGCTGGTGGCGCTGCCTGAGAAGACTTCGCTGCCGCCTGCACAGCTGCGCAGGCAGAAGTTCCTGACCAAGCTTGACGAGCTAGATTGCCATGTTCAAAGCAGAGCAGGGCGGTCAGCCTTATCAGCGGCGCAAGCGCGTATGGGTCAATGCGTCGGCCAGTGGCGATATGGGTTTGAAACTGCGGGCACCACCGCTATCGTCGCGGCATGATCTGCATCGTCGCGGTGGCAGGCCGGCTTAGCGAAAGCCCGCATGCATCCTGCCATCGCGCACCAAGGGGGATGGATCGATGAGTGGCCTGATTGCCCTGCTGGACGATGTCGCTGCAATCGCCAAGGTGGCGGCGGCGTCGGTGGACGACATTGCCGGCCAGGCAGCCAAGGCCGGCGCCAAGGCAGCAGGCGCCGCAATCGATGACGCCGCGGTGACGCCGAAATACCTGCGCGGCTTCGACGCCTCGCGCGAGCTCCCGATCGTGTGGCGCATTGCCAAGGGCTCGCTGAAGAACAAGCTGCTGTTCCTGTTGCCTGCCGGCATGCTGCTGACGTCGTTCGCACCCTGGGCCATCACGCCGCTGCTGATGATCGGCGGAGCATACCTGTGCTTCGAGGGTGCGGAGAAGGTGGTTCACTCGCTTGCCGCCAGCAAGGCGCATGCGGAGGGAAAGCCGGTGCCGATCGACCCCGGCGGAGATCCGCTCCACCTGGAGGAGCAGAAGGCCATGGGCGCGATCAAGACCGACTTCATCCTGTCTGCCGAGATCATGACCATCGCGCTGGCCAACATTCCGAAAAGCAACATCTGGACGGAAGCCGCCACCCTTGCCGCCGTGGGCATCGGCATCACCGTGCTGGTATATGGCAGCGTGGCCCTGATCGTGAAGGCCGACGACGCCGGGCTCCACATGGCGGAACGGGGCCGCCTGTCGCTGACCCGCAGCATGGGCCGCGGTGTCGTCAAGGCCATGCCCGGCTTCCTGAAGCTGCTGACCACCGTTGGAACGGCCGCCATGCTGTGGGTTGGCGGTTCGATCATCATCCACGGACTGGAAGTGCTGGGATACGGCTGGCTTGGCCACCATATCCATGACCTTGCAAAGGCCATGGCCGGCCTGATGCCGCAAGCAAGCGCCGTGGTGGAATGGCTGACCAAGGCAACGCTGGACGGGGTGTTCGGCCTTGCCGTTGGCGCGGCGCTCATTCCCCTGGCAAATCATGTCATTCAGCCCGTCTGGTCACGCATCGCCGGCAAGCCCGGCCCGGCCTGACACCTGGCCATGAACGTTGCCGGCAGCTAATAACACTAACCGAACTACTCAGGCTGCGCCGAAAACAGGCAGCTATCGGGGACAGAGCAGACATTCTCAGCGGAGATCAAAACTGGCCGCAATTGACCCGGTGCTGACATTCGTTTGACTCGCTTGGCATGACCTCTTCGCGCCAAAAGCGGTGCCGACCCGGCCACCGCGCCAACGTGGGCATAGTGCTACTTTCTGCCTGCAGTTGCTCGGACACGCCGCCAGGGCACTGCAACATTATTCCCTGGGATGGACATGTCTATTCCTGATCACCGCATGCGCAGGGTAACATCCTGGCACGCAGAATTTTGAACTCTGGTCGACCCTGCTACCTGCTGCCGGCCGGAAACAGAAACGTCATTCCGAAACGGAAGCCGAAATCTTCAGGCCCGGCATCAGGGCTTACCGCCCAGTACCGCCCGCTCATGAAGTACTTGACCGGCTGGTTGCCTATTGTGCTGGGCTTGCTGACGACGGCATTGATCGGGACTGAGACCCGTTCGCGGCAGACTGAGTGGGTCACCACTCTCTCCTACTTTCATTCGGGTATCGGCAGTGCCAGGGAATGTCTCGGGTTTCTGCTGGCTTGCTGCGGTGTTGCCGCTGAAATTCTGGCAATGAGACAGTTTTCGGCCCGGAAAAAAATTAGACGGTGGGGTATGAC
>CAYMJJ010000304.1:0-2106 GCA_964390445.1 uncultured Anderseniella sp.
ATCGTGGTCACCATGGTGCTGTTCTGGCGCATTGACCGCCAGGCGGGCTGGATGTTCGTGCCCTACCTGGCCTGGGTCAGCTTTGCTGCAGCACTCAATTTCGCAATCTGGCATATGAATTAACTCCTTGGTCATTGACTCCATCGCATGCTCCGATCTAGAACAAAACAGGAACAATTCTGATCGCGACGGAGGTCTGCAATGACGGGCCGGGCTTATGCCTGCAACCTGCAAAATGCCCCCCGCCCGGCCGTCAACCGGCTGGATGCGGAAGCACGCGCCCGGCTGATCGGCCGCCTCAGGGGCACCATCGACCGCATTGCAGGCGACGGCCCGGCGCTGGACGAACACGCAGATACCGGCCCAGCCGGCCGTGGACTGGCGCAGTGGTGCACCGGGTTGGCCAGCATGGATGCGCGCTTGCCGCAGGCCGGGCTTGAGTGCAATGGCGTGCACGAGGTGGTGGCGAATGCCTATGGCGACGCCCCCGCCGCACTTGGCTTTGCCGCAGCCCTTGCCGCCCGCCGCCTGTGCGCCCTGCCCGAAGCAGCGCAAGCCCGGCCTGTGCTGTGGGTGCGCGCGCTGGGCGACGTGTGCGAGTACGGCAGGCTGTACGGGCATGGCCTTGCCCGCTTCGGACTGACCCACCAGCGGCTGCTGACCGTTTCGCTGCGCAAGCCGGCAGCGGTACTGTGGACCATCGAGGAGGCACTGCGCTCTGGTGCGGTCTCCATGGTGGTGTGTGACGGTGACCATGACCGCTTCGACCTGACCGCCACCCGCCGCGCCATGCTGGCCGCCCACGAGGGCGAAACGCCATGCCTGATGGTGTTTACCCGCCCGCGTGACGGCACCACGGCAGCCCGCACCCGCTGGCAGGTCTCGCCCGCGCCCTCGCGCCCGCACCCTCACGACCCCACCGCACCGGGCAACCCCTGCTGGCGCGTTTCCCTCATCCGCAGCCGGGGCGGAAGACCCGGCACCTGGACCGTGGACTGGCATCATGCAACGCATCGTTTCTCTCTGGTTTCCCCATCTGCCGATCGAACGGCTGAAACGCACCCTGACGGCGACGCGGCAGGACAGCCCGTTGCTGTCGGCCAGCGTACCGTTCGTACTGGTCACGGCGGGACCGCGCGGACTTAAGCTGACCGCCTGCAACGACGAGGCGCGTGCGCGCGGGCTCACCCCCGGCGAACGCCTCGCCGATGCCCGCGCAAAGGTGCCCGACCTCGCCTCCGGCGTGCACGAGCCTGCCGGGGATGCCGCCAGCCTGTTGCGCATGGCCCGCTGGGCCGAACGCTGGAGCCCGTGGGTGTCGATGGACCCGCCCGACGGGCTGCTGCTCGATGTGACCGGGGTGGCGCACCTGTTCGGCGGTGAAGCCATGCTGGTCGCCGACATGACCGGCCGCTTCGGCAAGTTGAACATGACCGCCCGGCCCGGCCTTGCCGGCACCCCCCATGCCGCGCGCGCCATCGCCCGGTTCGGCCAGCTTGGCAGCGTGATCGTGGGCGAAGGGGCTGAACGCACCGCCCTGGCGCAACTGCCCGTCGAGGCGCTCGACCTGGACACCGATACCATCATCACCTTGCGCCGCGCCGGGCTGAAGCGCATCGGCCAGCTCTACGATATGCCGCGCGCCAGCCTGGCCCGCCGGTTCCGCGCCAGGGACCGTCATGCCTGGCTGATGCAGCGGCTGGACCTGGCCCTGGGCCTTGCCCGCACGCCGCTATCACCGCTGTCACCGCTGGTCGAATTTGCCGTGCGCCATGCGGTGATGGAACCGTTGACCAGCCATGACGGCATCACCGGGTTGCTGGCACACCTGTGCAAGGCGTTGTCGATGAAGCTGACCCGGGCGGGGGAAGGTGCCACCTTCCTCGAGCTGGCCTTGTACCGGGCCGATGGATCACGGGTGATCGTGCAGGCGGGCCTGAGCCGAGCCTCTGCCAGGGCAGATCATTTGGAACGGCTGCTCGCGCCCCGGCTGGAAAAGGTAGACTTGGGCTTCGGCGTCGATGCGGCCAGCCTGAAGGCACCTGAAACGCACAACCTGGAAGCGGTGCAGAACGCGCTGACCCGCGACGCGGGAGACGGCATCGA
>CAYMJJ010000305.1:0-2092 GCA_964390445.1 uncultured Anderseniella sp.
CCAGATCCGGATGTCGAACGGCCCGGCCATGGTCGCGTTGCTCGAGCAGCACGGCTACACGAATTGCGCCCACGATCACGTCGTTGACGAACCGGCGTTGTTGAAGCAGCGCATCGCTGAACACCTTGATGTTGCCAACGTATTGATCCTGTCCGGTGGCGTGTCTATGGGCAAGGCGGACTATGTGCCTCAAGTACTGAAGGAACTCGGCGTGGAGGTGATCTTTCACAAAGTCAGCCAGCGGCCCGGCAAGCCGATGTGGTTCGGCATGGGGCCCAACGGCCAGGCCGTATTCGCGTTGCCCGGCAACCCGGTCTCGGCACTGGTCTGCTGCCGCCAGTATGTGGTGCCTGCACTGCATCGTGCTGCGGGACTGCGTGCCGCACCTCCCGAGTTTGCGAGCCTCGCGCAGGCGGTCACATTTGGCCCGGCGCTGACCTATTTCCTGCCCGTGAAGCTCGTGTCCGCTGTCGGTGGCCAGACACTGGCGATGCCTGTGCATACGAACACCTCGGGCGACTTCGCGGCACTCACCGGTACCGCAGGCTATGTCGAGCTCGCGCTGGAGGAATCCAGCTTCCCCGCCGGTACCGGCGCAAAACTGCATCGCTGGTAGATGAGCGGTCTCTTTGAACAACTCATCGACTGCCCTTACTGTGGCGAGAGCATTGTCGTGCTCGTCGACGAGTCGGTACCCGACCAGAGCTACGTCGAGGACTGCCAGGTCTGTTGCCGGCCGATCCTGATCGAAACCACGGAAGATCTGGACGGCAACGTGGATCTGAGAGTGCGCGGGGAGAACGAGTAGTTGGGCCATCGCGGGCCGCATGTACTTCAGTAAGCCCGGGCAACGACAGATTGCACGATCATCCCAGCGGACTGCGAACCCCGGCGAATCCCTGCCCCAGTACGTGGGTGTAAATCTGTGTGGTCCGCAAATCCCTGTGGCCGAGTAATTCCTGCACGGTGCGGATGTCGCTGCCGCGGCGTAGCAGCTCGGTCGCAAACGTGTGCCTGAAAGTGTGACAACCCGCCGGCTTGTCAACCTTTGCCCGGATGACCGCGGCCTTGACCGCTTTCTGCACGCTGCTGGTGTGGAGGTGATGGCGCACGACCCTGCCGCGCTCATCGCGGCACAGTCCGGCGGATGGAAACAGCCATTGCCATGGCAGCGCACAGGCGGCGCCCGGATACTTTCGCGCGAGCGCAAAGGGGAGTGTCACCGGAATCCGGTTTGCGCCGGCGTCCGCAAGGTGGCGGTCACGAATGCTTGCAACGTGTTCGCGAAGCGCATCGCTGAGGCTTTCCGGAAGTAACGTAGTGCGGTCCTTGCCACCCTTGCCGCTGCGCACCGTGATGACACATCGTGAAAAATCCAGGTCCTTGACGCGCAAGCGGACCGACTCGACGACACGCAACCCGGAGCCGTACATCAGCGAGGCCAGTAGCCGGTATGGCGCCCCCAGCGACGCAATTATGGCCATGGCCTGCGCATGCGTCAGGACGCACGGCAGCCGGGGCGGCCGCTTCGCGCGGACGGCTTCGCCAATATTGCCGAGCGGTTGCTGCAACACTTTGTCGTAAAGAAACACCAGGGCGTTCAAAGCCTGGTTCTGCGTGGCCGCTGCCACGTTTCGCCGTACCGCCAGCCAGCTCAGGAACTGTCGCACCTCCTCCGGCCCCATCGTCGCGGGATGGCGAAGACCATGAAAGCGGATGTAGCAGCGGGTCCAATACCAGTACGATTTCTCGGTGCGGATACTGTAGCGCCGCGTGCGAATCACGGCCCTGAACTGATCCCGAAGCCTGGGGGATTCATTGATGGATGCCAATGCCGTCCTCGACAATGCGTTTCACAAGCTGCATCAAAGTAGCATGGCGTGATAAAACCGCGGCAACGATATTACGTGGAAAAATCGCGAGAAATTGTATAAAGTGCTGACTTCAATAGCATTTTTTGCGGCCCGACTATGTTAACCACCCGTTGCTATTACGCGCGCCCGTTGATTCAGTATCGCGGAACGCAGTCTATTAACTGTTCGGCGCCACACGATCGAGGTAAACGACCATGGCACTGAAGAGCCTGTTCCCG
>CAYMJJ010000306.1:0-2091 GCA_964390445.1 uncultured Anderseniella sp.
CGGCGCGCGGCACTCGATGCCTTGAGACGCGCATAGCAGTTCCACGCCCAGAATGCTGGCCAGGTTGGGCGTCATCCGCAAAAGCCGGCGCGCCCCGTGGGCGGCCATCGACACGTGGTCTTCCTGGTTGGCGGAGGTGGGCGTCGAGTCCGTCGAGCACGGATTGGCGAGGTGCTTGTTTTCGCTCATCAGCGCGGCGGTCGTCACCTCGGCAATCATGTAGCCGGAGTTCAGGCCGGGGTCAGGGGTCAGGAACGGCGGCAGGTCGAACGACAGCGCCGGGTCCACCATCATCGCAATCCGGCGCTGCGAAATCGCCCCGATCTCGGCGACGGCCAGAGCGAGGATGTCAGCGGCAAACGCGACGGGTTCAGCATGGAAATTGCCGCCGGATACGATCAGCCCCGCGCCTTCCAGCACCAGCGGATTGTCGGTGACGGCATTGGCCTCGATCTCCAGCGTGCGGCCGGCCTGGCGGATCAGGTCGATGGCAGCACCGGTCACCTGCGGCTGGCAGCGGATACAGTACGGGTCCTGCACGCGGGTATCGCCCTCGCGGTGGCTCTCGCGAATTTCTGACCCGTCCATCAATGCCCGCATGGCAGCCGCCACGTCGATCTGGCCGCGATGGCCGCGAAGCTCGTGGATCTCGGGTTGCAGTGGCGCTGTGGAGCCCATGATCGCATCGGTGGACAGGCACGAGGTGACGATGGCCGCTTCTGCGAGACGACGCGCCTCGAACAGGCCGGCGAGTGCGTAGGCGGTCGAAAATTGCGTGCCGTTGATCAGTGCCAGGCCTTCCTTGGCGATGAGCACGACAGGCGTCAACCCGGCGGCCTTTAGCGCATCGTCGGCGGGCATTGTCTTGCCGTCGAACCAGGCTTCGGCTTCGCCCATCATCACCGCCGCCATGTGGGCGAGCGGCGCAAGGTCGCCGGATGCACCAACCGAGCCTTGCTGCGGCACAATTGGTGTCACGCCTTTTGCCAGCATGTCCTGTAGCTGCTCGATCACCCGCCAGCGTACGCCGGATGCGCCACGGCCCAGCGACAACAGCTTCAGCGTCATCATCAGCCGGGTGATGTGCTCAGGCATCGGATCGCCAACACCGGCGCAGTGCGACAGGATGAGATTGCGCTGGAGGGTGGCGGTGTCCTCGGGCCTGATCTTGACCGATGCAAGCTTGCCGAACCCGGTGTTCACGCCATAGACCGGGTCGCCGCCCTTGACGGCATCCGCGACCTGTTGCGCCGCGCGGTCGACCGCCGGGCGGGTGGCATCATCCAGCCTTGCGGAAAGCCCGGCGCGATAGACTTGCCGAAGCTGGTCCAGCGTCGCCTGTCCGGGTGTGAGAGTGATAGAAGTCATTTGTCGCTCGCGTACATCCGCTCATGCAGCGGGTTGAATCCAATTCGATAGGAAAGCTCTGCCGGGTGTTCGATGTTCCACACGGCGAGGTCAGCGCGCTTGCCCGTTTCAATGGTGCCGCAGTCAGCAAGGCCGAGCGCCTTTGCAGCATTGCGGGTAGCGCCTGCCAGCGCCTCTTCCGGTGTCATGCGGAACAGGGTGCAGGCCATGTTCATGGCGAGTAGCAGCGAGGTCATGGGCGATGACCCGGGGTTGCAGTCGGTAGCGACCGCCATCGGCACGCCGTGCTTGCGCAACAGGGCGATCGGCGGCAATTGCGTTTCACGCAACGTATAGAATGCACCGGGCACGATGCCGGCGACCATGCCGGATGCAGCCATCTCCTTCACGCCGTCCTCGTCCAGGTATTCGAGATGGTCCGCCGACAAGGCACCATACCTCGCCGCCAGCTTCGCGCCGGCGAGGTTGGACAATTGTTCGGCATGAAGCTTGACCGGCAGGCCAAGCTCGCGGGCCTTGATGAACACGCGCTCGATCTGGTCAGGCGAGAACGCAATGCCCTCGCAGAACCCGTCCACCGCATCCGCCAGCCCTTCGGCGTGGGCGGCTTCAAGTGCGGGGATGCAGACCTCGTCAATGTATTCGTCGGCGCGATCCTTGTACTCGACCGGCACGGCATGGGCACCGAGGAAGGTGGTCCTCACGCGCACCCCGCGCACGCGT
>CAYMJJ010000307.1:0-2081 GCA_964390445.1 uncultured Anderseniella sp.
CGCGCCTTGAAGCACCGGTGCTGAACTCGCGCATCCGCAAGCGCTACCTGGCCGGCAACGTGCACATTGGCGTCATCGGCGAGCGCGCCGACCTGACCTATCCCTATGCCTATCTGGGCGACGGTCCGGCCGCGCTGGACGAGATGTCCCGGCACAAGTCTGCCAAGGCCAACAAGCCGATGTTCATTATCGGGCAGGGCGCGCTGGCTCGTCCGGACGGCAAGGCCGTTCTCGCCACCGCCATGAAGGCGGCTCAGGCCATCGGCGTGATCAAGGATGACTGGAACGGCTTCAACGTGCTGCACACAGCGGCTGGGCGCGTCGGTGCGCTGGACGTGTGCGCGCTGCCGACGCTGCCGGGCGGCAAGGACACCGCCGCCATCTTGAAGAGCACGAAGTCGGGTGAGATCGAGGTTGTGTATCTGCTCGGTGCAGACGAGATCGACATGGCCGCGCTGGGCGAGGCTTTCGTAATCTACCAGGGCAGTCACGGCGATGCCGGCGCACACCGTGCCGACGTCATCCTGCCGGGCGCGACCTACACCGAGAAATCCGCGATTTACGTCAACACCGAGGGACGCCCGCAGATGGCGCGCCGGGCCAACTTCCCGCCCGGTGATGCACGCGAGGACTGGTCGATCATCCGCGCGCTGGCGGGCCATCTCGATGTCAACCTGGGTTTTGACAACCTCGATCACCTGCGCAGCGAGATATACAAGGCCGCGCCGCACCTCGCCGCGCTTGACGAGGTCGAGACGGCCGATGCCTCGCTGCTGGGCGGCCTGGTGTCCGCTGGCGGCAAGATGGCTGCCAAGGCGTTCGAAAGCCCGGTCAGGGATTTCTACCTGACCAACCCGATCGCGCGCGCCTCGCGCATCATGGCCGAGTGCTCGGCGATGCGCCTGAACGCGCACAAGCAGGCAGCGGAGTAGGGACCAGACATGAACGAACTGCTCATGACCGTCGGTTTCATCGTGCTGCAATCGCTTGCGTTGCTGGTGTCCGTGCTGATCATCGTCGCCTACCTGGTCTACGCCGACCGCAAGATCTGGGCTGCCGTGCAGATGCGCCGCGGGCCCAACGTGGTCGGCCCGTGGGGGCTGTTCCAGTCGTTCGCGGACATGCTGAAGTTCGTGTTCAAGGAAGTCGTCATTCCCGATGGCGCCAACAAGGGGGTGTTCCTGATCGCACCACTTGTAACCTGTATCCTGGCGCTCAGCGCCTGGGTGGTGGTGCCGGTCAACGAAGGCTGGGTGGTTGCCGATATCAACGTCGGCATCCTGTTCCTGTTCGCCATTTCGTCGCTTGGCGTCTATGGCGTGATCATGGGCGGCTGGGCCTCCAACTCGAAGTACCCGTTCCTTGGCGCGCTGCGCTCTGCTGCGCAGATGGTGTCCTACGAGGTGTCCATCGGCTTCGTCATCGTGACGGTGCTGATGTGTGCAGGCACGCTCAACCTGACCGGGATCGTCACCAGCCAGTCTACCGGCATCGGCACCTGGCTCGGCTTGCCCGGCTCGTTCCTCGACTGGTACTGGCTGCCTTTGCTGCCGATGTTCGTGATCTTCTTCATCTCGGCGCTGGCCGAGACCAATCGTCCGCCGTTCGACCTGCCGGAAGCTGAATCGGAACTGGTGGCCGGCTTCATGGTTGAATATTCATCGACACCCTACATGCTGTTCATGCTGGGCGAGTACGTGTCGATCTCGCTGATGTGTGCGCTGACGACCATCCTGTTCCTGGGTGGATGGCTGCCGCCGCTGGACGTGCCGCCGCTCAACTGGGTGCCGGGCGTGTTCTGGTTCCTCGGCAAGACGCTGCTGGTGTTCTTCATGTTCGCCATGGTGAAGGCGTTCGTACCGCGCTATCGCTATGACCAGCTGATGCGGCTGGGCTGGAAGGTGTTCCTGCCCATTTCGCTGGCATGGGTCGTCATCACGGCCGGTGTAATCGTCTTCTTCGACCTTGCACCATGAGCAATCTGGACCTGAACCCATGAACCTAGCCCAAGCTGCAAAAAGCCTGTTCCTGAAAGAGTTCATCGACGCGTTCTTCATGTCGATGCGCTACTTCTTTGCGCC
>CAYMJJ010000308.1:0-2079 GCA_964390445.1 uncultured Anderseniella sp.
CGGCACAGGCTGCCAAGGTCAAGGCGATACTCGACAAATCCGAGGTTGCCATCATCAAGGTGTTCGGCAAGTACGGCATCAATCCCCGGGCCAAGCCAGACTTCGACAAGTTGAGGGCGGCGTCTACCGAGCTCCAGGCCGTTGAAGCCTGGGAGAAGCAGCAGATGAAGCGCATTCTTTCCAAGGACCAGTACGCCGACTACCTTGAAATAATGCAGGCAACCGCCGCCGCCGTGATCAAGGCCACGCGCGACGACTGATCGTCAGCAGGTGCTGTCTTCCGGGTAAGGCTCGTCATCCAGCGCCATGCGCAGCTTCAGTTCCGTCGTGCCCGCAAGGCGCAGGTCCGGCACGAAGTTTTCCTTCCGCAGGTGGCGAACGTCGTGGCGCGTGACGGGGCCGACAAACATCAGCCGGTGTGATACCGAGTAGCGCGCCAGCCTTGTGCCAAACACCTTCTGCAGCACGTAGAATGTCAGGTAGTGGTTGTCGACCACCGCGTGGATGGGCGTATCTGACCGGCGCACCACGTGGATCAGGTCGAGGTCGAACAGCTTGTCATTGTTGACCGGCGAGTGCCGCTCCGGCCCGTCGGAAAACACGAAATCGTAGGGCCGGTCGGGGATCTCGGTGTACTGCACGCCGCGAAACATCTTGTAGAACCCGTCGATCTTGGGTGAGTGGATGATTTCGACCACATGGGCCACATCGGCCGGCAAGGCATTGAGCGCGGTCGCCGTCCAGCCTTCGTGTTCTTCCATCGAGGTGATCCTGCCCAGGGCCGCACCCTCGTTTGCATTCTCGATCAGCGCATGGGCCATGACCACGGTGGTGAACCCGGTGCCGAACTCCAGCACCTCGCGCGGGCGCCTCGTGCGCACCTCCTGATACAGCGTCAGGTAGTCCGACATGGACGCGCCGGTCACATTGGACACCTTCGCATATTCGGTGATGGCGTGGGCAAACCACGGCATCGACATGAGTGTTGCCTCGGCGCGGGCGTTCCGGCGCGCGACCAGTCTTTCAATGATGCGGGCGCGCAGGCGCACGTGCAGCGGCAGACCTGTTGTATCGAGTGGGGGCAGGGGCATCGTCGCGAATATGTCCTCGTACTGTTCCAGGGCATACGTAATCGTTTGCCAGTCCCATGACCATTCGTACAGCCATCACGAATGGTTGACGTTACCGGCAATTTTCGGGTTTGATTGAGCCGGGGAAAGCAGAGAGTTGCAAGGTTTGAAGGGTTGTACGAGATGAAGCGTATTGGATTTGCAGTAGTTGCAGCTTGTGCCGCGATCATGTTGTCATTTCCAGCAGCAACAGTCCCGGCACAGGCGCAGAGATATGACTGTGCACATGGGCCGGACACTTACCGGGTGCGCGGCGTTGCTGACTGGGATGTGCTGAATATCCGCAGCCGCCCCACATCCAGCAGCCGCATAATCGGTGAAATTCCACCATACGGCACCGGCGTGCATTGCCTGGGGCCGTGCCGCGGCAACTGGTGCCGCATCTCGTGGCGCGGTATCGTCGGCTGGGCTCACATGCGTTACCTCGGAGAATGAGCATGAGGCAGATTGCCGTGGCGCTTGGCGCGGCCTTCATCGGGCTGATCGGCGCTGCTGGGTCTGCACATGCTGATGACGCGGCTTGCCTGGAACGTTTCAGGGAATTGCTGGTTGGCGGCAACGCCTCGAAAGAGCCTGTGCGCATCCACGTCACGCAAACCTTTGCGGGTAATACAACCGAGAATTATTTCTATTCCACCGGTCCCGATACAGGCGACGGCCTTATGCAGCCGCTGAAGAACATGGGCGACACGTGGGTGCTGTTTCGTGACCGCAAGATGTACACCTCAGCAGATGGCAAGGCGTGGACGTTGATCCGCGAGCTTGATGCGGCCAGTGACCCGGCCGCGGCGAGGAACCGGCTGCGCGAAGATTCTGCCACCGCCTCCAGTTCCGTATGTGGTGAGGAAGCGATCGACGGCGCGCCGCATGAGGTGGTCGAAGGCGAGTACGTTTCGTCGCTCATGCAGGGCGCGAAGGTGTTTCACAAGTACTGGGTGAACAGCGCGAC
>CAYMJJ010000309.1:0-2079 GCA_964390445.1 uncultured Anderseniella sp.
TCCTGAAAGAGTTCATCGACGCGTTCTTCATGTCGATGCGCTACTTCTTTGCGCCCAAGGCCACCATCAACTATCCGTTCGAGAAAGGCCCGGTCAGCCCGCGCTTCCGGGGCGAGCATGCATTGCGCCGCTATCCCAACGGCGAGGAGCGCTGCATCGCGTGCAAGCTGTGCGAGGCAATCTGCCCGGCGCAGGCCATCACCATCGAGGCAGGTCCGCGCCGCAATGACGGCACCCGCCGCACCACCCGCTACGACATCGACATGGTCAAGTGCATCTACTGCGGCTTCTGCCAGGAGGCCTGCCCGGTGGATGCCATCGTGGAAGGTCCGAACTTCGAATTTGCCACCGAGACCCGCGAAGAACTGCTGTTCAACAAGGAAAAGCTGCTGGCCAACGGTGACCGCTGGGAACGTGAACTGGCAGCCAACATCGCCATGGACGCACCGTACCGCTGAGTGCGGGCCGACTGCGCCACAAAGAGGGAATTGGGCTGACAAGGCCCGGAGACAGGGGTTGAAGCAATGGCAGTGTCTGCCGCATTTTTCTATCTGTTCGCGTCCATCGCGATAGCGTCTGCGGTGATGGTGATTGTCTCGCGCAATCCCGTCCACTCGGTGCTGTTCCTCATCCTGACCTTCTTCAATGCGTCCGGCCTGTTCATCCTGCTGGGCGCTGAATTCCTGGCGATGATCCTCGTCGTCGTCTACGTGGGCGCGGTGGCCGTGCTGTTCCTGTTCGTGGTGATGATGCTCGACGTGGACTTTTCCGAGTTGCGCTCCGGTATCCTCAACTACGCCCCGTTTGGCATAGTGATCGGGTTGATCCTGTTCACCGAACTGGCGCTGGTCATTGGCGGCTGGGCATTCGCGCCCGAGGCCTTGCAGACGGTGACCGCACCGACACCGGCACCAGCCACCGGGATCAGCAATACCGAAGCGCTCGGGGCGTTGCTGTACACCCGCTACATCTTCTTCTTCCAGATGGCCGGTCTTGTGCTGCTGGTCGCCATGATCGGCGCCATCGTGCTGACGCTGCGCCACAAGGAAGGCGTCAAGCGCCAGGACATCGCGGCCCAGAATGCACGCTCGCCGGCAACCGCCATCGAAGTGCGCAAGGTGAAACCGGGGCAGGGGATCTGACCATGACCATAGGACTTGGACACTATCTCACCGTTGCCGCGATCCTGTTCACGATTGGCATCTTCGGCATTTTTCTCAACCGCAAGAACGTCATCATCATCCTGATGTCGATCGAGTTGATGCTGCTTGCCGTCAATATCAACCTGGTGGCGTTCTCGTCGTTCCTGAACGACCTCGTCGGCCAGGTGTTCGCGCTGCTGGTGCTGACGGTCGCGGCCGGTGAAGCCGCCATTGGCCTGGCCATTCTGGTGACCTACTTCCGCAACCGCGGCACCATCGCGGTTGAAGACATCAACATGATGAAGGGCTGACGGGGACCGATCGATCGCCATGAACACCATCTTCCTTCTCATTGTATTCCTGCCGCTGCTGGGTGCCATCCTGGCCGGCGTGTTCGGCACGGCCCTGCTAAAGGGAACGCAGGACCACGCCGCCCACGACCACCATGACGGCCATCACCACGGCCCCGGCTGGGGGCAGTATCTGCCCACCGCCTTGCTGATGATTTCCGCCGTGCTGTCGTGGGTCGCCTTCTTCGACGTGGCCATCAATGAAAACACCTACAAGGTGCACGTGCTCGACTTCATCCGCTCTGGCGGCATGGCAGCCGACTGGGCGCTGCGCATCGACACGCTGACCGCGGTCATGCTGGTGGTGGTGACCACCGTGTCTGCGCTCGTGCACCTCTACTCGATTGGCTACATGAGCCATGACGAGCACCCCAACCGGTTCTTCTCGTACCTGTCGCTGTTCACCTTCGCCATGCTGATGCTGGTGACCGCGGACAACCTGGTGCAGATGTTCTTCGGCTGGGAAGGGGTGGGGCTGGCGTCGTACCTGCTGATCGGGTTCTGGTACAAGAAACCCTCGGCCAACGCCGCCGCCATCAAGGCGTTCGTGGTGAACCGCGTTGGCGACTTCGGCTTCGCGCTGGGCA
>CAYMJJ010000310.1:0-2070 GCA_964390445.1 uncultured Anderseniella sp.
TGCAGACGTGCCGACAGAACAGCAAGAGACATGCACGCGTCGAGATGGCAAACTCCGGTGGTCACAGATCATGGTGGCCGATCATAGCTCCCACACGTGACCGCAGAACCCGGCTCCAGCCAAGACCACAAGAGGTAAACTGACAGATGCACTGGTCGTTTCCAATCCTGCGCCTGGGCGAAACGGAGATCAGGGTCCACCTGACCTTTTTCCTGCTGCTGGCCTGGATCGGTATCGCCCACTACCAGGTTGGAGGCAGTGCTGCTGCCCTTGATGGTATCGTGTTCATTGCTGCGGTGTTCGGCTGCGTGGTGCTGCATGAGCTGGGTCATACGCTGGCCGCACGGCGTTATGGCATTCACACGCCGCGCATCACGCTGTTGCCGATCGGCGGCGTAGCCCAGATGGAGCGGATGCCGGAAAACCCGTGGGAAGAGGTCGTCGTCGCGCTTGCCGGTCCGCTGGTCAACGTTGCTATCGCCTTGATCCTGATCTTCGGCTTTGGCGTGGCGCTCAACGAACAGGCGCTGGGATCAATGGAAAGCCCTGAAGCCAGTTTCTGGAGCAGGCTGGCGGCAGTGAATATCATGCTGGTTGTCTTCAACCTGATCCCGGCCTTTCCCATGGATGGCGGTCGGGTATTGCGCGCGCTCTTGTCCACCAGGATGAGCCGCAAGCAAGCAACTGATGTTGCGGCCAGGACTGGTCAGCTCACTGCCTTCGCCTTCGGGTTCCTCGGGCTTGTCTCGGGTAATGCGCTTCTGGTCTTCGTTGCCGTTTTCGTTTATCTCGCCGCCGGCGGTGAGGCCCAGGCCGTCTCCCTGCAGGAGCTGGCAAGGCGGATCAGGACCAGGGACGCCATGATCACGAAATTCGAGAGCCTTGATACCGGCGCGAGCCTTGGTGATGCGGCGGAGGCACTGCTGCGCACAACCCAGCATGAGTTCCCCGTCATCGATGGTGCCGGCATGTTGCGCGGCGTGCTGACCCGCGAAGCCCTTGTCGCTGGCCTGGAGAAGAATGGTCGTGCTGCACCGGCCATCGAGGCAATGGAACGCGACATTCCCCTTTTCGACGAGAGCGAGCGGCTCGACAAGGTGCTGGAGGCGCTTCAGCGCAGCGGAGCCGCGGTTGTGGGCCTGACATCGTCCTCCGGAGCCCTGTCAGGCTATATCAACCGGGAGAACCTGATGGAGCTGCTGATGGTCAGCACGGTCTTCGAGAGCGGGAGACGCAACTGAAAAGGCGTCGCGCTGACGGCTGACCTTGCCCGGCCAGATATCACATCAAACCGGGTAATTCGGGTCGCAGCAGCGTGATGGTGCCCAGTTTCTGACATACGCCGTCACAAAGGCCACGCCTATCCTGCGCTCGATCTATGCGCGATCCAGGCGGTTGATTTCAGCCCGGCGGAGTGCCTCCCGGATGACATTATCTCTCGAGCTCGAATAGCACTTCATTGCGTCTGAACATGCCGGGCGTGAACGGGTCGTCGTAGTAGGCATAGATTGCGGGACCGGTTGCGGTGTATCCCTTCTCATCCAGCCAGGCACGCAGGTCCGTCTCGTTGGCCTGCATGAGCGCGTCATCAGCGCGGCCAGAAAACCGGATCGCGGCGCGTCGTGTTGGATCGATCATCAGCAGGCGCACATCGGCGTCTGCGGGTTTGGGCAATGTGTCTGGGTTCATGCCCTCCGGCATGATGAAGTGGACTTTCCAGGTGTCGCCACCTGCTGCGTCCTGTGCGGGTTGCTGGGTCACCGGTGCGGTCATGGCGATCTTTTCGCCCGCCCGGTCCCTGGCGAAGATGTAACGCGCCAGCGGCCCGAAGCCCGCCCGCACGGCGCTGTCCCTGTCACCCTGCCGGGTAACCTCCGCGACGGTCATCCGGCCATAGTCGCGTACCTCGATACTGCCGTCCTTCGCCACCAGTTCATATGGCGGCTGGTCGATGCTGCGCATGTACAGCACCCAGCCGCCAACGACAGCAATGCCCAGTCCCGCCAGGCTCACCACGATCCATACACTCGCGATCATCATCTTGCTCATGGCCATGCGGCTTCGTCTTTC
>CAYMJJ010000311.1:0-1070 GCA_964390445.1 uncultured Anderseniella sp.
GTCGGACTCCTTGTCGTTCCTGGCATGCGGCGCCGAGTCGGTGCCGAGAAAGAAACGCGGATTGCCGGAGCTCGCGGCCGCCATCAGGGCTGCGCGATGCAGCTCGCGCTTGAGCACTGGCAGGCAGTACCAGTGGGGTCGCAGCCCGCTCTGGAAGATCGCATTGCGGTTGTAGAGCAGGTGGTGCGCGGTGATCGTGGCGCCGATTTCGCCGTCGGCATCGCGCACGTAGTCAGCGGCCTGTTGGGTGGTGATGTGTTCGAAGACTACCTTCAGCGTCGGGAAACGCTCGACCACCCGGCTCAGGTGTTCGTCGATAAAGGCCTTCTCGCGGTCGAACACGTCGATCTCGGCGCGGGTCACCTCGCCATGTACCAGCAGCGGCATGCCCACCTCGGCCATGACTTCAAGCACCGGAAAAATCGCGTCGATGCTTGTCACCCCGGAGTCGGAATTGGTGGTGGCACCCGCCGGGTAGAGCTTGGCGGCGTGGACGAAACCGCTGGCCTTGGCCGCACGCACGTCCTCGGCGCTGGTGTTGTCGGTGAGGTAGAGCACCATCAAGGGCTCGAAGGTGCTGGCGGCTGGACGTGCCTGGATAATGCGCTGGCGATAGGCGTCAGCCTCTGCAGCATTACGCACGGGCGGCACCAGATTGGGCATGATGATCGCGCGGCCAAAGGTGCGCGCAACGTCTGCGACGGTATGGGGCAACACGGCGCCATCGCGCAGGTGGATATGCCAATCATCGGGGCGCAGCAGGGTCAGGCGGTCGGACATGGGGGCTTCCAGGCGGGCAAAAACGTGCCGGGAATGCTACCGGAAAAGGCGGCTCAGGGCACGCCGTGGATCGTCTGGCAGTGGCCACAGTTGTGTACTCGGCTCGTATAAAAGAAGCTTAAGTTTTTGCCGTTGCCACCGATACCCCGAGGGAACGCCGTAATTCCCTTTGGAGCTTGCCGTGCGCCAGCCATCCCTGATTTTGCTAAGCCTGCTCGCCTGCGTGCCGCTAACGCCCGCCGCCTGGGCCATCAGTTTCCAGACTCGTCTGGAAAAGGTGGAGTGGCAGG
>CAYMJJ010000311.1:1080-2054 GCA_964390445.1 uncultured Anderseniella sp.
TACTTCTCTGCTCGACACCTCCTTGGTACGAATCCGATCGGCGAGTTCGAGTGCCGCCTGTCGCAACCGGTGAGCAACTTCGGCGTGGGTGAGTTTGTCAGGCGTGCCGGCGAGCAGGTGACATTTCGCCTGCAGTCCAGCGAGCGCTGGCTGGATACCGGTTCAGCCACCCTGTTGGCCGCCGCCGCGCCCTGGCAGCCTGGGCGTGGCGATGTCAACCTGGGTGCGGTGCCGGTCAGTGCTGCGCCGGTTGCCTTGAACAGTAGCCAGGAACAGGGCACCCGCCTGCTCACCAGCATGTTGGAGGGCCGTGCGCCATTGGTGCGCCACCGTGCCGCCCAGGGCCGCGACAGCGTCGAGGTGCGCTTGTTGCCGGTGAAATTCCAGAAGGCCTATGAGGACTATCTTGAATGCACTGCCGGCTTGTTGCCGGTCAACTTCGATCAGGTGCGTCAGAGTCAGATCGGTTTTCCAGGCGGCGGCGTTGCCCTCGATCCGCTGGGCCAGGCCAAGCTGGATATCATCCTCAACTTTCTGCGTGCCGACCCCAGCGTCAACCGCATCCAACTCGACGGCCATGCCGACAATAGCGGCAACCGCCTGACCAACCGTGATCTGTCGCGCCGTCGCGCCCTGGCGGTGATGGAATATCTGGTGGCCCAGGGTGTGCCGGCCGAACAGATCACCGTGCGCTTCCATGGTGAGCGTTATCCCGTGGTGCCGAACAACAGCGAGGCCAATAGGGCTAAGAACCGCCGGGTTACCATGCTCCTCGACCGCGTTCCAGAAGCTGATGTACCTGCGCCACAGGCTGCAGCAGGAACCCTCGAGCCGGCCGTCGACCCGGACTGAAATCCGTGACTAGAGGGTCGCTTGGTCGATCTCTCGTGTCGCACCCCTGTAAAAGATAGAGCGCGGCCAGTAGAATCACGGGTTTTCCCGCACAACCCCGTGGAGTTGATGGCATGGCCGAC
>CAYMJJ010000312.1:0-2041 GCA_964390445.1 uncultured Anderseniella sp.
GGAGCCGAAGTCGATGATGAGGAGCTTGTCTGTCATGGCGAGCGAATACAGAACCACGCGCGAATCCGCAAGCAGGTGCGGCTTTCCATCCCCCGTTACTTAACCCGCCGGCCTAGATGTGTTATGGTCGCGATCGGCTGGAGGGCATCTTTTTCTATCCCGGAAAGGAGGCTGATACGATGGACGCTGTAAAAGTTGCCGAACACGCAAGGGCACTGCTGGACGCCTATGGTGACAAGGCCGAGGCCCATGCAGCACAAAAGGCCAGCGAACTGCGCTCGGCTGGTGAAACCGCACATGCAGAACAATGGACGCGTGTGCGCAGCATGATCTCTGAAATGCGCGGCAGCCATGTGAGCTGACGCTGCCGGACTGGCGCGGAGCGTCAGCCAAGCAGATACCACGCTGCGATGATTGCAGATGCAACAAGTGCGGCCAACATGCCAAGGATGACATATGCACCCTTGTTGATGTTGGCGATCACCTTCTTGATTGCATCGCGATCGTTGACGTTTGGAAACGGTGTATCGGGCACGGGAACACCGAGAAACTTGCAGAGCGGTTCCCAGCCCTGATCCACCGAGAACACCAGCAGACGGTCTGCCGGCACGTGCGCCCTCACGTCTTCGATGTGCTGCTTATAGTGCGCGATGGCGCGTGCGCGGTCCGGCATGGTGTTCTGGTGCGAGCGCTGCCAGATCAGCTTGTGGCACATATCGCCGAACTTGCGGCCGAATGGCGTGAACACTTCCAGCAACTTGAACTGCCACATGTTCTCGGTGAAATAGATCGTTTCGATGGTGCTGTCGTACCACGCGTCCGCGCCCTTCGGATGCAGCGTCAGCAGTACCTTGGCATCCGGGTACGCAACCGCCAGATCTTTCCAGACTGGCGTGGTCGGATTGTCGACGGTGGCAGTATAGCCTGCCAGAGCCTCGTCCCAGTTCTGCTGCACGCCGGGAGCGGAATTGGCGACCTTGCGCCAGAAATCGAGATGGGATTTGTTCGCCGGGTTATCCAGCACCTCGAACATGTGATAGCAGGGAAAGCCAAGCTGGTTGAGCGCGGCATAGGTCGAGAACGTACCAGTTCTGCCGAACCCGGCACCAATTACCTTCAAAGCCATTGTCACTCTTCCCTTCGCCGTCAGCACAGGCTGGCAGTTTCAGGGCATAGCAGCAACCAAATTGATCAGCACAGGAATAATTAGCTGCGTTCCAGCACCGCGACGAAGAACCCGTCGGTGCCATGACTGGCCGGGGTCAGCGTCAGCGTATCACGCGAGCCATCTGCGGAAACCGGCGGTTCGCTGAGCGATGCTGCGCGCCAGACTTCTGCATAGGGCACAAGCCTGAAGTCCGGGTGCGTGGCCAGAAAGCCTGCGACCTGTTCGGTGTTTTCCTGCGGTAACAGCGAACAGGTGACATAGATCACGCGTCCACCGGCGGGCTTTGCCAGCTTTGCTGCGCGTTCCAGCACGGCGCGCTGGTCGTTGCGGCGGTTCTCCAGGCTTTCCGTGGTGAACCGCCATTTGGCATCGGGCTTGCGACGCCACGAGCCCGACCCTGAGCACGGTGCATCCGCAAGCACACGGTCAAAGCGGCCTGCCAGAAGGTCCAGCTTTTCCGGCTCGTCGGCGGGAATGACCTGGATGTTGCGCACGCCTGCGCGCGCGATGCGGGCAAAAATCGGCTTGAGGCGCTGGCGATCAGCATCCCAGGCATGTAGCTGGCCCTTGTTGGACATGTGGGCAGCGAGCGCCAGCGTCTTGCCGCCGGCACCGGCACAGATGTCGGCGACCTGCATGCCCGGTTGCGCATCGACCAGCAGGCTGGCTGCCTGCGAGGCGGCATCCTGCACCTCGAAGGCGCCGCGCTGGAACGACGGTTCGGCCTCCAGGTTGGGGGTGCGCTTGAGCCCGTCCGGCACCTCGATGCGGATGCAGTTGGGCGTCAGTGGCCCGGGCCTGGCGTCAAACTTGGCGAGCTGGTTGAGCAGTTTCTCCGGCGTGGTCTTGAGGGTATTTGCGCGAATATCCACC
>CAYMJJ010000313.1:0-429 GCA_964390445.1 uncultured Anderseniella sp.
CGTTTTCTTCGGCGAGCGTCTGATACTCGGTGTTCAGGGCGGTGCGGTCGCTGGCGCCGTTGGTGTCGTTGGCGGCCTGCACAGCGAGTTCACGCATGCGCTGCAGGTTGTCACCGATCTTGCCGAGTGCGCCTTCAGCCGTTTGCGCCAGCGAGATGCCGTCGTTCGCGTTGCGGATGGCCACGTTCATGCCCTTGACCTGAGCGTTCATGCGCTCGGCAATGGCCAGGCCAGCAGCGTCGTCCTTCGAGCTGTTGACGCGCAGGCCTGAGGACAGGCGCTGCATGGAAGTGGCCAACGAGCCCTGCGACATGGACAGGTTGCGCTGTGCATTCAAAGAAACCGAATTGGTGTTGATGCTATTCATGAGTAACTCCTAAAAATTGAACAAAGTAATCCGGCATTGCTGCCAATCTCAACGCCAGCCAG
>CAYMJJ010000313.1:439-1052 GCA_964390445.1 uncultured Anderseniella sp.
GGGCTGGCCGCCATGACCGGAGCTTGTCGCTGCTAGCCGGTTCGGGCCCTGGGACCGCTGACCGTCTCGCCGCTTTTCACTTGCCGGACGACGAACCTTTTTTAGAAGTCCGTTGAGTTCAATTTCGGTGGTCCCGCCATATTCTTTAGCGCCGTGTTGTAACGAAGCGCTTAGAAAAGCAGGACTTGCCAAGCCCTTTTCTGTTCTTCGGCTCGCGGAGCCGGTTCGGGATCAGCAGGCTTGGCGGGCTTGCTGAGGTGGCGAGTACCGAGTGCAGCGCGGCGCGTATCGGTCTGGGAACACCGAGCGAGGTGCAGCGCAGCCTGGCCACGGGTCTTGTGATGTTGATCGGCACGCAACAGGCACTTCTGTATGGGCGCGTTGTCGGCTCTTGCTTGGGCGTGTGATCGCAGCGATGTGGCGCGCCTGCACAGGTGAGACCGAAACGAATACCAACGATGTAGGAAGTTGCCTGACAAGGCCACACCCTGGGCCTGACAGGCCAAACAGGCGTTCGCCGATTCAAGTTTTTGGTGGGCTCGACACAATTGCTCACATCAGGTCAGCAAACGTAAGCACACCGCTCACCGCCCCGACCTCACCATCAAGGAGC
>CAYMJJ010000313.1:1062-2024 GCA_964390445.1 uncultured Anderseniella sp.
CCCATGGACAACGAACAACTTTTGGCCGAAATCCGCGAAGCCAACCTGACCTATCTGATGCTGGCGCAAAACATGATCCGCAAGGACCGCGCCGAAGCCATGTTCCGCCTTGGCGTGAGCGAAGAGGCGGCCGATCTGCTGGGCATGCTGTCCACCGCGCAGTTGCTCAAGATGGCCTCGACCAACATGCTGCTGTGCCGCTTCCGGGTGGACGATGACATGGTGTGGAACCTGTTGACCAGCCACAACGTGAAGAAGGTGGACAACGCCACCACCACCCAGCTGCACGCCAGCATCCTGATGGCGGGCAAGTACGCCGAGACGATGACCACGCACTAAGTTCACCCCCCGCGCCGCCTTCGGCGTCACCCCCCCCAGGGGGCAATCCCTGCGGCCCGGCAAAGCCGGTTCCGCGGGATTCTTGAACAAGACATCGCACGCGGCCCCTTCACTCACATTGGATTCTGATCATGGCGACCCAAAAAAGCATCCTCAACGAGTCGCGCGACATTGCGCGCGCCGTCTCTCTGATCAACCTGGGCGCTCGCCTTCAGGTGCTGGAGTACGAGACCAGTCTCTCTTATGAGCGCTTGTTGCGCCTGTACAAGGAAGTGGCGGGCAAGTCGCCTTCCAAGGGGCAGTTGCCGTTTTCCACCGACTGGTTCATGACCTGGCAGCCCAACATCCATGCTTCCCTGTTCCTGAACATCCACGAGTACCTCTCCAAGTCCAGCGAGCTGGAAGAGATTGACACCGTGATCAAGGCGTTTCGCCTCTACACCGAACAAATTCAGGCCAGCGCCATTGAGCCGCTGCTGTCGGTCACGCGCGCCTGGCGGCTGGTGAAGTTTGTTGATAACGGCATGCTCACGCTCACCAAGTGTTCCTGCTGCGGTGGTCACTTCGTGACCGAGCCGTATGAGAACGCGCGGCAGTTTGTGATCAACCAGTTCGGCCTCTCA
>CAYMJJ010000314.1:0-2022 GCA_964390445.1 uncultured Anderseniella sp.
GCGGCCTTCTTCGGCTTCGCCTTCACCTTGCTCATGACTTCACCTCCATGTTGCGCCCGATACCTTGCGGCATGCCTCGAACAGGGAGCGTATGGCGCATTTCCGGGCGCCGTCTTGATGCAGGGTGAACCGTGTGTTGACTGCCAGCGCACTGGCGCACGCAAGCATTGCGCACCCGGCACGCCCGCCATAAGCTTTGCGGCGAGGGAGTGCCTGACCGATGAAAAGCGTGATCACGACCACCGGCGTTGCCCCGGCCAGCCGCAGCCGGCACTGGCACCAGGCGATTGCCGAAACCTATTTTCCGCTCGACATCCAGTTTAGCGCCAGCGACCGCTTCAACGGTGAACTGGTCAACTGGCAACTGGGTGATGTGTCGCTGTCGCGGCTGACGGCGGAGGGCACCATGTACCGGCGCATGCCGCGCCACCTGGTTCACGATACGGCGGAAGATTTCCTGATCACCATTCCGGCGGTTTCCGAGGTGCACTTCTCCCAGTGCGGCAAGGACGTGCGCTGCAACCCCGGCGGATTCATCATCGAACGCTCCGACGAACCGTACGAGTTTTCCCATGCCACGGCGGCGGACCTGTGGGTGGTCAAGGTGGGCGCTGCCGCCCTGGCCGGGCGCATCCGCTCGCCCAACCGGTTCTGCTCGATGCAGTTCGACGCCAGCAATGGCGCGGGCGGGTTGTTCGTCGACATGCTGCACCACATTCCGCAGCGCTTTGACACCATGACCGACGAGGTGCGACTGACCGTTGGCCAGCAACTCATCGACCTTCTGGCGCTGTCGCTGCGCGCCGATCAACGCACCCTGACAGCGGGCAACTCTTCGGTGCGCGAAGCCCACCTTACGCGCATCGAGTGCTTCGTGCGGTCCTCGATCGGCAACCCGGACCTTGCGCCCGAGACCATCGCGCGGGCGTGCGGCATCTCCACCCGTTACCTGCACGAGTTGTTCCGCGACACCAACCAGACGCTTGGCCAGTGGATCCGCGACCAGCGCCTGAACGGCTGCCGCGAAGACCTCAATGACCTGTCCAACCGCCAGACCATCGCCGAGATTGCCTACCAGTGGGGCTTCTCGGACCAGGCACAGTTCTCGCGGGCGTTCAGGGCTCATTTCGGGCTTTCGCCAAAGGATTTCAGGGTGCAGGGCCGCCAGCGCAAGATGAGCTGACGGCGCTGCGGCGGGTCAGTTGCGCACAAGCTTCCAGGCGGCGGGCAGCAACAGTGCGGCCAGCGCCAGCTTGACGGCCTCTGCAGGCAGGAACGGCACCAGGCCCACTGCGATGGCTTTCTCGAAGCCTGTGAAGGCGGCTAGCCAGCCGAGGCCCAGTCCGTAAATCACCGCAAGGCCGGCAATCATGGCGGCAAGCGTGGTCCACACGGTGCGGCCAAGTCCCTTGTCGGCAAGCCAGCCCACCAGCACCGCAGCCAGCGCGAACCCGGCGAGATAGCCACCCGTGGGCCCGGCCATGTAGGCAAGCCCTGCCCCGGTTGCGAACACCGGCAGTCCGAGCGCGCCCTGCGCAAGGTAGGTCGCCAGCGTGATCCCGCCGAGGCGCGCGCCATAAGTCGCCCCGATCAGGAGCACGACCAGCGTCTGCAGGGTCATCGGCACCGGCCAGAACGGCACCTGCGTCTTGGCGGAGATGGCCAGCACAATCGTGCCGCCGGCAACGAGGAGAACCTGATGCATCAGGCTGGTGGAGGTTTGCGGCCAAAGCCGGCTCGCGAGGGGGGTGCTCATGTGATATGTCCTTTCGGGTTCAGGCCAGTGCGGCCCGGATCTGGTCAATGAGGGCGTGGCGGTCATGGCGGGCCTTGAGCGCTTCATCCATGTCCACCTTGACGAACTTGGTTGGCGTATTCGGCTGCAACTGGCCGATCAGGTCCATGTCGGCAGAGATGATCGTGCCGATCATGAAGTAGCCGCCGCCCGACACCGCATCGCGGTGCAACACGATGGGTTCGGTACCGCCGGGCACCTGTACCGAGCCATAGGGGTAGCAGGCA
>CAYMJJ010000315.1:0-2016 GCA_964390445.1 uncultured Anderseniella sp.
CAGGCGACCTTTCCGCCGGTGCAGGGCGGCGAGGACGCGCCCGCATGAAGTCGAGGTTCGGCTGGCCAAGGCTGATGCGGCTTGGTCTTGGCGTGCTGCGGCTGCCGCCTGAGGCGTTCTGGGCCATGACCCCGCGCGAACTGGATGCTGCCCTGGCGGGGCTCGCCGGTCGCATCGACGACACCATCCCCATGGGCACGGGTGCACTTCAGCGCCTGATGGCCCGCTACCCCGACAGGAGTTGAGCATGGAACCCACCAGTAACGCCGGTGCAGGCTTTGCGCTGTCACTGGATACCACCCGGATCCGCAGCGAACTGAGCGACTTGAGCAACCTCGGCGAACGCTTTGGCCGCACGATTACAGGGGCCTTTGCGCGCGGCATCGTCAGCGGCCGCAAGTTTTCGAGCATCCTGCGCTCGCTGATGCAGACACTGGCCAGCCAGGCGCTGTCAGCCGCGATCAGGCCGCTCGGCAATTTGCTGGGCGGCACGCTGGGAACGCTGTTCGGCGGGGTAACCGCAAACGCCCGCGGCAATGCGTTTTCCGGCGGGCGTGTCACCCCGTTTGCATCGGGTGGCATCGTCAACTCACCCACCATGTTCGCCATGCGCGGTGGTGCAGGGCTGATGGGCGAAGCAGGCCCTGAGGCGATCATGCCGCTGGCGCGCGGTGCCGATGGCAAGCTGGGCGTCCGGTCCGGCGGCAGCGGTGCACCGGTGACGGTGAACATGACGGTCGTCACGCAGGACGCAGGCTCGTTCCAGCGCGCCCAGGGACAGGTAACGGCAGCCGTGCTTCGCAGCCTCAACCGCGGCGGCCGGCACCTTTGACCGAGGGGCCAGGAGGCCCAGAACCAATGAGCTTTCATGAAATCCGCTTTCCAACCGGCATCGCGCGCGGATCGACCGGTGGGCCGCAGCGGCTGACCGAGATCGTTTCGCTGGTGTCCGGCCACGAGGAGCGCAACTCGCGCTGGGCGCAGTCACGCCGCCATTACAATGCCGGGTTCGGCGTTCGCTCCATCGACGATCTGCATTCGGTGGTTGCGTTTTTCGAGGCGCGCCGCGCCCGCCTGCACGGGTTTCGCTGGAAGGATCACGCCGACTACAAGTCGTGCCCGCCGCAGCAGCTGGTCAGCGCAACAGACCAGCACCTCGGCGCCGGCGATGGCATTGCCACCGTGTTCCAGCTTGTGAAGGCCTACGAGGATGGCGCAGCCGGATACCAGCGCGTCATCGCCAAGCCGGTTGCCGGCACGGTGGTGGTGGCGTTGGATGGGGTGATTGAACCGGGCGCGTCGGTTGACCCGGCCACTGGGCTGGTCACGCTGCCGGCGGCACCTGCCGTTGGTACAGCCGTTACGGCTGGCTTCGAGTTCGACGTGCCGGTGCGGTTCGATACGGACCGGCTGGAAATCAACCTGTCGCATTTCGAGGCCGGGCAGATCCCCGACATTCCGGTGGTGGAACTGCGCACATGAAACCGCTGCCCCAAGCATTGCAGGATCATCTGGCCGGCGGCGTAACCACGGTATGCCAGTGCTGGCAGATCACGGACCGCAACGGCCGGGTGCTGGGCTTTACCGACCACGACCGCGCGCTTGCCTTTGAGGGTGTGGTGCACCAGCCAGAAACCGGTTTTACCGGCACCGCCATCGAGCAGACGCTCGGACTGGCGGTCGACACGCAGGATGTGTCCGGCGTGCTGATGTCCGGCCTGTTGAGCGAGGAAGACCTCGCCGCCGGTGTGTTCGATGACGCGGAGATCGTGACCTGGCTGGTCAACTGGAATGACGTGTCCCAACGCGTCATTTTGCGCGCTGGCAGCCTGGGTGAAGTGACCCGCGGCCCGCTGGGCTTTACCGCGGAAGTGCGCGGCCTCGCACACCGCCTCAACCAGCCGCAAGGCCGCCTGTTCCAGTACGGCTGCGATGCCGAACTGGGGGATGTGCGCTGCGGTGTGGATACAGTTGCTACCAGTTTTCAGGCGACGGTGATCATTGCGTCTGTTGTTG
>CAYMJJ010000316.1:0-2007 GCA_964390445.1 uncultured Anderseniella sp.
CCAAGAGTTCCTCATCCCCCGCCCCGATCATCAAGAGCAGGCATTTGCTCGGCATCGCCGACCTGTCGCCAGCCGAGATCATCACCCTTCTCGACCTTGCAGACACCTATGCCGATGCCACCCGCCGGGGTGACAAGCACACCAAGGTTCTCAAAGGGCTGACGCAGGTCAACCTGTTCTTCGAGAACTCCACCCGTACCCAGAGCTCGTTCGAACTGGCCGGCAAGCGCCTCGGCGCGGACGTGCTCAACATGGCAGTCGGCTCCTCCTCCGTGGCCAAAGGCGAAACGGTGCTCGACACGGCGATGACGCTCAATGCCATGCGCCCGCACCTGCTCATTGTGCGCCACCAATCATCGGGCGCGGTTGAACTGCTCGCGCAGAAGGTCTCGTGTGCCGTGGTGAATGCCGGTGACGGCCAGCACGAACACCCCACGCAGGCGCTGCTGGATGCGCTCACCATACGCCGCCACCTGAAACGGCTCGAAGGCCTGACCGTGGCGATTTGCGGCGATATTGCGCATTCGCGCGTGGCGCGTTCGAACATTATGCTGCTGTCGAAGATGAACGTGCGGCTGCGCCTCATCGGGCCAACCACACTGCTGCCCACCGGTGTTGAACGCCTCGGTGCAGAGGTGTTCACCGACATGCGCGAAGGACTGAAAGGTGCCGACGTCGTCATGATGCTGCGGCTCCAGACCGAGCGCATGGACGGCAGCTTCATCCCGTCAGCGCGCGAGTATTATCACTTCTTCGGCCTCGACCAGCACAAGCTGAAGCTGGCCAAGCCCAATGCGCTGGTCATGCACCCCGGCCCGATGAACCGTGGCGTCGAGATCGACAGTATCGTTGCCGACGGTGTCCAGTCGGTCATCCGCGAGCAGGTCGAGATGGGCGTGGCCACCCGCATGGCCGTGCTGGATGCCCTGTCACGCAATGTCAGCGCCGAACGTGAGAAGGAAGCGCGCTGATGGCTGATCTTTCGCACCCCGGCCGCCGCGCCATCGTCAATGCCCGACTGTTCGATCCCGCCAACCAGCTTGATGCCAAGGGTGGCGTGCTGATCGAGGACGGCGTCATCAAGTGGATCGGCGAGGCCGTTACTGCAACCAGCCTGCCCGGCGGCACCGATGTCACCGATGCAAGGGGCGCGATGCTGCTCCCGGGGCTGATCGACATGCGGGTGTTTACCGGCGAGCCCGGCACCGAGCACCGCGAGACACTGCAATCGGCGTCCCATGCCGCTGCCGCAGGCGGCGTGACCGGCCTGACCATCCAGCCGAACACCAGCCCGGTGATGGACGATGCCTCCATCATCGACTTTGTTCGCCGTCGCGCACTCAATACCGCCGCCGTGCGGGTCCACCCGATGGCGGCCATCACCAAGGGCCTAAAGGGCGAGCAGATGACCGAATTCGGCCTGCTCAAGGAAGCCGGGGCCGTTGCCGTGACCGACGCCGTGCGCTCGGTGCGCAACTCGCGCATCCTGAGCCGGGCCATGAAGTATGCCCGCAACTTCGACCTGCTGGTCGTCCAGCACGTCGAGGACGCAGACCTTGCAGGTGGCGTCATGCATTCGGGCGAAGTGGCTACCCGGCTCGGCCTGTCCGGCATTCCGGCAGCCGCAGAGGTGATAGCGCTGGAACGCGATCTCAGGCTGGTTGAAATGACGGGCGCGCCTTATCACGCCTCGCAGATCAGTTGCGAAATGTCGCTGCAGGTCATCCGGGCTGCAAAGGCGCGCGGCCTGCCGGTATCGTGCGGGGTGTCCATCAACCACCTGACCCTCAACGAAAACGACATCGGCGCATACCGCACGTTCTTCAAGTTGTCGCCTCCGCTGCGCCGTGAGGATGACCGGGTGGCGCTTGTCGAAGGGGTTGCCGACGGCAGCATCGACGTGATCGTCTCAAGCCACGATCCACAGGATGCCGACACCAAGCGGGTGCCATTCGCCGATGCAGCTTTCGGCGCTGTAGGGGTCGAAACGCTGCTGTCGGCGGGCCT
>CAYMJJ010000317.1:0-1980 GCA_964390445.1 uncultured Anderseniella sp.
AACTCTTCCTGCTCATCGGCCAGGATTACCCGTGCACCGCTGCGCGCAGCCGCCAAGGCTGCGGCCAGACCCGCCGGGCCGGCGCCGACCACCAGCACGTCGCAGTGCTGGTTCATGTAGTCGTAGCTGTCCGGGTCCACGGCAGTCGGCGCACGGCCAAGACCGGCGGCCTTACGGATGTATTTCTCGTAAGTAAGCCAGAGGTTCTGCGGGTACATAAAGGTTTTGTAGTAGAACCCCGGCGGCATCATCTTGCCGCCAACCTTGCCGAGAATGCCCATCAGGTCGGTGTTCACGCTCGGCCAGCCGTTGGTGCTGCTGGCGACCAAGCCGGCATACAACGCCTGCTGGGTGGCGCGCACGTTGGGGATCTGCGCCGCTTCAGTGCTGCCGATCTGCAGCACAGCGTTCGGCTCTTCGGCGCCCGCCGCAACGATGCCGCGCGGCCGCGAGTACTTGAAGCTACGCCCGACGATATCCACGCCATTGGCCAGCAACGCAGCGGCCAGAGTGTCGCCGGCAAAGCCCTGATAGCTCTGCCCGTTGAAGCTGAATGTCAGGGGCTGGCTGCGATCAACGCGGCCGCCAGTAGCAAGACGATTGACCTGGCTCATGCCGTTACTCCTTGGTCGATGGCCTTTTTCTCGGCAGTGCCGGCAGCGGTGACGCTGGGCTTCTCGCCGATCTTGTAGGTTTCGAGAATTTCGTAGGTCACCGTGTGACGGGTGGCGTTGAAGTACTTGCGGCAGCCGGCGGAATGCACCCACAGCTCGTGGTGGATGCCGCGTGGGTTATCACGGAAGAACAGGTATTCACCCCACTCGGCGTCAGTGCAGGCGGATGGGTCCAGCGGGCGCGGAATATGCGCCTGGCCCTTGGCGTGGAATTCCTCTTCGGAGCGCAGTTCGCCGCAGTGAGGGCAGAAGATATGCAACATGGGTAAGCCCTCTTAGTGAGCCACGGCAGCAGCGCCGTGCTCGTCGATCAGTGCGCCGGTGTGGAAACGGTCCATGGAGAACGGCTTGGCCAGCGGGTGCATTTCGCCCTTGGCCAGGCTGGCCGCGAACACGTGACCCGAACCCGGCGTGGCCTTAAAGCCGCCGGTGCCCCAACCGCAGTTGAAGAACAGATTGGGCACCGGGGTCTTGGAAATGATCGGGCAGGCGTCCGGCGAGGTGTCGACGATGCCGCCCCACTGACGGTTCATGCGTACCCGCGAAAGCACCGGGAACATCTCGACGATGGCCTGCAGGGTGTGTTCGATAGTGCCGTAGGAGCCGCGCTGGCCGTAGCCGTTGTAGCCGTCGATGCCGGCACCGATGACCAGGTCGCCTTTGTCCGACTGGCTGATGTAGCCATGCACGGCGTTGGACATGATCACGCTGTCGATAATCGGCTTGATCGGCTCGGACACCAGCGCCTGCAGCGGATGGGATTCCAGCGGCAGACGGAAGCCGGCAAGGCCGGCCATATGCCCGGAGTTACCGGCGGTGACCACGCCAACGCGCTTGCCGCCGATAAAGCCCTTGTTGGTTTCCACGCCGATGCACACGCCATTTTCCTTGCGAAAACCGATCACTTCGGTCTGCTGCAGCAGGTCGACACCCAGGGCATCGGCGGCGCGGGCATAACCCCAGGCCACGGCGTCGTGACGCGCCACGCCGCCACGACGCTGCACGGTGGAGCCCATGATTGGGTAACGGGTGTTCTTGCTGCAATCCAGATAGGGAATCTCTTCGGCCACCTGCTTGGCGTCCAGCAGTTCGCCGTCCACGCCATTGAGGCGATTGGCGCTGACGCGGCGCTCGGAGTCGCGCATGTCCTGCAGCGTATGGCACAGGTTGTAGACGCCGCGCTGGCTGAACATGACGTTGTAGTTGAGGTCCTGGGACAGGCCCTCCCACAGCTTCATCGCATGCTCATACAGGTGCGCCGACTCATCCCACAGGTAGTTGGAGCGCACGATGGTGGTGTTGCGCG
>CAYMJJ010000318.1:0-1977 GCA_964390445.1 uncultured Anderseniella sp.
GCCGCACCGTCGGCGCCGGCGTCGTGGCAACCATCATCGAATAAGACTGACTGCAGGCGGACCGGTAATCCCGGCCCGCCTGTCCGCAGGTTAGGGGTGTAGCTCAGTTGGTAGAGCGGCGGTCTCCAAAACCGCAGGTCGGGGGTTCGAGACCCTCCGCCCCTGCCACCGGAAAAGACGGAACGGGCATTCCAGACCCGCCGGCAACGTGAAACAGGACCATGGCAAAGACCAATCCGTTCGAGTTCTTTCAGCAGGTTCGCCAGGAAACCGCCAAGGTCACCTGGCCAAGCCGGCGCGAAACCATGATCACCACGATCATGGTGTTGATCCTGTCTACACTTGCAGCAATCTTTTTCCTCGGTGTTGACGCAGTATTGAAGTGGGTTATCGACTTGATCCTGTTCAGGTCTTGAGTGAGCGGGAAGGGCAGGAACGTCACATGACGAAGCGTTGGTACATCGTGCACGCCTACTCGAATTTCGAGAAGAAGGTAGCCGAGTCGATCCGGGAACAGGCTGCTCAGAAGGGCCTGGAAGATGTGTTTGAGCACGTGCTGGTGCCGACCGAGGAAGTGGTCGAGATGCGCCGTGGCCGCAAGATCCAGTCCGAGCGCCGGTTTTTCCCGGGCTACGTGCTGGTCAAGATGGATCTTACCGATGAGGCCTATCACCTCATCAAGAATACGCCGAAGGTGACCGGTTTCCTGGGCCATGACAACAAGCCCATGCCGATCTCGGAAGAAGAGGCGAACCGCATCCTGAGCCAGGTTCAGGAAGGTGTCGAGCGCCCACGTCCGACGATCATGTTCGAGGTTGGCGAGCAGGTGCGCGTGGCCGAAGGTCCGTTCGCCTCGTTCAACGGCCTTGTTGAAGATGTCGACGAGGAGCGTGCGCGCCTCAAGGTGGCAGTATCGATTTTTGGCCGGGCGACCCCGGTTGAACTGGAATTCGGGCAGGTGGAGAAGCTCTGAGGCAACTCAGGCACTCCGGCTGATCCCGTGTAACGGTGGGAGGCGAGGGCAGCAATGCCCGGACCGGACCACTAACCTCAGCTTCCCGACGCAAGGCTGCCGTGCCTGCCGACGGAGAGGGAAAGTGAAATGGCAAAGAAAGTACTCGGCTACATCAAGCTGCAAATTCCGGCAGGGCAGGCCAACCCGTCCCCGCCGGTCGGTCCCGCACTCGGTCAGCGCGGTCTGAACATCATGGAATTCTGCAAGGCCTTCAACGCCGCGACCCAGCAGATGGAACAGGGCGCGCCGATCCCGGTCGTCATTACTGCGTTCCAGGACAAGTCCTTCACCTTCAAGATGAAGACGCCGCCTGCGTCGTTCTTCCTCAAGAAGGCTGCAAAGATCAAGTCCGGCCACAAGGAGCCCGGCAAGGGCACTTTCATCGGCAAGGTGACACGCGCCCAGGTGCGTGAAATTGCCGAACAGAAGATGGTTGATCTCAATGCCCGTGATCTCGATCAGGCGGAAAAGATCATCGCTGGTTCTGCCCGTTCTATGGGCCTGGAAGTTGTGGGGTAACGGAACATGGCCACCAAGGGTAAGAGATACGAAAAAGCCGCTGAAGGCCTCGACCGCGACAAGGTCTACAATGTCGCCGAAGCCGTGAAGCTGGTGAAGGAACGCGCCAAGGCAAAGTTCGACGAAACCGTCGAGATTGCCATGAACCTGGGTGTTGACCCGCGTCACGCCGACCAGATGGTGCGTGGTGTGGTGTCGCTGCCCGGCGGCACCGGCAAGGACGTCCGCGTCGCCGTGTTTGCCCGCGATGCCAAGGCTGACGAAGCCCGGGCAGCCGGAGCCGACATCGTTGGCGCCGAAGACCTTGTCGAGCGCGTGCAGGCTGGTGAAATCAACTTCGACCGCGCCATCGCCACCCCCGACATGATGCCGCTCGTCGGCCGTCTGGGCAAGGTGCTGGGCCCGCGCAACCTGATGCCGAACCCCAAGGTCGGCACGGTGAC
>CAYMJJ010000319.1:0-1976 GCA_964390445.1 uncultured Anderseniella sp.
GGGCGCGAATACCTATGCGAGACAGCCAGGTGCGCCAGTTCATCCACTCGGTATGACTGCTGGCCACCTCGATCAGGGGCATGTTGGGCAACGGTGCAATGTCGGTGCAAGCCGGGTTGGCAGCGAGGAACTCGGGCGAGCAGACCGGGAACACGGTTTCGCCGAACAACAGGCTCGAGGTGTAGCCTGGCCAGTTGCCGCTGCCGCGCAGGATCGACAGGTCGACGCTTTCGTCGAGGCATTCGCGATCAACGTCCGACGATACAAGCATGATGCGCAGGTGCGGATTGGCCTGGCGAAACTCGTGCAGGCGCGGCGTCAGCCAGAGTGAGGCAACGGAGTTGGTCGCGGCCAGGACGATCGGCTTGTTGGCGCTTTGTGCCAGTTGTTCGGAGGATGCCTCGCGCAAGCTGTCCATCGCCGGTGCAATCCGCGCCAGGAAGGCCGCGCCCTGCGGCGTCAGTTCGATCGACCTGCTGCCGCGCACGAAAAAGCTTGTGTCGAAATGGTGCTCCAGCAGTCTGACCTTGCGGCTGATGGCAGACTCGCTGATGTGGAGTTGCTGCGATGCGCCGGCAAAGCTCATCCGGCGGGCGGCGGCCTCGAACGCCACCAGGTAATCAAGCGGTGGAAGCGGCCTGTCCCTGCGATCCCGAGCCAATCTGTACAAATCTCCATGCCCCAGCCGATAACTACCTTAGATGTCTGACAGGTTTATGCCACTAATTTCTAGAGGCTCAGCGCTGCAAGATTGAGCGCGAGCTACGCGAGGATTGGGCGCATAATCCAGCCTTGAAAGAGATGAACTGGAGCCATCGTCATGACTGAACGCCCGCAATTCGAACAGCCGTTCGAGCGTGCCGGGGTGATCATACCGGGACTGCCGGTACTGCCGCCGGGCATGGAACGCTATCCCGTGCCGGGTGGCGGCAGCCGCGCGGTGCCGATCTTCAAGGGCGACGAGATCATCATCCAGGATACCGAAGGCCTGCAACCGGTCGAGGTGGTATTCTTTGCTCATGACGGTTCATCGCGGGCCGGCGACATAGGCGCGAGCGGCGGACGCGATCCCGCGGGGCTGAAGGCTTCGCTGCTGCGTGATTCATCCGGCGTTCGGGTGGTGCGCGCGCTGGCCGCGTCGGGCTTCGACCTGGGCAAGGCCGATGGTGCGATCGCTTTTGCTGATGGATCGAAGGCGGGCGACTTCGTGACCTATCATGCTGCGCGCGACGGCCTGCTGATCGTGTGCGCTGCAGGCGGGCCGATGGAGCCGCACGAGCAGTGGGCGCCAACCGACGTGGTGCTGTACGTGCGCCGGACCAACCCACCGGAAGCCAAAGGCGGTCTGACAGCGCCTGATCCGCTGGCCGATCCGCTGATCGATGTCAACATCCAGCCGGGCGTGGCCATTGCCTACGAGGTGAAGGCCGGCCAGTACATCCAGATCCTCGATGTGCAAGGCCGTGAATGCTCGGACTTCCAGGCATTCTCGCGCCGGGCGCTGGACCGCGGTCTTGAACGCGAGATCGACCCGACAACCACCCGGTCGCTGATGGGTTCACTTTACCCCATGCCGGGCATGCACTCGAAGTACTTCTCGGTGGACCATGAACCGCTTGCCGAGATCGTGCAGGACACTGTTGGCCGGCACGACACGTTCGGACTGTCGTGTACGGCGCGCTATTATGAAGACCTGGGTTATCCCGGCCACATCAACTGTTCTGACAACATGAACGTTGAACTGGAGCGCTATGGCATCCGTCCGCGCGGTGGATGGCCAGCGGTGAACTACTTCTTCAATACGCTGCTGGATGACACCCACGCCATCGGCATGGACGATCCCTATTCGCGCCCTGGCGACTACGTGCTGGTGCGCGCCCTGACCGACCTGGTGTGCGTCTCGACGGCATGCCCGTGCGATATCGACCCGGCCAACGGCTGGAACCCGACCGACATTCAACTGCGCGTCTACGGTG
>CAYMJJ010000320.1:0-1970 GCA_964390445.1 uncultured Anderseniella sp.
TGTCGCAGCCGTTCTTCGTGGCTGAAGTGTTCACCGGTTCGCCGGGCAAGCTGGTTGCGCTGGAAGACACCATCAAGGGCTTCAAGGGCCTTTGTGCCGGCGACTATGACCACCTGCCTGAATCTGCCTTCTACATGGTCGGCTCCATCGAGGAAGCCATCGAAAAGGCCGAAAAGATGGCTGCCGAAGCGGCCTGATAAGGCTGGGCGTACTGACCAACGGAGGGCCGGATGGCCGATCTCTTGAAGTTTGAACTGGTCTCGCCGGAGCGGCTGATTTTCTCCGGCGAAGTGCAGCAGGTGGTTGTACCGGGCGTGGAAGGTGAATTCACCGTGATGCCTGCGCACGCACCGCTGCTGTCCACCATGAAACCGGGCGTGGTTACCGTCATTGACGGTGGCGGCCAGGAAGACCGGATCTTCGTGCGCGGCGGCTTCGCCGAGGTCAACCCGGGTGGCCTGACGGTTCTCGCCGAGGAAGCAATCGCGGTAAAGGACCTGTCGGCTGAACGTCTTTCGGACCAGATCCGCAATGCCCAGGACGACGTCAACGACGCAACCGACCCGGAAAAGAAGCGCAAGGCGCAGGAAACGCTGGACCATCTCACCGAGCTGAAGGCGGTTCTCTGATCTTCTTGCCGATGTTCGATTTCTTGAAGGATACAACCCCGTTCCGGTCTGCCGGTGCGGGGTTTTTTTAATGACCGGAAGGCCAAGACGCCCATGACTGCAAAGCTGAATGCGCCTGCGGCCGAGCGCAACAAGGAAGTCATCCTTCAAGTGCTGCGCAGTATCGTGCCTGGGGAGGCGGCAAACGTTCTGGAAGTTGCTGCCGGCACCGGTCAGCATGCCGTGCATTTTGCGGCCGGTTTGCCGCACGTCAACTGGTGGCCATGCGAGCTGTCGGGCGAGGGGCTTGCCAGCATCGAGACCTACCGGCTTGAAGCCGGTCTGGCCAACCTCAATGCGCCGCAGCGGCTCGACGTGACTGAACCCGGCTGGGAGTCGCGCACAGACCCCAACCAGGCTGATTTCTTACTGTGCTGCAACATGATCCACATAGCCCCCTGGGCTGCGTGCCTGGGATTGCTGGAGGGCGCCGGGCACAAGCTCAAGCCTGAGGCCAGGCTGATGTTGTATGGTCCGTTCCGCCGCACCGGCATCGAAACCGCGCCCAGCAATGAGGCATTCGACGCCTCGCTCAGGGCGCGCGATCCGGCGTGGGGGGTGCGCCTGCTGGAAGACGTTGCCGATGCGGCGCATGGCTTTGGCCTTGAGCTGCAACAAGTCATCGAAATGCCGGCTAACAATCTCAGCGTGGTGTTCGGGAAGGCCTGCTGACGACTTCACCGGTTGCAGGGTGCCACCAGCCCGTCAGGGGTTGGGAAGCGGGTAATTGCTGAAGACCAGGTCGAGTTTGGTGTCCCGCGCCATGCTGGCAGGTGTCACCAGTTCTTGCTGCATGACCATCTTGTAGCAGGCCTCAAAGGTGGTCGCGCCATTGGCCTTGCACGGTTCGTACGACTCCCATCGACTCTTGATCAGCTGTGTGACGACAGGATTGCCGGTGTGCAAATCACCAATGGTTTCCACCTTGCCGATCTCGATATTGGCGCCTTCGCGAAACGCAAGCCATGCGAGTTCGCTGCAATACAGCGCGTTGTTGTCGAACAGGAAATGAATGTCATACGGCAGCCCCATGTAGCGCCGGGCGGCTTCAATGACCTTGCGGGCTTCGCTTTCCTGCAGGTCGGGTAGCCGTTTGATGGTCACCCGGCGCCCGGCACCTTGTGACAGCCAGCGATCAAGTGCCACCTCCCGTACGGGGCCGATGGCTTCCACAACGGTTGCGTCGCCCGAGGCATCGACGTTGATGATGCCCACGTGCGAATAGGGACTGGCTGTTGCGACGATGATCGCACCGGCCTGGGAATCTGAGGTGGTCTGGAAGGCCAGGTCCCCGGTTCTCAG
>CAYMJJ010000321.1:0-1967 GCA_964390445.1 uncultured Anderseniella sp.
GGCGCCAGAACACCTCGAAGGCGTGGTCAAACAGCGTCGTGTGTTCGCGCCGCTTCACGAACACCGAATGCAGAATCCAGTAGAAGTCGCGCTTGCTGGCCATGCCGCCACCGCTTACCGCCTCCAGCGCATCAAGCACGGTGCCCGGCCCGACCGGCAGGCCTGTGTCGCGCAGCACGCGAGCGAAGTGCATGATGTTGGCCGGGAGCTGGCCACTGGGTGGCGGCTTGTTGGAATTGGCTGCCTGCAGCTTCATGACTTTACTTCTTCGCAATGCCGGACGGAAAACCGGCGTCCACTTTTTACTGGCATTGCTGTCAGGCCCTGTTCCTGATCTCCGACTGGATCTGGTCAACCAGCCGCTTTGCCTCGGAGCCTTCCATGCGGGCAATGTCGTCCTGGTACTTGAGCAGCACGCCAAGCGTGTCGTTGACCGTTTTCGGGTCAAGGGCGATGGCATTGAGTTCATCCAGGGCGGACACCCAGTCGAGCGTTTCGGCGACGCCGGGCGACTTGAACAGGTCCAGCCCGCGCAATGCATGAACGAAGCCGACGACTTCCCTTGCCAGCGCTTCGCCCGCCTCCGGCTTGCGGGCCTTGATGATCGCCAGTTCACGCTCGGCGGTCGGGTAACCGACCCAGTGATACAGGCAACGCCGCTTGAGTGCGTCATGCACCTCGCGGGTGCGGTTGGACGTGATGATGACGATGGGTGGCTCAGCGGCGGTAATGGTACCGATTTCGGGTATGGTGATCTGGTAGTCCGACAGCACCTCCAGCAGGAACGCCTCGAATGCCTCGTCGGTGCGGTCCAGTTCGTCGATCAGCAGCACCGGTGCGCCACCAGTGTGCGGTTCCAGCGCCTTGAGCAGGGGTCGCTTGATCAGGAAGCGGTCCGAGAAGATGTCCGATTGCAGCCGGGCGCGATCATCGACGCCTTCGGCCTCGGCCATGCGGATCTCGATCATCTGCGCGGAGTAGTTCCATTCGTAGACGGCGGCTGACAGGTCCAGCCCCTCGTAGCACTGCAACCGGATAAGGTCGCGGCCAAGGGTGTTCGCCAGCACCTTGGCGATCTCTGTCTTGCCGACGCCGGCCTCGCCTTCGAGGAACAGCGGCCGGCCCATCTTGAGGGCGAGGTAGACGACGGTGGCCAGCGGCCGGTCGGCGATGTAGTCAGCGCCGGACAGCAGTTCGACGGTTTCATCAATGGACGACGGTAAGTTGGGCATGAATATCCATGTGGCTGGGGCGATTTGTGATGAGCAGACTAAACCACTGCCACGCCAAGCCTGCAAGGTCAGGCTGCCTTGCAAATCAAGCAGGCGGCCGCGTTGCCCCGGCCGCCTGTCAGCATGGTTCCTTGAAGGCAGCCTACTTCGCAGCGGCTACAGCCCGCCTTGCCATGACTCCGACGAGATGCGCGCGATATTCGGCCGAACCGTGGATATCGGCGTTCATATCGTCAGCCTTGACCTTCACTTTCGAAAGCGCAGCCGCGGAGAAGTCATCTGACAAGGCTTTCTCCATCGCCTTTTCGCGATAGGCTGAACCCTTGGCCCCGGTCACTCCGACGCGTACGCCCTTCTTGCCGAAGTCTGCCACGAACACACCCACCATCGCGTAGCGCGAGGCAGGGTTGGGGAACTTCGAGTATGCCGCCCTCTCCGGCACGTCGAACTCGATCTGCTTGATGATCTCGTTGGTGCGAAGTGCCGTTTCGAACAGGCCCTTGAAGAACTTCTCGGCCTCGATGGTGCGGCTGTCCGTTACCACCCGGGCGTTGAGCGCGATCAGGGCTGCCGGGTAATCGGCAGCCGGGTCCGCATTGGCAACGGACCCGCCGATCGTGCCGCAATGGCGCACGTGCGGATCGCCGATGTGGCTCGCAAGGCCAGCCAGTGCCGGCAGTGCCTTCTTCAGGTCCTTGTTGTCAGCCACTTCGGCGTGGGTGGTGCCGGCCATGA
>CAYMJJ010000322.1:0-1953 GCA_964390445.1 uncultured Anderseniella sp.
ATAGCCGTCTTGCCGACGCCGGGTTCACCGATCAGCACAGGGTTGTTCTTGGTGCGGCGCGACAGCACCTGCATGGTGCGGCGGATCTCGTCATCGCGGCCAATCACCGGGTCAAGCTTGCCCTCACGCGCAGCCTCGGTCAAGTCTCGGGCAAACCGCTTCAGCGCGTCATAGCCTTCCTCGGCCGATGCACTGTCGGCGGTACGGCCCTTGCGCAATTCATCGATCGCCTTGTTAAGGCCAGCAGGTGTCACGCCGGCTGCCTTGAGAGCGTCATGCGCTCCGGACTTCTCGACGCTCAATGCCTGCAACAGGCGTTCAGCCGTGACAAAACTGTCGCCGGCCTTGGTCGAGATCTGCTGCGCGGTCTCGAACACGCGTGCGGTTTCCGGCGCCAGGTAAAGCTTGCCGGCGCCGCCACCCTCAACCTTCGGAAACTTGCCCAGCCGCGCGGTATTGTCGGCCATGGCGATCTTTGGATCACCGCCTGCCGACTTGACCAGACCACTGGCAAGGCCCTGGTCGTCATCGAGCAGGACCTTCAGAATATGTTCGGGGGAAAACTGCTGGTGCCCTTCCCGCAGTGCAAGGTTCTGGGCCGCCTGAACGAAACCCTGGGCACGTTCGGTATACTTCTCAAAATCCATATCCAACCTCCTTTTGGCCTGCTCCAGTGGCGCACCCGCTTGAGCGGCACACGCCGGGAGAAACATCCGGTCTGGATTTGCCTTGTGTGTCTGTCCGCCTGCCGGCCCGACCATCCCTTCAAAAGCAGACGGCGTGGCACCGGCTTACGGCCAGTTGATGAGCTTGATATAGTGCGTGGATCGCCGGTAACAAGTTCGTGCGCACGTCAATTTGCACGCCCGCAAACAAAACGGGCCAGACGATGTGTATCGCCCGGCCCGCTCACATTGCATGACTATCTCATTGCGCCTCGATCAGGCAGCGCTGGCATCCTCGGCCGATGGCGCGCCGGCATCATCGCTGCCGGCTTCGGCTGCCTCGACCTTGGGCTTGCGCGGGCGCCGAGGCTTGCGCTTCACGGCTTCCTCCTCGCCAGCAGGTGCCTCATCGGCAACGGCAACGCTTGCCGGGGTTTCGCGGCGCAGGAAGTCCGGCGCCTGGCCCTGCCAATCATCGCCATCGTCCTTGCCGTCTTCGTCCTGCTGGCCCGACCTGCCGGATGCAGCCGCATCGCGGCGGTGGTCCCGGTCAGTGTTGCGGCCGCCGCGGTCGTTGCCACGCTGGCGGCGGTTATGGGCGTCGTTGCCGGCGGCACGTTCATCATCGCGGCCATCACCATTGTCATTGCGCCCGGCATTTTCATGGCGTTCATCGCCCTGGCCGCCATCATTGCGGTTGGCATTGTTCAGGTTGCCGGCGTCATCTTCGTCGCCGTCATCGTCGCCATCATTGCGGCGCTGCTGGCTCTGCTGGGTCTGCTGGGGCTGGTTCTGCTGGTTGAAGGCTTGCGCCGCCGCGACGATGCGCAGGTAATGCTCGGCATGCTGGAAATAATTTTCCGCATTGACGTTCTCGCCCGACGACACCGCATCACGGGCAAGCTGCAGATACTTGTCGGCGACAGTCTGTGCGTTGCCGCGCACCTTCACGTCCGGGCCGTTGCTTTCATACACACGATTGAGCGGGTTCGACTGACGGCCACCGCCGCCACCACCGCCGCCGCCGCCACCACCGCCACCGCGATTGCTGCCGCCGCGGCCCCTGGACCGGTTCTTGTTATTGGTGTGTTGTCCCTGTCTCATGCGATCCTGTTACCTGATGCGTTGTCTAGAGTTGCGGTTTAACAATACTGCGCCGCCAGCCGCCTGAACGGCTGATGGCACCTGATCCAGCGCTGCATGCGGCGCAGCGGTCCGGTTTTCATTTGCCTGCGATGGTCTGCCTCGACGGCACCAAAACCACACCCGGTCCATCAAACATCTTCGC
>CAYMJJ010000323.1:0-1949 GCA_964390445.1 uncultured Anderseniella sp.
GAAGTCATGCCTGAGCATCTCGGCAATGGTCATCAGGTCGTTGCGCTCGCCACCGGGATGCACCTTGGAGTGCGCGGCAAGGATCTGTTCGGTCAAGGTGGTGCCGGATCGCATCATGCCGACGATGAAGATGCATCCGTCGCCCATGAAGCCTTCGGTGCCGCGCCTTGCAAAGAACTCCGGGGTAAAGACCTGCTCGTTGACAATATTGAAACGTTCTATGTTTTCAGGCTGATAGGGGTACAGGCTGGCTCGTAGGGCCTTGGCCTTAGCGAGCGCTTCGAAGCCTTCGGCGGGCTGGCCGTGGCGCGACAGCAGCCGGTAGAGTGCGGTGCCCGCCACGATCCGGTCCCCGTCACTTCTGCCTTCTTCATCATCAAGGATGGCGCGCAAGCTGGTCTCGGCCGCGATCGGCAGGCGGTTGATGATCGCCAGTTGCTGCATCGCCGGTGCCGACGAGGGCTCTAGCTCCAGAACCTGCCGCAGGCTGGTTTCGGCCTTGTCGAAATCACCTGCCTGGACAGCAAGCACTCCGCTAAGCAGCGCACCCCTTGCGCGGGTTTCACGCCGTTTGCCGAGGCGGCTCGCCACTTCGGCCGCGAGGTCGGGCATGGCGGCGGCCTGAAAGCCTTCGGCCAGAAGAACGAGGTTTGCGACACTCACCGGATCGGGCCGATCAAAGCTGGCGACTATCTTGCCCAGGTCGAAGTTGGCCTGCATCACCTCAATGTGACGCGCGACTTGATTGGGGCGGCCGTGGGCATTGAGGCCACGGAGAAACTCGATGTTGATGGTCAGGTCTGCCGGGTGCTGTGAGACCAGGTTGGCCAGCAGGGTGAGCCCGCGCGACGGCGTGTCGGATTCGAGCAAGGCGCTGGCCAGCACCGACTGCGCCTCGACATCGCCGGGCAGGGCTGCTGCGGCCCTTTCCAGGTGAACCAGCGCCGCTTCATGATCACCGGCAGAAAGAAGTGCGCTGCCCAGCCCGAGGTGGGCTTCGGCATAGTCGGGGTTGAGCTTGAGCGTTTGCGCATAGTGCGATGCGGCTGCGCTCTGGTCGCCTGTGGCCTTGCACACCTCGGCGAGATTGAAGTGGGCATCCGCCAGTTTCGGATCGAGCTTGATTGCATCGCGAAGGCTGGATGCAGCCTGTTCGAACCGGCCCATTTGCGCTTCCAGCACGCCAAGCTCCAGCGCCAGTCCGGCAACGCGCGGGGCAGCGCGGCGGGCATCGCGCAACAGCTTGCAGGCCGGCGAAAGCTTGCCCTTTGCCTGCAGCGTGCGGGCTTGCAGCCACATCTGTTCGACGGAATTGGGGGCGGTTTTCATTGTGATACGGCCTTCTGGCGGGCTTCATGGGCGGCAATGGCAGGTGCGAGCGCGTGGGCGACGGGCGCAAGCTGGCTGGCGTAGGCCTGCCACTTGCCGACGGACGAGGTGTAGATGGGCTTGCGCACCTGCGCCATCGAGGCGGTGCGCACAACAGAGGGCGATTGCTGCTGGTCAAGGCAGGCATCATTCCAATCGAGGCCGGTGTGGGCGACAAGGCGGCGGGCCTGCACTTCCGGATCGGCGGCAAGCTGTTCGTATTCGACGGTCATGACGCGATCAGCGCAGCGCGCCTGCCATTCATCGGCAAGCTGTTCGGCAACAAGAATGCGGCGGACGAGCGCCTGGGGCGAATAGGAGAAGGTCATCGAACCTGCGCCGAACATCTCACGGTAGGCCGACCAGAACACATCCATCGGATGGCGGCGCACGAAAACGAGCCGGGCGTTGGGGAACAGCAACAGTGCCAGGCCGGCGTGCAACAGGGTCGAGATCGACTTGTCGACCACGCGCGCCTTGCCGGGGGCAAGTTTGGTCATGGCGGAGAGGTACGCATCGGCGGCACGCCGGATATCGGCGGACTGGAGCGAGGTGACGGACTGCTTCAGGTGCGGCAGCAG
>CAYMJJ010000324.1:0-1928 GCA_964390445.1 uncultured Anderseniella sp.
CAGCCCGTTGAGGTGGCAGCGGTCTTCATCCACCAGCGCGCTGATAAAGGGAGGCAGCCACAACGGCCTGAAGCTGTGGCGGGGGTCGGTGGTGGCCAGGCAGTTGAAGCGGGTGTTCACGAACACCGGTTCGCCGTCGCTGCCGGCTCCGATGTCGTGGGCATCCAGCGCACCGGTGCAATGCACCCGGCGCGGCACGAAGCAGGCATCGAACAGTTTGTTGATGCGCTCGGCCGGCTTCAGCACGTTCTCGAAGCGGATCACGTGATAGGCGCCGGTCATGGTGAGTTGGCCGGCCGGGCCGAAGCTCAACCCCATCGGCTTCGGCTGGCCTGACTGGTGCAGGTGCGCACCGCCATCCGGCTTGACGCCCAGCATGTACAGAAGCCCGGACTGGTAGGACGAGAACGCGATGGAGAAGTTGTTTCGCACCATGCGCGCCACGATGCCGGGCGACAGGCTGTAGGATACCTGGGGCTTGGACCCGGCTTCCGCAGTTGGTTGGGTGCGGTCCGGCGATGCCCCGGACACTGGTTGATCAGTTGTGTCTGTAGTGTCTTGACCCGTCATCCCCTGGCCCCTGCTGACTTGAAGGCGGCTTGTGCGACCACTTCCGCCTCTACGTCAACCTGTCCGCCGTGTCCAACGAAACCGTTGTGGCTCCCACGCTGGCGTGGCGGCCGAATTCATTCGGTATAAGTGGGGCAAGTCAGCCACTCGCCGAAAAGCTGCCGTTACAACAGCAGGCAGCGTTTTGGACATTCCAAGCGCTTCTGAATCTGAGGTAGATTTGGAAAGGCCGGGGCCCGCAGAACCAGAGACACCTTGCATGACATGGCTGGTTGCAATCATTGCTGGAATTGTCGGTGCGGCTCTCGGGTGGGCCCTGGCGTTCGGCATCACCTTGGCAATCGGAACCCTCGCCAGAGGATCGGACTTCGAGATGGCGATGCTGGCGATGTGGGCTGTCGGTCCCATCGGCGGCCTCGCGGGATTGGTCACCGGGGTGTTCCTGGCCTTGCGACGGCAGGGGCCCGTTCGCCTCTCCGTTGTTGCGTTGAAGGTTCCAGTGGTCGTACTTGCCATCGGCGGCCTGGCATTGGCCGGCGGATGGGTGCTCTACGAGATGCGCCCCACGCTCGGCACATCGTCCAGCGGGCCACCGCGGCTGGATTTCGAGATCAGGTTACCACCGGGCGTCGTGCCGCCCGAACAGCCAGGCCGGATCGGGATACAGCTGAACACCGAGCGCAACCGCATGCCTGGCGGGATCAGTCCCGCCCGCACGCGGCATGAAGGCGGCCGGACGGTGCTTGCAGGCTCGGTCGAACTCTATTTCCGCTCAAGCTGGCGGCTGCTGGAGGTGGCGATGTCGCCGGGCGACCCGACCCGCATATTCGACCTCAAGCTTGCAGCCCGCCCCGGTCACATGACGGGGTATGGCCCGTGGCACCGAGTCGACTTTACAGCTGAAGGCACTGAACAACCTCGACCGGCACCCTCGAACGGCGAGGCTTACGAACTTCGCTATCGTGTCGTCTATCGTGACCAGGAACTTGATGAACATGCCAGAATGCAGGGCCAGTGAGAGCAAACTGCTCCTTTCCACGTCCGGCCAGCGATTACGGCACTTTTCCCGATCCGTCGCCCCCAGGACCCACCGCCAAGCGCAAATGATCCTATGGGAGAATAAACACCTATAAATCTATAACCTGTTGAGAATTTGAAACAAACTCACATGGCTATTTTAACTCATTAACAGTTCATTAAGGTCAGAGTACGCATGGTCCCGCTAACCAGTTGGCGGCGATTGGCAATTAACGCACAGTTTCGAGTGAGGAGACCCCATGGCCAAAACAAGAATAACAGCAATTCTAGCAATATCTGCCTTGTTCATTATGCCTGTGATCGGATCGATCGGCGTATCC
>CAYMJJ010000325.1:0-1862 GCA_964390445.1 uncultured Anderseniella sp.
TCTTTAGCCATGCCGAATGACAGCATTGGGCCGGAAGCAACATCCTCTACATCTCAAATTGAGCCCATTTCTGCGGTGACTTTAGGCTGGTCGGCTCTGGGAAGAAATTGCGGACGTTGCCTGCGACAGAGTTCCAGACGGAATATACCAGTCCCAAGCTGAAAGCATGCAGCGTCCCGGTCACCCGACCATGATTCAGCAATTGATTCTCTCTTGACCCGCCGAAATTCAACTTGGAGTACTTGGCCCAAACGCTATTGGGCTGACTGAAAGAGACAAAGAGTTGAGGTTGCATGCAGTTCAACCACAGTCATCTAGTGGGGAAAGAAGTGGGGATATATCCCACTACTTTCTACATATTATTGAATTTTCAAACCCTTAAAGAAAGAAGGTGGCGGAGAGGAAGGGATTCGAACCCTCGATACGCTTTTGACGTATACTCCCTTAGCAGGGGAGCGCCTTCGACCACTCGGCCACCTCTCCGCGCCAGTGCGCTTGCGCTGTATGCATTGGAACGCTTGGCGTTTCAAGCCCGTCAGGTCCACTTTCAGGTGTAATTCGCTCACCCGCCATTTCAGCCCCCGCCAGCGCAATGTGACAGGTTACACATCCGCCCCCTAGCCATCGGGATAATCTGCTTCTCAACAAACACACCACGCCCTGCCAACACCGAGGAGCAACGACCATGAACATCAAGACCTTCGCCACCGCCGCCGCTTTCGCCGCCGCCGCAATCATCACCGGCACATCCGCCGCTTCCGCCGGCGGCAACTATTACGGCTCGCCCTACTACGGCTCTTACCACAGCCACATCCAGCTTGGGCCCGCCGACGCCAGCGAGGATTTCCGCGCCTATGACCGCCGTGCCTGCCGCTGGCTCAAGGAACGCGCCATGGATACCGGTTACAAGCGCCACTGGCGTGCCTATCGCCGCTGCGTGCGCGGTTGAGCAGCAAGAACTGCTCTGCCTCCTCTCCGCAGTTGCCGTCTCCTCCCCGGCACCTGCGGGGAGGTTTGCGCATGGGTCCCTTTCACGCAAAACGTGCAACCGGCCAGCACAATTGTGCATTTGTTAAGTGTGCAGCCGGTCAAATACGTGTATTGATGGTGCAATATCAAACAACGCGCGCGTACTGACCTACGCTTGCGGCATGCGCAACAGACCTGACAGACAAGGCCCCGTGAAGATGACGTCATTCCTCAAGATCGCCCTGCTCGGCAATGCCCTGATACTGGCCTCCATCACCGGCGCAAGCGCCCAGGCCATCGACACCACCGGCCAGCGCTATGTGCCCCAGGGCCACTCGTATTCGAGCAGCAACAAGAACATGCCGACGCTGAATTCCTATGAAGACCAGATCGACAACGGCACCGACCTGCGCCAGACCGAGATCTACCGCGCCGGCCGCGATCGGGCGTTCTGGGACAGCTGGGTGAACTCCACCCACGGCACCTACCTCGGCGGCGAGCCATCGCTGGCACCGAATTACTGACATTTTCTCGCATCGCAAACACAATCAGGCGGCCCTCGCGGAGCCGCCTTTTTCAATGCTCGCTGTGATCTGATGGTCAGGCGTGGCTGGCAATGCGCGCGTTGACAAACTCACTCAGTGCCACCTGGGCGGCAGCCACCTGCCCGCTCGCCATGCGGCGCGACAGCTTCAACCGTTCGACCCGCGCGGCCGGGCTACCACGCATGGCAGCCAGTGACAGCCACTTGTGCGCTTCGACAAGGCTGTCGGGCCCTGAAGCTTCAGCCAGCAGCGACCTTGCCTTGTGCACGAAGCCATCTTCCGGCAGCCGGATTTCGTCTTCCTTCGGGGTGATGTCGCGGTAATCCGCAAGATCAATAACGATACTCA
>CAYMJJ010000326.1:0-1849 GCA_964390445.1 uncultured Anderseniella sp.
GTGGACATCAGCCGCGAGAAACAGAACCAGGCATTGCTGGAAAGCATGGACCGGCGCGCCAAGCTGCAACTCAGGTTGCAGGAGACGGTCGAGGGGCTGTCGATTGCCGCGATCACCTATTACATCGTCGGGCTGATCGGGTACCTCGCCAAGGGCGCGAAGGAGGCGGGGCTGTTGCCGGTCAGCGACCTGATCGTGACGGCGGTGTCGATCCCCATCGTGATTGCGCTGGTGGCGTACGGTGTGCGCCGGGTGCGCAAGTCGATCGTCGATTAGGACCTCAAGCCTTGCTCACAGACTTTGCCGTGTCGCACTGGTGGGATGACCCGTACTCGCTGGGCGCGTGGAGTGGCTTGCGAACGGGGGCAAGCCCGCAGGTGCGCGCGCTGCTGGGCGAGCCGGTGTCGCCGCGGCTGTGGCTGGCTGGCGAATACACCAACCCCGAACAGACGGGCATGACGCATGGTGCCTGCGAGGAAGGCGTGCGCGCGGCCAGCCTGGTGCTGGCGGCGGGCCATCGACGGGTGGCGGTGGTGGGAGCGGGCTTTGCCGGGCTGGGGGCAGCCGCCACGCTGGCAGCACGCGGCGTAGAGGTGACCGTGCTTGAGGCGCGCGGACGGATTGGCGGGCGGGCACACACCACGATGCTTGGTGAGACGCCGGTAGAGCTTGGTGCCAACTGGTTGCAGCAAGGTGCCCGCAACAGCTTGCGCGCCATGGCGGGTGAGGCCGGGCTTGAGCTTGTCGAGACTGATTTTCATGCAGCACTTGACCTGGGGCCGCGCTCGCGCATGGCCGGGCCGGACAGTGATGCCTTGGCGGCTGGGTTCCGGCAGTGGCTGGCAGAGATGCCGGGGGCGGACTGCTCGATGGCATCGGCGGTTGCGGGCTGGATTGGCGCGGCGTCCGGGCGTGAGGCCTCACAGATGCGGGCGATGGTGGATTTCGAGATCGTGCTCGACTCCGGCATTCCACTTGCCGACACGTCGGCACGGCACAGCTGGGAGCCTGGCGTCGGGGCGGGTGATGCATGGCTGCCAGGCGGTTACGGGGAGTTGCAGCAGATGCTGGCCAGGGGGCTGGACATCCGGCTGGGCGCGGAAGTCAACGTGATTGCAGATACCGGTTGCGAGGTACGGCTGTCAGGGCCGCAAGCCGCAGAGGTGGCGGAGGCAGCGATCGTGTGCGTGCCGGCGGCAGTGCTGCGGGCGGGGCGGATTGTGTTTGATCCGCCATTGCCGCAAGCGCACCAGACGGCACTCGATCAGCTGGCGACAGGCAGGGTCGAGAAGGTGGCGCTGGTGTTTGACGAGCGCTGGTGGCCGGTCTCACCGTCGGGCTACCTGAGGATGGCAGGTGGGCGCGAAGGATTGGTGGCGGAATGGCTGGACATGACGGATGTCGCTGGCCGGCCGGTAATCACCGGTATCTTCGCGGGTGACTGGGCAGCGCAGATCTGGGCAGCGGGCGATGATGCTGCGATTGCGCAAGCGGCGGCTGCCGCGCTTGAGGCGGCGGTGCGTGCCAGCAGCTACGACTGAGGCATTGCACTGGCCGTGATTTTCCATGATACATGCGGCTCACCGGCCTGGTTCAGGCACGGCACATGGTGGGCCTGTAGCTCAATTGGTTAGAGCCGACGGCTCATAACCGTCTGGTTGCAGGTTCGAGTCCTGCCGGGCCCACCACCTTTTCCCTTCTCTTTTCGATCTTGCTGGCAGCTGTCTGGAATGTGCCGACATTCCGGGGCCTTGCGGGAGCGTATGCGTCAACCTTCTGGCGGTGAGACTGCGGTTGCAGAGGCAATTGGGGCCAAATTGGCCGCCAGTCTCTGTTGGCCAATGAGACC
>CAYMJJ010000327.1:0-1839 GCA_964390445.1 uncultured Anderseniella sp.
GATGTCGATCTCGCGCGCGCCCACCTTGATGGCATCGCGGATGGCATAACCGCCGATGTCGGCCACGTTGGCGCCGGACTTGATCAGCGTGATCTCCTCGACCGACTTCACCATGCGCTGCTTCATGGTCTCCTTGGCGATGTCGACCAGATCTGGACAGCCGAGGAAGGCGGTTGCCTTGTCGCGCTGGGCCAGCGTCAGGTGGTCGGCCTCGATGCCGATGCGGCCTGCGCTGCCGCAGGCCTCGCGCACGGCCCGCCAAAAGTTGTCGCGCTGCCAGTCGGTATAGGTGATGTTGTCGCCGTGGCTGCGCCGCCAGGGCTGGCCGGCATCGATGTTGGCGGAAACGGTGATGCAGGCGTCATGGGTGACAACGCAGGCGTAGGGGCGGCCAAAGCTGCAGTACAGGAAGCCTGAGTAGTAGGCGATGTTGTGCATCGACGTCATCACCACAGCTGGAATGTCCATGCGGGACATGATGGCGCGCAGGCCTTTCAGTCGGCGGGAATATTCCTTGTCGCTGAATGGCAGCGGTGCCTTTTCACCATTGTGAAAGCGGAAGAAGTCGGGGCGGGCGGCGGTGGTCGGGGATTTCTTGAGCATGTGGCGTCTCCAATGTGGGTGTCCGGGCACTGGAGGTATCGACCGCTCGCCCGAACGCAACACCCCGGCGTACAGGGCGCTACAATCAGACCTTGCCGGTCCTGGTGCCGGGATCAACTCAGCGACGCCATCGCTGAACCGGCACAGTCTTGTGCATTAGCAGAAGTGTTGGGGAAGTCAATTCTTGAACCAGTCATGCCCGGACGGGACTTGTCCCTGATCCGGGCATCTCCAGATCACCGGGTCAAGCCCGGCGATGACGTCGGTCTGCTAGGCAGACGGTTGGTTCTGGCCTTTGCCAGTGTCCTTGCCGTTTTCGTCCTCGACGTCCGTTGCGTCGGCGTGCTTGCTGCGGTCGGCCATGAACTGGTCGAATTCCGCCTTGTCACGGGCGTGACGCAGCTTGTCGAGGAAGGCCTGGAACTCCTGATACTCGTCTTCCAGCCGGCGAAGGGTGTCTTCGCGGTACTCGTCGAAGGCGCGATTGCCGGATGGTGTGAACGCGGCACCGCCACGGTACCAGCGGCCCGGTGTGCCACCCATGTTCATGCCTGATTTGCCGCTATTAAAGGCTGCGACCTTGGCCTTGCTCCAGCATCCCATTCGTCCGCTCCACATCATGTATCCGAGAATTGCAAGTCCGAGTGGCCAGAAGACCACGAAGGACACCACCATCAGCGCAATCCACGCGCCTTTTCCGTAGGTGTCCATGCGTTCAACGAGGGCAGTCATGTCTTGCCTTTCCATCGTATGTTAATGTTATTTACATTCACATAATTGGCAACCCCGTTTGGCGGAGTCAAGGTAGTGAGTCAAATTTTCTGCAGGTCAGGGGGTGATGCCCAGCCCCGAAAGGTACACAAGCACATGGGATTCCAGCAGTTCTTCCGCTGAAATGGGTTGCTTGAAAGCGGCACCGTCTCCGCGGCCAAACAGCGATGCAATGCCGTGGCTGACCGCCCAGATGTGCAATGTCACCATCATGGCAGGCGGCTTTCGCCCATCCGGCATGGCTTCGATCAGCCTTTCGACGGCCTGACGCAAGCCCGCGAAGGTGGCATCGGCGGCCTTGCGAAGGTCCGGGTAGTCGGAGAAATTGAGGCCCGACTCGAACATCGCGGAATAGTACGCCGGGTTGTCGCGGGCAAAGCCCAGGTAGGCACGGCCCATTGCCTTCAGCCGGTCAACTTCGGACTTGGCGGACGCGGCGCTCGCCCGGGTCATGGCATCGCCAAA
>CAYMJJ010000328.1:0-1837 GCA_964390445.1 uncultured Anderseniella sp.
CAGCGCGGGGTGTTCCTGGGCGAGGGCGCACACCTTCGTATTGTACGCACGTGGACGGTACGCGACTTCCTGAAGCCGCTCAGCGAGGAAGAACTGGCTGAGCCGCCTCACCTCGAAGACCGGCCAAAGCTCGTACCCACCGACACGCTGGAAACGGCGTTGCGGGCGTTCGACGAGGGCGGATTCACGCGGCTTGCCGTGTTCGACAAACGCGAGGGCGGCGAGCATGTCGGCTGGGCCGACCAGATTGCTGCGCTGGAGACCTACAATCAGGCGCTCATTGCTGCCAACGTGGAAGAGCACCGGTAACCGGCGCTGTTGCTTTGACCGGGACCTTGCGGCAGGTATAGTCGCTGACTACCCGGGACAATCTGACGGGCAGGCCGCGTGACGCGACCGCGCAAGGAACCGGCGTGATGAACAAGGATATCAGGGCGCAGTTCAGGGGCTCCTGGCTAGAGCGGCTGGTGACGCTGGGCACCGGCGGCTGGTATGGCCAGGACCGGCTGGGTCTGATCGTCGCCAATGTAACCGGTTACCTGGCGGCGCTGTCGTCGCTGGGCTTTGCGATGACTTATGCGTTTCACGACTACGGCTCGCTGCAGCCGCTGGTGTGGGGCAACGTGGTGTCTGCTGCGTGCACGTCGATCACCCCGCTGTTTCACCGGTTCGGCCGTATTGCTGCCGCGCTGTGGTTGACGCTGGTGGTGTTCTTGTCGCTGACGTGGTTCACCAGCCTGCTTGGCCGCGACTCCGGCGTGATGCTGAACCTGATCGCCACGGCGGCAGTTTCGTTTGCCATCCTCGGGCTGGAGCGCATCAGGCTGGTGGCGGTCATTTGCGTCATGGCTGCGGGGCTCATCATCTATAGCTGGTATGCCTGGCCGCAACCTGCACCGGGCATTCATGATGATCCGGCGTTCCTGCGGCAGATTTTCACCAACGCCATCCTGTCGGTGATGGGGATCATGTTCGTGGTGGTCTGGTATGCGTTCTACCTGGCAAAGCAGGCGCAGTCCCGGTTGCAGGAGCTGATGAAATCGATGATGCCGGACGCCATCGCCGAACGGCTGATGGCCAACGAGGGCGAAACCATCGCCGAAGCCCATGACCACGTGGTGGTGTTGTTTTCAGATATCATCGGCTTCGTCGAGATGTCCAACCGGCTGGGGGCGGTGCGGGTGGTGGCGCTGCTGGATGATTTGTTCCGCGGCTTCGATGAAAGCGCTGCCACCCACGGCGTCGAGAAGATCAAGACGATTGGCGACGCCTACATGGCGGTGGCGGGTGTGCCGAGCCCTCACTACTCACCGGAACGCGCCATGGCCGCGCTGGCCAGGGATATGTTTGCGCTTGCCGCAGAAGTGGGCGAGCGCCACGGCGTGGAACTGGAAATGCGCGCCGGCATGGCATCCGGCCCGATCATGGCCGGGGTGGTGGGCAAGTCGAAATATTCCTACGATGTTTGGGGCGCCTCGGTGAACCTGGCCGCGCGGCTCGAGCACGTCGGCGCACCCGGCTGTGTTGTCGTGACAGGCGACATCAAGGTGCGTCTGGAGGACGACCATGCGTTTGACCGGGCCGGCAACGTGGACCTGAAGGGCTTTGGCAAGGTGCCGGTCTGGCGCATGGACTGTTCTAGGGGCTAGATCTCGCCTGAGCGAGTGGCGCGCAGGATTTCCACGCGCAGAGCAGATGACAGGTTGGTGTGCCCCCGGGCTTCGTCGATTGCGGTCACGAGACCGGCCAGAGACCGGTTGCGGGCCTGTGCGAGTGCGCCGAGCGCGTCCCAGAACTCCGGTTCCAGCGACAGCGAGGTGCGGTGGCCTGCAATGGT
>CAYMJJ010000329.1:0-1834 GCA_964390445.1 uncultured Anderseniella sp.
TGCAGCATCTTGCGGGCAGCCTCGCCCGGCAGGCTGGACAGGATCGCCTTGCCCACGCCCGAGCAATGGGCTCGGGCGCGCCCGCCGGGGCCGGCGATCGCGCGCATCATCTTGTGACATTCCACCTGGGCGAGATAAACGACCTCTCCGCGATCAGCGATGCCCAGATTGACCGTTTCGCCGGATTGTTCCATCAGGCGGCGCATGTAGGGGCGTGCAATGGTGACCAGATCGCGCGAGCGCACGAACGCCGAGCCGACACGAAACGCCTGGACGCCGATCAGCCAGACCGAGCGTTCATTGTCGAAGCGCACGTAGCGCTCGTTCTGCAAGGTGGTCAGCAGCCGGTGCGCCGTGGAGTTGGGCAAGCCCACCTCCTGCGCCACTTCGGACAGCGACAGGCCCGAGCCGTGATAGGACAGCGCGTTCAGCAGTTTCAATGCGCGGCTGAGCGACTGCACCTGCCCCGAAGCACGCAGAACGTCCTTGCTGGGCACCCGGAGTTCTTCCCGGCGCGCAGCATCCTTTTCCTTGTCCAATATCTCGTTTTCCAGCATAGAGGATCTCGCTAATTTTCTGCGTCACCGGTTTCTGGAAGCATGTTGCGCACCCGTCGTTCGCATGGGTGCCAAGGACCAGCCGCCCGGCCGTCATGTTTTGATGTAGCTACCTTGAATACAGCTTGTACGCCACGATGTGGAATTAAGGATCGTTAACTTGTCCATATAGCGACTAGCCGTCTCACGATGCGGCACAGCCTGTCACACCTGAACCGGAATATCAAATCCTCATGTTCGATACGCTGATCAGCAACGCCTACTGGATCGTCTATGCCGGTACGATCCTGGAAGGCGAGACAGCCTTGCTGCTGGGATCACTGGCCGCCAGCCAGGGGTATGTGACGCTGTTCTGGGTCATCATCGCAGGTTGGGCAGGCGCCACCACGGGCGACCAGATCAGCTACCAGGTGTTCCGGCGCTTCGGCCCCGCCATGGTGGCGCGCAACGAGACCCTGAAACGCCGGTCGGAAAAGGCGCGGCGGCTGCTCAAGGACCACCCGATCAAGTTCATCTTCGTATCGCGGTTTTTCTGGGGTCTGCGGTCGGCCAGCATGCTGGCGATGGCGGCTTCGGATGTGCCAAGCAGGGTGTTCGTACCAGCAAACTTCTTCGCCTGCGGCCTGTGGGCAGTTGTCGTCGGTTCGCTGGGCTACCTGTTTTCCAGTTGGGCGGCCCAGGTGATAACGACGATGGACAGCATTTCAGGCCGGGCACCGGCAGTCATTGGTGGCATAGCCCTGTTCGTGGCGGTGATCGTGCTGGGCCGCTACGCCGTGCTGAGGTTCTGGCGCTCGCGCGAGACCCTCTGAACGCCGGTTAGTGTAAGGACACATTATTGTGACCCTAGGGCCGTGCGGCAACCGGCATGGCTTCGGGTGCGCTGTTGATCCACGCCATGATGTCGCGATAGACCTTCAGCCGCTGCCTGTCATGCAGCAGCATGTGGTAGCCCTGCGGATAGATGTGCACGTGGTGGGGTTGCTTCAGCGTGGCGATCACCTTGCGGGTCGGTGCAGCGGGCACAACCTGGTCCTTCTCGCCATACAGATAGAGCACCGGCAGGTTCAGCCGTGGCGCGGCTGCGGCGGCTTCGTCCATCAGGGTCACCAGCCCGTAAAGCGTGTCGAAGCGTGACTGCTTGATGTTATAGCTGTCGCGCGAATAGGCCCGCAGCCACTCGATGTTGTCGCTTGGCCAGATTTCCAGTTGTGATCCCGTCGCGCTGCTGTCCGGCACGGTATGGGCGGTCACCCACAGTGCCGACTTGAGGATCG
>CAYMJJ010000330.1:0-1834 GCA_964390445.1 uncultured Anderseniella sp.
AGGGAATGCACACTTGTTGATGGTCTGGCGGTTCTGATCTTCTTTTCACGGCGAGGTCTGTGATGAAGGAGGTCCTGATGCCGCGGCTGAACGAGGCAAGGCGCAATGAACTCGAGGCTTTCTGGCGGGCCCACCTTGAAGGCTGGGCTGCGAGTGAGCTGAACCAGCGGGAATATTGCGAGCTGCATGGCCTGCCGCTGAAGCGGTTTGGCAACTGGCGGGCGAAGCTGCGGCAGGTGGAGCCACATCGGGCGGAAAAACTGCTCTACCGGCGCGGTGGCGGTGCCAAGCCTGTGCTTGAGCATAGGCTTGATCACGTGGAATCTCCTTACATTCCTTCCGGTCGATCCGGCGAAATCTGCCGGCGCCGGGACTTTGCCATGGCTGACAAGCGCCGGATGGTCGAGGAGGCCGCTCGCCCCGGGGCCACGGTGTCGGGGGTTGCAAGAAAGTACGGGATCGCCCGCCGGCTGTTGCTCCAGTGGAAGAAGGATCTTTTCATCGGCCCGCAACCGGCACTGGTCCTGGCCGGGGTAAGGCTTGGCGACATGCAGCCGGACCAGTGTCCCTTGCCCTCGCCGGCGGGTGCGTTTCGACCGAGAGACCGATCCCGGGACGATCCGGACGCTGGAGGAGATGCTGGAGGGCGTGGGGCAATGATGCCGGCGGCGTCCGGCACGAAGGTACACTTGGCACTGGGGTAGCCGCAGCAGAACAGGCAACTGAGAAAACTACATTCCAACGGACTTCGGCATCGTTCATGCCCTAGTAAATTGGTAATGTAACAACTGTGGACCACGAGTCTGTCGGGCAAAGTGTGCGAGCTAGCAGGATGTTCTTGGGCGTTAGTGACTTGTTGAGCGTGCTTCGGCTGACACAAGAAGAAGAGGAAATCCAGCGCCTGCTGCATCGATTGAAGTCGGACCCACAGGCATTGCGACTTCTCATAAGCACTGCAGATCGCTATATGTTGCTCTCTGCAACACTGCATGCGTTGTCACAACGACTGGGAATGCTGCCGGATGCAGCCAACGCTCACAATGCAGAGATGCTGCAACTTGTGGCGGCTGCAGGCCGGCTAAAGGGCAGGCAGCGAAAGATCAAGGCAGGCCTGTCACAGGTTGTGATTTCACTCAACCGGGTTCAGATCGTGCCGATGCTTCTGAAAGGCGCAGCATGCATCTGGACCGGTGAGCCACCATGGCGATACCAGCGCGATATCGACATCCTCGTAAAGCCAGCCGAGGCTGAAGCGTGCCAGTCAATTCTAGAGGCCAGTGGGTTCTATCCCATGCCAGGCCAAAGCCCAGCACCCCATCACCAGCAGCCACTCATGCACGACAACCTGCCAGTCGGCATCGAAGTTCATTTTGCAGTCTCCAATCCGCGCGCCGAACGCTATATTTCGTCGACCGAGTTCTGGCAGAACGCAATCAGGCAGGATGACAGCGACGGCACCGTGATGCTGCCCGGTCAGGTCGAGCATCTGCTGCACATGGTGGTGCACAACCATTTCGGTCATCGAAACAGTGTCTATGGCGTAGCACCACTCAAGGGCATCTACGAGTTTGCATGGACGATCAGAAATCTGTCTGGCGAAACCATGCAGAGACTATATGACCGTGCGGCTCGCAACCCCCGACTGCTGGCTGCACTTGATCTCTGGTTCGCCGCAGCTCAGGTCGAATTCGGCATCAGTTCGCACGGAGTGTTACCCGTGGCACCTGACGCGCTGGCAAGATGGAGCCGCCTTAAGCAGCGCACGGTAGAACGAGAACTTCCATCACTGTTTACTGCCTTCAACGAAGAGCAGAGCATGATCCGCGCGCGGTCA
>CAYMJJ010000331.1:0-1830 GCA_964390445.1 uncultured Anderseniella sp.
TCCAGTCGCTCATAGCCGGCGGGCACGTCACGGTCGACGGCAGGACGATACTGGACGCGTCGTTCAGGGTCAAACCCGGCTCGCAGGTGACAGCCACCGTGCCGCCTGCCGATGACCCTGACCCCCTGCCCGAGCCCATGGCTCTCGACATCGAGTATGAAGACGCCAGCCTCATCGTCATCAACAAGCCTGCCGGGCTCGTCGTGCACCCGGGTGCCGGCAACGCAACCGGCACGCTGGTCAACGCCCTCATCGCCCATTGCGGCGACAGCCTGTCAGGCATTGGCGGGGTCAAGCGCCCCGGCATCGTTCATCGCCTGGACAAGGACACCTCGGGCCTGTTGGTCGTGGCCAAGAACGACAAGGCCCATCGAGCACTGTCAAGCCAGTTCGCCGCGCACGGCCGGGACGGCAGGTTGACCCGCAGCTACCTTGCCATCGTCTGGGGCGCACCGTGGCCACGCCGGGGAACCATCGACACAAGGCTTGGCCGGTCACAGAACAACCGGCTGAAAATGGCGGTGCTGAAGGGCGAAGACGCGGGCCGGCACGCCATCACCCACTATGAGACCCTCGAGGTCTATGGTGCAGCCGAGGATGGCACGAGACCGCTGGCGGCCCTGGTGCGATGCGAGCTGGAAACCGGCCGCACCCACCAGATCCGCCTGCACATGGCCCACATTGGCCACCCCCTGCTGGGCGACAGCGTTTATGGCAGTTCACACGCTGCCTCGGCCAACCGTCTCGACCCGACGGCCCGCGAGGCCCTCGACAGGCTCGCCCGCCAGGCACTTCACGCCAACGTGCTGGGCTTCGATCACCCTGAAACAGAAGAAAAACTGGTGTTTGAAGCGGATATGCCGGCTGACATGCAAGCCTTGGCAGACATCCTGAAAAATTGACCTTAACGTCATCAGTTACATGAAAAAACTGTAACGCCATCAGCTGGCCCGGAACCCTTTAATTGGTTTATGGTTGATCTTATATGCCGTCCACATCAGGGGCAATCTGCCCGGCTTTGGCCGGCAGATGGCAGAAAGGTACAGAAAACCATGGCTACACGTACTGGCAACATGCCGGCATTGTCCGGCGACAGCGGACTGCAGCGATACATGCAGGAAATCCGCCAGTTTCCCATGCTCAAGCCGGATGAGGAATATCAACTGGCAAGGGACTGGCGCGAGCAGGGCAACCGCGAGGCTGCCCACAAGCTGGTCACCAGCCACTTGCGGCTGGTCGCCAAGATCGCCATGGGCTATCGCGGTTACGGCTTGCCGATTTCCGAAGTCATTTCAGAAGGCAACGTCGGCCTCATGCAGGCGGTCAAGCGGTTCGAGCCTGAACGGGGCTTCCGTCTGGCAACCTACGCGATGTGGTGGATCAAGGCATCAATCCAGGAATACATCCTGCGCTCGTGGTCGCTCGTCAAGATGGGCACCACCGCCAGCCAGAAGAAGCTGTTCTTCAACCTGCGCAAGGTAAAGGGCCAGATCGAGGCACTCGAGGAAGGCGACCTGCGACCTGACCAGGTCACGGAGATCGCGACCCGGCTTGGCGTACCCGAGCAGGACGTGATCTCGATGAACCGCCGTCTGGGTGGTGACAGCTCGCTCAATTCGCCACTGTCCCGCGACACCGAAGGCGGAGGCGAATGGCAGGACTGGCTGGTCGATGAAGACGACACGCCGGACGTTGCCTACGAGCAGTCAGAAGAGCAGGAGATGCGCTCCAAGCTGCTGCACCAGGCAATGAACTCGCTCAACACTCGCGAACGGCGCATCTTCGAGGCCCGCCGCATGAGCGAGGATCCGATGACGCTGGAAGACCTGT
>CAYMJJ010000332.1:0-1809 GCA_964390445.1 uncultured Anderseniella sp.
TCCTTGAAGCATGAATGCGTTGCTGTTCAATCTTCTCCATGACCGCGGCGCACGACGATTCCATCAGTGATTACCGGATCTACCGGCCCGACATTGACGGGTTGCGCGCCATCGCCGTACTGGCAGTGATCCTGTTTCATGGCGGCATCGGGGTCCTGTCCGGCGGCTACACCGGCGTCGACGTGTTCTTCGTCATATCCGGCTACCTGATTGGCGGCCAGATCATCGGTCAGCTGCAATCATCCGGTTTCAGTTTTGCCCGGTTCTGGTTCCGGCGTGCGCGGCGGATTTTGCCAGCGCTGCTGGTGATGATGCTGGTGACCATCGCGGCAGGCTGGCTGATCCTGATGCCCAACGACCTGAGGGATCTCGGCCGCTCGGCGATTGCCCAGTCGGTGATGGCATCGAACATCTATTTCTGGCTGAAGGCGGACTATTTCGCTGCGCCGTCGTTTCTCAAGCCGTTGCTGCACACCTGGACGCTGTCGCTGGAAGAGCAGTTTTACCTGCTTGCACCCGTCGTGTTGCTGGTGCTGCACCGGGCCGGGCGCGGCGCGCTGGCCAGCGGGCTGGCCGTGCTGTTCGTGGTGTCGCTTGCTGCTTCAGTGATGTGGACGCCCGGCGCACCGGCGGCGGGTTTCTACCTGCTTCCATTTCGCGCGTGGGAATTCATCGCCGGTGTTGGCCTGGCTGCCTGGACGATACGGCGACAGGCACAACTGTCCGTGGCGGCTGCCACCGTTACCGCCCTTGCCGGCCTCGCCATGATCGTCGCGGGGTTTGTCGTTTTTGATGAATCGACCAGCTTTCCCGGTTTTGCCGCGCTGCTGCCCTGCGTTGGCACGGCGCTGGTGATCGCTGCCGGTGCAACGCCCGGCAACGCTGTCACCCGATGGATATCATTGGCGCCGATGCCGCTGGCGGGCCGCATGTCGTATTCGCTCTACCTGTGGCACTGGCCGGTTTTCGTGTACGCCCGATACGTCAGCGGCAATGAACTGCCGGCCGGCTGGCTGATCGCCTGTCTGGTCGTGACCGGCATTCTGGCAGCGGTGTCATACCGGTTTGTCGAGTTGCCCGCCCGGCGGGCACAATGGCCGGCGCCAGGACGGCACGTCGTGGCCGGGTGCCTTGCGGCAACGCTGGTTGCGGGGCTGGCCGGGCTCATCATCGATCGCGGGCAGGGGTTCAGTTCAAGGCTGGCAGGCGATGTGCGCAATGCCTATGACGAGGCGTTCGCCACGCTGAAATACCCCGAGCCATGTGACAGGCCAACGGCGCTTGTCGGCCTTCCTGTCTGTGGCACGGCGACGGGGGACCGGGTGCCCGATGTGCTTGTCTGGGGTGACAGTCACAGTTGGGCCATCGCGCCGTCAGTGGTGCCGCTGGCGCGCGAGCGCGGCCTTGCCTACAGCCGCTTCCAGTGCTTGCCGGTACTGGGTGCATACCGGTCCGACCAGGCCGCGTCGCTGGAAAACTATGCGTGCGCCGATTTCAACCAGCGGATGCTGGAGTACATCCGCGAAGCCGGCGTCCGGAGGGTTTTGCTCGTGGCGGCATGGAGCCGACTGGTGGAACCGCGTGAACTGCGCATGGAGGGGGCCGGGCAGCACGACCAGTTGATCGCGGCACCGGGCAGGGCGGGCAATCCGGTTGAGCAGGCCCGCGGCGTGTTTGCAGAGCTTATGCCCGCGACCATCGCGAAATTGACGGCGGCAGGCGCGGAGGTGTGGATCCTGAAGCAAGTGCCGCAATACAAGGGCTGGATTGCCAACGAGCTTGCAAAGTCGCTCTCGACCGGTATCCCGG
>CAYMJJ010000333.1:0-1806 GCA_964390445.1 uncultured Anderseniella sp.
GCGCGTCCCAGAACTCCGGTTCCAGCGACAGCGAGGTGCGGTGGCCTGCAATGGTAATGCTTCGCTTCAGTGGGCTAGACAGATTACTCATCCCGATCCCGCTTGTGGCCGTCGAGGTGGCTGCGAGATTTGTCTGCAACTGCCTGGTCGAGCTGCTTCCGGGCCTTGGTGCGTCCGAACTTCGCGCGGTTTTCCCCGGCCTTCACATCCTTGTCGGCGCGGGCCTTGGATTTGCGGAATCTGTTCAAGTTGATTGGTGTCGTCATTCTTGCGCAATGCCGGATGGAAAACCGGTCTCCACTTTTCCTGGCATTGCTTAAGCCGGGTCCGGGCCGATCATCCTGGCCGGCACCACGATGGCGTCGAAGTCATCGGCCGGGATGCCGTCCTTGATGGCTTCCTCGCGCAAGGTGGTGCCGTTCTTGTGGGCGGTCTTGGCGATCTTTGCGGCGCGGTCGTAGCCATACTTTTCCTTCAGCGGCGTGACCAGCATCAGTGAGTTGGCGAGGCCCTGCGCAATGTTGTCGAGGCGCGGCTCGATGCCGACGACGCAGTTGTCGGTGAAGGAGACGGCGGCGTCCGCCAGCAGGCGGACCGACTGGAGGAAGTTGTAGGCCATCATCGGGTTGAACACGTTGAGTTCGAAGTGGCCCTGCGAGCCTGCAAAGCCGATGGCCGCGTTGTTGCCATGGATGTGGGCGCAGACCTGTGTCAGCGCCTCGCACTGGGTCGGGTTGACCTTGCCGGGCATGATCGACGAGCCGGGCTCGTTTTCCGGCAGGGCCAGTTCGCCAAGGCCGGCGCGCGGGCCGGAGCCGAGGAAGCGGATGTCGTTGGCGATCTTGAAGCACGACATGGCGACGGTGTTGATCGCGCCGTGAGTCATGACCATCGCGTCGTGTGCGGCCAGCGCCTCGAACTTGTTGGTCGCTGAGGTGAAGGGCAGGCCCGTGATTTCGGCAATCCTGGTAGCGATCTTTTCGGCAAAGCCCGCGGGCGAGGCAAGGCCGGTGCCCACGGCAGTGCCGCCCTGGGCCAGCTCCATCAGCGCGGGCAGGGTCATCTCGATGCGGGCGATGCCGTTCTCGATCTGCTTTGCGTAGCCCGAAAACTCCTGGCCCAGCGTCAGTGGCGTGGCGTCCTGCGTATGGGTGCGGCCGATCTTGATGATGTCTGCCCAGGCCCTTGCCTTCTCATCGATTGCCTGGTGCAGGTGCTTGAGGGCGGGGATCAGCCGGTGCACGACTTCTTCCGCGCAGGCGACGTGCATGGCGGTGGGGAAAGTGTCGTTGGACGACTGACTCATGTTGACATGATCATTGGGGTGGACCGGCTTCTTGGAGCCCTGTTCACCACCCAGCATCTCGATGGCGCGGTTGGAGATGACCTCGTTGGCGTTCATGTTGGACTGGGTGCCCGAACCGGTCTGCCACACGACCAGCGGGAAGTGGTCGCCGAGCTTGCCGTCGATGACTTCCTGCGCGGCTGCGATGATGGTCTTGCCAAGCTCTGCGTCCATCTTGCCGAGCGCGATGTTGGTTTCGGCGGCAGCCCGCTTGACGATGCCCAGTGCCCGGACAATCGGCTGCGGCTGTTTCTCCCAGCCGATCCTGAAGTTGCCGAGCGAGCGCTGCGCCTGTGCGCCCCAGTATTTCGAGGCATCCACCTCGATGGGGCCAAAGGTATCGGTTTCGGTGCGGGTCTTTGCCATGGGTGAAGCACTCCGTCGGTCAGGCAACAAGGATGGCGCGGCATAGCATGTGACGCGCGCGTATGCCAGTTCGACGGATGGTCAAGTCAGACGCG
>CAYMJJ010000334.1:0-1804 GCA_964390445.1 uncultured Anderseniella sp.
ACCATCTCGGCGCTCATGCGGCTATAGGGCGTGGCATTGAAGTCACCGACCACAAGGCGTGGTGCCGGGATCGCCGCGACGTACCGCGCGAACGCCGTGATCTGGTTCCACTGTGCCCGCACCCTTGGTGCGCGGATGGTGTGCGTGCCCACAATGGTAAGGTTTCCCCATTCAGGCCCCAGGGATGCGCGTGCGAACACCGGCCCGTCCCAGAGGCCGCGCAACACGACGCCGTGCAACGGATAACGTGAAACCAGCAGCAAGCGGAACCCCCGCGGTGCAATCGAAGACGGATACTGATAGGGAAACTGCTCGCTCAACTCTCTGATCATGACCTGGTCCTTGCGCGAGGCTTCGGCCAGGAACACGACGTCAGGATCCTGCAGTTCGATCTGCATCTGGATCGCCTCGGTATCCGTGTTTCTCATCCACTTGTTGAACGACATGACGCGAAGTTCGCTGTAGCCGGCAGGTGTGTCTGACGCTGCGCGAGGCGGCAACTGCCGGGGATAGAGGTCCGGCCACAGCCCCAGCGCCAGCATGCCTGCCAGCATCAGTGTTACGGCCGTGAACAGCCGGTGCTTGGGCATCAGGAAAGCCCAGCCCAGCGCGATGGCGGCTATCGCGAAGTGGATCGTCAGGTGACTGAAAACATCAAGATAGATGAAGTATTTGCTGAGGTGGCCGGTGCCGATCCCCGCGAAGGCAACGCACATGCCAAGCAGGCAAAGGATCCGCCCGGGACTTTCCGTCTTCGGCAGCATCGTGCCCGTTCCCCAACCCTGCCGGTTCACTCGTGACCGGCAATATGCTTCGACATGATCAGGGCAGGAATAGCCGAGTCGCCGCCACACGTATCTGTTTTTCCACTCACCGTCATGCCATGGGCCGCGTAGAACGCCACCGCACGGCCATTTCTGGCATCGACTTCAAGCTGCAGGGTCTGTGCTGCAGGAAAGCAGGTTTCCAGTTCGGCGAACAGGTCGCGGCCAATACCCTGCCCCCGGTGAGCGGGGTGTACGTAGAGCTGCTTCAGGTGAATGGTCGTGCCGCCCTCGCCCGCCACGGCAAAACCAATACCCCCTAGCTCGCGGCCATCATCAGCTATCAGCATTTCTGCATTGTGGCAGGCGATGTTGGCCTTGATCGCTTCCAGCGTATGCCATCGGTTGACGATGTCTTCCACCACTTCAGGCCCGTGCAGGGGCGTGTAGGTGTCGCGCCAACACAGCACCAGAAGCTCGCGAATGGCTACTGCGTCGCGCGGGCCGGCAGTGCGCACATAGAACATGGGCAACGCTTACTCGATGCCGAGCTTGCGTTTTACGAGGTCGTTGACTGCCTGAGGGGCCGCCTTGCCGCCAGTTGCCTTCATCACCTGGCCGACAAACCAACCCGCCAGCGCCGGTTTCTCGATGGCCTGAGCCACCTTGTCCGGGTTGGCCGCAATCACCTCGTCCACGGCAGCCTCGATGGCACCTGTATCGGTGACCTGCTTCATGCCACGGCTTTCAACAATGTCCTTCGGCTCGCCGCCCTCCGTCCAGGCGATCTCGAACACGTCCTTGGCGATCTTGCCGGAAATGGTGCCGTCCGCGATCATGTCGATGATGGAGCCGAGTTGCGCTGCCGAGACCGGAGCTTCGGTGATGTCCTTGCCTTCCTTGTTGAGGCGGCCGAACAGCTCGTTGATCACCCAATTGGCCGCCGTCTTGCCGTCACGGCCACGGGCCACTTCCTCGAAGTAGGATGCAGACACGCGCTCCATGATCAGCACTTCGGCGTCATAGGGCGTCAGGCCGAA
>CAYMJJ010000335.1:0-1803 GCA_964390445.1 uncultured Anderseniella sp.
GTGTCTTCATCAAATGGCGGCCAGATCCTGCTCGGAGACATTGCCCGCATCACAGACCGCTTCAAGCTTGACGAGGCCCGCATCGAGTTCAACGGCAAACCGGCTGCCGTACTGTCGATCACCAAGACCTCGCAGCAGGACACCCTCACCGTGATCAGCCGGGTCAACTCGTTTCTTGACGATGCCCGCACCAAGGCACCACCCGGTATCTCAATGGCGGTGACAAACGACGTGTCCTCGATCGTCCAGGACCGGCTCAGGCTGCTCGTCTCCAACGCGCTGCAGGGGCTGGCGCTGGTGTTCCTTGTGCTCTGGCTGTTCTTCGGCCTGCGCTATTCGTTCTGGGTGGCTGCCGGCCTGCCGGTGGCATTTGCCGGGGCCTTCTTCCTTATGGTGGCAGTAGGCTACTCGGTCAACATGCTGACAATGGTGGGCCTGCTGATCGTCATCGGCCTGCTGATGGACGACGCCATTGTCATCGCCGAGAACATCGCCACGCAGCGCGCCGCCGGCAAGAGCCCGGTCGATGCTGCCATCGACGGTGCCAGCCAGGTGCTGCCGTCGGTGTTCGCCTCGTTCGCCACCACCGCCTGCATCTTCGGCTCGCTGGCCTTCCTGAAGGGCGACATCGGCCAGATCCTGCGCGTCGTGCCGGTAGTCATGCTGTTCGTTCTGGTCATATCTCTGGTTGAGGCATTCCTCATCCTGCCCAACCACCTCTATCACTCGCTGGAGAAGGCGGGCGCCGGCCAGGGCCGGGTGCAGCTGGCAGTGGACCGGTTCATAAACTGGATGCGCGACAGGGTGGTGGTCCCGGCTGCCCGGCTGGCGGTCGCCTGGCGCTACCTGACCTTCGGCGGCGCCATCGGCATATTGATGCTGGCCATAGCCGCTGTTGCGGGCGGGCTGGTCAAGTTCTCGCCGTTTCCCGATCTCGACGGCAATGTCATGGAAGCCCGCATCATGCTGCCACAGGGAACGCCGCTTGAACGGACCGAAGAGGTGGTCGCCCGCATTGATGCCGCTTTGGCCGCCGTCAACGCAAGGCTGAGCCCGGACCAGCCGGGTGGACAGCCGCTGGTGCGCAACGTCACCCACCGCTTCAACTTCAATGCCGATGCTGGCGAGACGGGTCCGCACGTTGCGACCGTCATCGCCGACCTGCTGGACAGCGAAACCCGCGCCTCCCGCATCGACGACGTGATCACCCTGTGGCGCGAGGAAACCGGCGAGGTGGCCGACGCCGTCACCCTCAACTTCACCGAGGGCATCTTCGGCCCCGGCGGGCGCGCCATCGACATACGCCTGACCGGCCGCAACCTCGACCAGTTGTCGCTGGCGGCGCGCGAGCTGGGCGACTGGCTGAAGCAGTATCGCGGCGTCTACAACATCACCGACGACCTGCGCCCCGGCAAACCGGAACTGCGCGTCACCTTGCGCGATGGAGCAGCAACCCTCGGTATCGACGGGCGCACCATCGCCGACCAGATCCGCGCCAGCTTCTACGGTTACAAGGTGGATGAGGTGCAGCTCGGCGCGGAAAGCTACGAGATCAACGTGCGCCTCGACCAGGAGAGCTCCAACTCGCTGGCCGACCTCGATACCTTCACCATCACCGCTGCAGACGGCAGCCAGATCCCGCTGTCAGTGGTGGCGCAGGTGGAGGAAGGACGCGGGTTTTCACGCATCCGCCGCGTCGATGGCCGCCGGACCGTCACCATCCAGGGCGAACTCGACAAGCGGTTCGCCAATTCGACCGAGGTGCTGAACGATACGCGCGCCCGCTTCCTGCCGCAGCTGAAG
>CAYMJJ010000336.1:0-1742 GCA_964390445.1 uncultured Anderseniella sp.
CCGTGCGCAGTGGCGAGTTTCACACCCGCTGGCTGGAAGGCTGGCTGGAAGACAATGCAGCAAGATTGACCTGATCTGACAAGGGAAGGAACAGGATATGGGAGCGAGATACACGTTTGGAGGCGATGAGCACGTCTTCGTCGAAGTTGGCGAGGAAATGTCGCTTGGCGCCTTCTTCAAGAGCCTGTCGATCACCACGGCGGTGCGCGAAAGCCAGATCAAGGGCGTTACCGAAATCTGCCCGGCCAACGCGTCGTTCCAGATCAAGTTCGATCCGGACGTCATCAAGCCGGACGACATGATGCAGGAACTGAAACGGCTCGAACAGCAAGCCGGTGGCGGCAGCGATGCCAGCATCAAGACGCGCATCATGGAAATCCCGGTCTACTATCAGGACCCGTGGACCCATGAAACGTTGATGCGGTTCCGTGAGCGTCACCAGGACCCCAACGCGACGGACATCGAATACGCCGCGCGCATCAACAACTTCGCCACGGTCGATGACTTCATCGCCGCCCATGCCGGTGCGCCGTGGTTCGTGTCGATGGTGGGCTTCGTGTCCGGTTTGCCGTTCCTCTACCAGATGGTTGAGCGCCAGCGCCAGATCGAGGTGCCGAAGTACTTGCGGCCACGCACCGATACACCAAAACTTACAGTTGGTTACGGCGGTTGCTTCTCATGCATTTACTCGGTGCGCGGGGCAGGCGGCTACCAGATGTTCGGCATCACGCCAATGCCCATTTACGATCCGTCGCAGCAGACCAGCTACCTGAAGGACTTCATGTGCCTGTTCAACCCCGGCGACATCGTCAAGTGGAAGCCGATCGGCCGTGACGAATATGATCAAACGGTCGCGGACGTGGAGGCCAACAAGTACACGCCGCTGATCCGCGACGTGGAGTTCTCGCTGGCCGACTTCCAGTCGGACATCGACGGGTACAACAAAAAGCTGATGGAGGCGCTCCATGCTTAAGGTCATCAAGCCGGGTCTTGCCACCACCGTCCAGGACCTTGGCCGTCCAGGTTATTACCACCTCGGCATTCCGCTGTCGGGCGGCATGGACCGGCTGGCCTTGCGCTCGGCCAACATGCTGGTCGGCAACGATGAAGGCGATGCCGTGCTCGAAGCGGTGTTCATCGGCCCGGAGCTCGAATTCACCAATGATGCAACCGTCGCAGTGACCGGCGCGGAAATGCCGATCAAGCTGGATGGCGAGGAAAAACCTGGCTGGACCAGCTTTGCCGTGAAGAAGGGGCAAGTGCTGTCGTTCGGCTACCTCAAGGCCGGTGCGCGCATCTATATCGCGGTTTCCGGTGGCATCGACGTGCCTCTGGCGCTGGGCTCGCGCTCGACTTACGCGATTGGCGCGCTGGGCGGGTTCAAGGGTCGCGCAATTGCCGCCGGTGACGAGCTTCCGGTCGGCAAGGGGAAGGGCGCTGCTGAGGGACGTTCGGTGCCGAAGGACCTGCGCCGGGCACCGGGTGCCACGGCACAGCTTCGCGTGCTGCCGGGGTTATACTGGCACCGCATCACTGAGAGCTCACAGAACGGCTTCTTCGATGACACCTGGAAGGTGGCGCCTGAGGCAGACCGTATGGGCTATCGCTTCAAGGGTGGGACCCCGCTGGAATTCGTGCCGCGCGACCAGCCGTTCGGGGCTGGTTCCGACCCGTCGAACATCGTCGATGCCTGCTACCCCTATGGCTCGGTACAGGTGCCCGGCGGTACCGAACCCATCGTG
>CAYMJJ010000337.1:0-1721 GCA_964390445.1 uncultured Anderseniella sp.
GGGCCAAAGCGGCCATCGTGCCGGGTTACAGGCTGGCCGGTCTCCGGGTCTTCGCCAAGCACGATGCCTTCTGCCGGAACCGCTTGCGCATCGCCCTCGCCACTGGTGCCCAGTTGGCGGGTGTAACGGCATTCGGGATAGTTCGAACAGCCGACGAACGCGCCGAACTTGCCGAGCTTCAACGACAACTGGCCAGCCTCGCACGACGGGCACGACCGGCGCGGCGTGCCGTCCTCGCGTTCGGGGAAAACGTGGTTTTCCAGCAGGTCGTTGAGCGCATCAAGAACGTTGCTGACGCGCAGTTCCTTGGTCTCGTCTATCTGGCTGGAGAAATCCTTCCAGAAGTCTGCCAGCAGCTGTTTCCAGTTCTTGTCGCCGGCAGACACCTTGTCGAGCTGTTCTTCAAGGTCAGCGGTGAAATCATACTGCACGTAACGCTTGAAGAAGGATTCCAGGAATGCCGTAACCAGCCGGCCCTTGTCCTCGGGCACCAGGCGGCGCTGGTCCATCTTCACGTAACCACGATCCTTCAGCACCGTCAGGATGGCGGTGTAGGTGGACGGACGGCCAATGCCGAGTTCTTCCATGCGCTTGATCAGCGATGCTTCGGAATAGCGCGGCGGTGGCTCGGTCGAATGCTGCACCGGCTCGATCCTGGTGGCACCAACAACATCACCGTTGGCGAGTTTCGGCAGTCGCTTGTCTTCTTCGTCCTCGGGCTCGTCCTTGCCTTCTTCATAGACCTTGAGGAAACCGTCAAACTTCAACACCGACCCGTTGGCGCGCAGGGTGTAGGTCTTGCCGTCGTTGCCCTCGGTGGAAATATCGGCGCTGGTACGCTCGAAATCGGCACTTTCCATCTGGCTCGCCATGGTGCGCTTCCAGATCAGGTCATAAAGCGCCATCTGGTCGGCATCGAGGGTACGCTTGACGTCATTGGGCAAGCGCGACAACTCGGTCGGGCGGATCGCCTCGTGTGCTTCCTGGGCGTTCTTTGCCTTGGTCTTGTAGATGCGTGGTGCAGACGGCAGGTAGGGCTCGCCGTAGTTGCCCTGGATCACGTTGCGGCACTGGGCGATGGCCTCGTCGGCCATCTGCACGCCGTCGGTACGCATGTAGGTGATGAGGCCGGTCACATCGCCATCGATCGATACGCCTTCATAGAGCTTCTGGGCCACCTGCATGGTGCGCTGCGACGAGAAACCGAGCTTGCGAGAGGCTTCCTGCTGCAGTGTGGAGGTCGTGAACGGTGGAGCGGGGTGACGCTTGGCCGGGCGCGTATCAACGTTGCGCACCGAGTAACGGCCACCGGTCATGGCGGCCTGGATCGCCTTGGCCGATGCCTCGTCGGCGATGTCCATCTTGCCCAGCCTTGTGCCGGCGATGGACTGCAGGCGCGCGGCAAACTGTTCACCGTTGCCGGTGCTCATCACCGCCTCGATCGTCCAGTATTCCTCGCGGATGAAGGCTTCGATCTCCAGCTCCCGCTCGCAGATCAGGCGCAGCGCGACCGATTGCACCCGGCCCGCAGACCGCGCGCCCGGCAGCTTTCGCCACAGCACCGGCGACAGGTTGAAGCCAACGAGATAGTCCAGCGCCCGGCGCGCCAGGTAGGCCTCGACCAGCGCATCATCGATCTGGCGCGGATGGGCAATGGCGTTTGTCACCGCTGCCTTGGTGATCGCGTTGAAGACGACGCGCTCGATCTCCTTGTCCTTCAG
>CAYMJJ010000338.1:0-1720 GCA_964390445.1 uncultured Anderseniella sp.
ATTGGCCGACTGATCTCTTGATATTTGCCGCCCAAAGGCTGATATGCGTGGCATCAATCCACATCACGACCAGAATTTCCGGGATCGCATTTCCATGACTGACAACAAGACCGGCACCGACGAGAACACGCATGAAGATGACGCCCTGGCCAACGCAACGGCAGGCCTTTCCGATGATGATCTTCAGGAACTGGCCGACGCGCTGGCCGAAGAAGGCGGCGAAGCCAGCCTTCTGGACGAACTGCGCGAGGAGAATGCCTCCCTGAAGGACCGCGTGCTGCGCGCCATGGCCGAAACTGAAAACCTGCGAAAGCGGGCAGAACGCGAGAAAGCCGAAGCGACGCTTTATGCAGCAACCAATTTCGCCCGTGACTTGCTGTCCGTGGGTGACAGCCTGTCCAGGGCGCTTGAAATCATGAACGAGGATGTTCGGGCCGAAGCTGACGAGCCGACCCGCCAGTTCATTGAAGGTATCGAATTGACCCGCCGCGAACTGCTCAACTCGTTCCAGAAGCATGGAATCGTCGAAGTCATGCCGGAAGGCGAGAAGTTCGATCCGAACTTTCACCAGGCCATGTTTGAGGTGCCGGGCACAGATAAGCCGAGCGGCACCATCGTCCAGGTGGTGCAGACCGGCTACAAGATCGGCGAACGGGTTTTGCGTCCAGCGCTGGTGGGCGTTGCCAAGGGCGACCCGGCAGCAAAGAATACTGCCGGCAAGAGTTGATCCGTTATGGCGCCGTCACCCGGCGCAAGGTGAGATTTATACGTCCACCCCCGGTCAGTAGCGCAGACGTTCCCGCCACGATGCGATCAACTCCATGATAATGAAACCGTGCGACTCCGCCGATTACGACCACATCGCCCGAATGCAACCTGATGGACCTGGTGGGCGAATTGCGCTGCGGACCTCCCATCCGGAATACACAATCATCTCCGAGTGAAATGGAGACCACCGGCGCATCACGCGCGTCCTCGCCGTTATCCTGGTGCAGGCCCATGCGTGTGCCATACCCGTAGTAGTTCACAAGGCACGCTTCTGGCGGGTGTCGATAGCCCGACAGCTGATCCCACAGGTCCAGCAGCACTTGGGGCATCGCGGGCCACGGCTTGCCGGTTACCGGGTGGACATTCTGATAGCGATAACCGTTTACATCACTGACCCAGCCCAGCGAACCGAGGTTGGTCATGCGCACAGAAAACGGCTTGCCCGTCCGCGGCATCACCGGTTGGAACAGGGGGGCGTTGTACACGCGTTCGCGCAGGGCCGAAACGAGGTCGCGTTGGACCTCGAGGTCAAGGCAAACCGGAAAAATCGTAAAGCCATTTATATGCAACATATCGCGGGTTCATCTTGATGGCTGACAAACTGACACCTATATACGCCTCGAACGCGAAGCAAAAAACCGATTCAATTCGGTAACTTGAATCGCGCAGTTGTTAACCAACCGGGGTTTGCCACCGGATCGTTCCGGCAAATCGTGTGCCTCTTCGAGTGACGGGCACGAACGGCAAGCCGCTAATGGAGGGCTAGAATGGGTAAGGTAATCGGAATCGACTTGGGCACCACGAACTCGTGTGTCGCAGTCATGGAAGGGGGAAGCCCCAAGGTCGTCGAGAATGCCGAAGGCGCGCGCACCACGCCGTCTATCGTTGCATTCACCAGCGACGATGAAACTCTTGTAGGTCAGCCGGCAAAACGCCAGGGCGTGACCAATCC
>CAYMJJ010000339.1:0-1681 GCA_964390445.1 uncultured Anderseniella sp.
CGGTGTTCGGCAAGGCGCATGGCTTTACCCGTTCGCACCAGTTCGCCATCGAGGCGGCGCGGTTCGGTGGCGGCCAGTCGGCCTCGAAGATCCTGCGCAAGGCAGGCTTCCTTGCCTGTGGCATCGGCCTGCCCATCGACCCCGTACCGGGCGACATGAATGGCCTGCGCATCGGCACGCCGGAACTGGTGCGCTGGGGCGTGACGCCTGCGGATGCACCGCGCATGGCCAGCCTGATTGCGCGCGCACTGACCACCAACGATCCGGCCAGCCTCGCTGAAGAGGTGGGCAACTGGCGAAAGACATTCGACAAGCTGCACTACATCCGCGCATAAAGGCGCGCATGAACGCCAGTCACGCAATTTCCAGCAGCATGAAGCTTGCTGCCGGCAGCATTGCCGTGGGCCTGGTCGTGCTCGCCATCAAGCTGCTGGCCTGGTGGATGACCGGCTCGGTCGCGCTGTTCTCCGACGCGCTTGAAAGCATCGTCAACGTGGCGGCCGCCATCGCCGCGCTGATCGCCGTCTACTACGCCGCGCAGCCTGCCGACGAGCGCCACCCCTACGGCCACCACAAGGCCGAGTTCTTCTCCGCCGTGCTGGAAGGCGCGATGATCATCGTCGCCGCGCTGGTCATCTTCCACGAGGCCTGGCAGGCCTGGCAGAACCCGCGCCCGCTCGATGCCCCGGTGGAGGGCCTGTTCGTCAACTGGCTGGCCAGCGTGCTCAACGGCTTCTGGTGCTGGGTGCTGATCTCGCGCGGCCGCAAATTGCGCTCGCCGGCGCTGGTGGCAGACGGCCGCCACCTGTTGTCGGACGTGGTCTCGTCGGTCGGGGTAACGTTTGGCGTGCTGCTGGCCATCGTGACCGGCTGGTACGCGCTCGACCCGCTGCTGGCTGGCCTCGTCGCGATCAACATCCTGTGGTCCGGCTGGAAGGTGATGAGCCAGTCCCTGTCGGGGCTGATGGACGAGGCGGTGCCGGAGGACACGCTGACCTCCATCCGCGCCATCATATCGGACAAGGCCACCGGTGCCATCGAGGCGCATGACCTGCGAACCCGGCACGCCGGCCCCGTCACCTTCATCGAGTTCCATCTGGTCGTCGACGGCCAGGCCACCGTGTCGGACGCGCACGACATCTGCGACCGCATCGAGGCTGCGATCAAGAAGCAGGTGCCGGACGCGCGGGTGACCATCCATGTGGAGCCGGAAAACAAGGCCAAGCACAAGGGCGTCATCGTTGTGTGACGGCCCGCCGATCAGGCCATCTGACCAAGCTGGAACATGACCGACATGCCTGCAAACAGCATGGTGAAGACAGACGCCTTGTGGGCGAAGAACAGGTAGGCCTCCCTCAGGGCCGTGCTGACCAGCCGCTGCGCGACTTCAACAGGCGGCCTGTCATCCTTGCGCAGGATCAGCCAGGTCTCGGTGCGCTTGTAGGGCCGTTTATGAACCAGCCAGGCGTGCAACAGCAGGATCAGGCAGATGACGAGAGACAGGACGGCTCCGGCCTTCGCGGCCAGCACGGGATCATAGCTGAGGCCCAGTACGATGCACAGGACCCCCAGTCCGGCGAACCCGCAGGCGCGCCCGACAGATACAAAGGCCGCTGCTTCTACCGGATTGGCCATAGCGCCTAGCCCAGTTTGCCTGCACATCATGCCCGCGAACTTCGGG
>CAYMJJ010000340.1:0-1660 GCA_964390445.1 uncultured Anderseniella sp.
ATCCGCAAGCACCCGTCCGAAGACATCTGGGAAGCCTGCCGCCGGGTCTATGGCCGGGACGTGTACCAGGTTCGCGGCGCGGGCGAGCGCCGTGCGCGCTGCTACATTGACGCCAGCCAGGTGGGCAACCCGGCCGGCTACAACACCTTGCGTGAAATGCGCTATTGACGCCGCTCAGCTGCGAGCCGTCTGGGACAGACGGCCAGCCTGAAACCGGTCGCGCCGTGGTGCAATGGAAAACATTGTCGAATAAGCCCGCGAGAAGTGACTGGCGTTGGCAAAGCCGCACGCCAGTGCCACCTCGGTGATCGGCAAGGTCGATTGCAATAGCAGGTTGCGGGCCCGTTCCAGCCTGATGGCGCGGTAGTGATCTGCGAAGCTGGTTCCCAGCAGGCTGGCAAACAGCCGGTCAAGCTGCCGCGTCGACAAGTGCACCCGTGACGCCACCGCCGCCCTGTCCAGCGGGGTGGCGATATTGCTTTCCATGATTTCAAGCGCGTGAATGATGTCCTGGCGGTGGATGCCGTAGCGCTGGGTCAGCGAGGCCCGCTGCGGCGACGAGGCCAGCGCCACATCGCGGTGCAGGAACCAGTCCGACACCTGGATTGCAAACTGCTTGCCATGCTCTTCGGCAATGATGGCGTGCATCATGTCCAGTGCGGCAATGCCCCCGGCGCAGGTCAGCCGGTCCCGGTCGATGATGTAGCGCGACCTTGTGAGCAGCAGATCCGGGTATTCCTCTGACAGGGCCGGTGCATGCTCCCAGTGGATGGTCATGTGGCGGCCTTCCATGATGCCGGCGCGGGCCAGCACATAAGGTCCACCCGACACCCCGCCGATGCGCACGCCGCGGCGCGATAGCTGCCGGATCCAGCCCAGCGTCTTGCGGTCCTGGATGTCCCACGGGCGCCCGCCTGCGCACACGATCAGCGTATCCGCATCGATCGGATCACCCACTGCCGCCTGGCACGGCATCTGCGCCCCGATTGACGATGTGGCCGGACCGCCGTCCGGAGACACGCTGACGAAACGGTACAACTCGCGCTCGGCAATGGTGTTGGCCGCCCGCAACGGTTCTATGGCCGAGGCAAACGACATCAGGGCAAAGCCATCCACCAGCAGGAAGGCAAATGTGTGCGGAGCAGCGTCTACGAATTTCAACATGGCGCACAGAGTAAAGTCTGCGGCTCATGGAGACAACAGGTTTTGCGCATCGCCGTCATACAGTTGGCTTGCGCGCCGGCCCCGGGGCCGGCCTGCCGCTGACAGCACAGGCGAGATCTCGCATGACATACTCGATCTTTTCACTGGCGCGCAATGCGCTGACCAATCATCAGAACTGGCAACCGGCGTGGCGTTCGCCTGACCCGAAGCCGGCCTATGACGTGATCATCGTCGGCGGGGGCGGGCACGGACTGGCAACGGCCTACTACCTGGCCAAGGTGCACGGCATCACCAATGTGGCGGTGATCGAGAAGGGCTACCTGGGCTCCGGCAACGTCGGCCGCAACACCACGATCATCCGGTCCAACTACCTGCTGCCGGGCAACGAGCCGTTCTATGAAAAGTCGCTGCAACTGTGGGAAGGCCTCGAACAGGACTTCAACTTCAACGCCATGGTGTCCCAGCGCGGAGTGATCAACCTGTACCATTCCGATGG
>CAYMJJ010000341.1:0-1644 GCA_964390445.1 uncultured Anderseniella sp.
CGCCGCCGGTCAACAAGGCGCTTTCCGAGGTTGAGGCACTGATCGGTCATTATGGAATGGAGCACTACACAGAGACCTTCCATGAGACCCATGTGTGGGACACCAACTGGAAGGTCCTGGCGGAGAACTTCATGGAAAGCTACCACCTGCCAGTGTGTCATGCCGGCACCATCGGCGGGTTGTCGAAGCTCGAGGAGATGGATTGCCCGCCCGGCAAGGAGGCGTTCAACTATCACTTCATCCTCAAGGATGACTCGCTGAAGATCGCACTTGCGCATCCGTCCAATACCCGGCTGGAAGGCAATTGGCGGCGCACCACGGTGCTGCTGGCGATTTACCCGAGCCTGCTGATCACGCTGACGCCGGGCTACTTCTGGTACCTGTCGCTGCACCCGAACGGTGTGGACAAGGTGAACATCATCTTTGGTGGCGGCATGTCGCCGGACTTCGTCAATGACGAAGGCGCGCAAGAGCACTTCTCGCAGCTCAAGTCGCTGCTTGATGACGTCAACGTCGAGGATCGCGGTTGTACCGAGAAGGTGTACAGGGGGTTGTGTTCGCAGTTTGCCGCGCCCGGGCACCTGTCCCACCTGGAGCGGCCCAATTACGACTTCGCCCGCTGGATCGCGTCCCGGGTGGCCGGCTAAACCTTCGCCTTGCAGCGCCTCGATTTTCGCTACATGAACCAGGAAGGCCTGGCCGATGGGCTACACATTCGCCGACATCATGTTCAGCCCGAGCGTGCAAAGGGTGCAGGAAGCCCAAGGCAGCCGTGCGGCCTACGCCAACCAGCAGCGCGACGGCAAGCGGGACTTCAACAGGCTTGGACCCGACGAGACAGCTTTCATCGCCGCGCGCGACAGTTTCTACATGGCCACGACTGGCGAGACCGGGTGGCCTTACGTTCAGCATCGCGGCGGCGCGCCGGGCTTCATCAAGGTGCTGGACGAGATCACACTTGGCTTTGCTGACTACAGGGGCAACCGGCAGTACATCTCCACCGGCAACCTGCAGGCCGATAACCGGGTGTCGCTGTTCTTCATGGACTATCCCCGCAAGGCGCGGTTGAAGCTGCTGGGCCATGTGCGCATCGTTGGCGCTGACGAGGCAGAGTTGCTGCACAAGCTGACCGGTGATGGTGAGACGCCACCGGTCGAGCGCGGATTCGTGATCGCGCTTGAAGCCTTCGACTGGAACTGTCCGAAGTACATCACCGAACGGTTCACGCTGTCCGAGATCGACCAGGCTGTCGCACCGTTGAAGGCCCGGATAGCCGAGCTTGAATCCCGCCTCGCTGAAGCTGGTATCACGGGGTGATTTCGTTCCTGCATACAGGCCAGGTTCATGTGGCAACGTTTGACCGGCTGCTTGATGAAATGGCACCCGGCATGGCGCGGCGGCACCGGGTCGAGGCGGGTTGGCTGGATGAAGTGCGCGAGACCGGCATGTCCCAGTCGCTTGCCGATGCCATCCGTGCGGCAATGGGTGAACTGGCGACAGGTGGCGTGGGTGTATGCACCTGTTCCAGCATTGGCGCGGTGGCAGAGCAGGCGGCAGCGCCCGAAGCACCCGTTGTGCGGGTGGACCGGGCGTTGATGGAAGCTGCGGTCGAACACGGCAACCAGCCGCTGATCGCAATGTGCC
>CAYMJJ010000342.1:0-1644 GCA_964390445.1 uncultured Anderseniella sp.
GGCTGCATCGGGATGCACACCTGCTGCGCCGCCGTCTGCCTGACCTCGTCGGGCACCCCGGCTGATTCGCGCCCCACCAGGATGATGTCGTCGCTGGAGAACGCAAACCCGGTATAGCCTTGCGTTGCATGGGCGGTTGCCAGGATCAGCCGCCGGCCTGCCGTGGCAGCGACGAACGCCGCCCAGTCGGGCTGGCGCACGACATCGGCCTGCGCCACGTAGTCCATGCCCGCACGGCGAAAGTCCTTCGACGCCCACACGAAACCCGCCGGTTCGATCACGTGCACCTTCAATCCGAGACAAGCGGCCAGCCGCACGGTGGTCGCCGCGTTCTGGGCGATGTCGGGTTGGTAGAGCGCAATCTCGATCAAGAAACACCTGTTGCAAACCGGCCGCACGCAATGCCGCACCGGGTGAAAATGTCCTGTGGGCTGCGACACTTGTTATCTGGACTTTCCGCCATGCCAGTGCCACAAACCCGCCAAACCTGCGCGCGCCCGGAGAACATCTGAGTCCTCCCACGGTACGGCTGGTTTCAAGAAATAACACCCAAGCCGAGCGAGGGGTATACAGTGTCCACATCCGAAGCACACGACGAAGGCCGCCGGGATTTCCTCTACATCGCCACTGGTGCTGTAGGCGCAATTGGCGTAGCCGCCGTCGCCATTCCGTTGATCGACCAGATGAACCCGACAGCCGACGTTCTGGCGCTGTCATCGACCGAAGTTGATCTGGCACCTCTCGAGGTCGGCCAGTCGATCACCATCACCTGGCGCGGCAGCCCGGTCATCATCCGTCACCGCACGGAAAAGGAGATCGAGGAAGCCAAGGCGGTCAACATCGCCGACCTGCCGGACCAGTTGGCCCGCAATGCCAACCTGCCCGATGGAACGCCTGCGACCGACGAAAACCGCATCGTGGACGGCAAGGAGCAGTATCTGGTGCAGATGGGCGTGTGCACCCACCTGGGCTGCGTGCCGATCGGAAACGAAGGCGAATACGACGGCTGGTTCTGCCCATGCCACGGCTCGCACTACGACACGTCAGGCCGCATACGAAAGGGACCTGCACCGGAAAATCTTCACGTGCCACCTTTCGCATACACTTCTGACACCAAGATTCTGATCGGTTGAGGGCAAGAACCATGAGCGGACCTTCCAGCTACAACCCGACCAATCCCGTCATGCAGTGGATCGACTCGCGTCTTCCGCTGCCGCGCATGATGTACGACAGCTTCGTGTCGTATCCGATCCCGCGCAACCTGAACTACTGGTACACGTTCGGCGGCATCCTGATGGTGATGATGGTCTCGCAGATCATCACCGGCGTCGTGCTGGTCATGCACTACACGCCCGACGTGAGCATGGCGTTCGACTCCGTCGAGCACATTCGCCGCAACGTGAACTATGGCAACATCCTTCAGAAATGGCACGCCGTTGGCGCGTCGTTCTTCTTCATTGCGGTGTACATCCACATCGCCCGGGGCATGTATTACGGCTCCTACAAGGCACCGCGCGAGATCCTCTGGATGCTCGGCGTCGTGATCTTCCTGCTCATGATGGCAACCGGCTTCATGGGCTACGTGCTGCCGTGGGGCCAGATGAGCTTCTGGGGCGCCAAGGTGATCACCAACCTGTTCTCGGC
>CAYMJJ010000343.1:0-1642 GCA_964390445.1 uncultured Anderseniella sp.
TGGGAGTGATCCTGCGCGTCGTAGTAGCACGCAAAAGGTCACCGTCTGCGGAACCCAATTCCTTTCGGGCCGTTGAGGGACAACATCACCATGACGTGATCTCCCTCAACCGTTGCACCATGAAAGGAATTCGCCAATGGCCAAGGACAAGCATCTGGAAGACCTGTTCCACGACACCCTCAAGGACATCTACTACGCGGAGAGAAAAATCCTCAAGGCGCTGCCCAAGATGAAACGCGCTGCAAGTTCAGACGATCTCAAGGCGGCGTTCGAAAAGCACGAGAAGCAGACCGAAGACCATGTCGAGCGCCTTCAGAAGGTGTTCGAGATCATGGGCAAGCGTGCCGAAGGCAAGACCTGCGATGCCATTGAAGGCATCATCGCGGAAGGCGAGGAGATCATGCAGGAATTCAAGGACACAAGCGCCCTTGATGCCGGTCTGATTTCTGCAGCCCAGGCGGTAGAACACTACGAGATTACCCGGTACGGAACACTGAAGCGCTGGGCGAAGGAACTGGGCATGAAGGATGCCGTGGACCTTCTTGATGCTACGTTGCAGGAAGAATCGAAGACCGACAGCGATCTGACCAAACTGGCAGAGCAGTCTGCCAACGACCGCGCAAAGGCAGCCTGACCAGGATGACGGACCGGGTCTCGGATGACCCGGTCCAACCTCCCTTGAGCCGCTGGTCAACCATCAGGTTCACCCGTCTCGCGACCATCGGGGTCGATCGGGACGCCCGGCTCAGGACCTGAGAACTCCGGCTCGCTGGCGTTCAGTACCGCAGCATCGGCTTTGCCGGACTTGAGTTCGCCTTGTGCGCAATCTGCCCATGCCAAAGCATCGCTCAACCCGATCAGCGAGAACGTGGCTGACCTGTCTTCGCCCGCCGGTGTCTTGTAGGCAATCGCCATCAGGGTGCCGGGCTTGGCCTCGTCCAGCACTTGCGCGCTCACCGTCTCGGCGATAATGAACCGGCGGTCTGGCTCACCGGTGGTGATGGCACCCGCAGCCACGGTGATCGCCGCATTGTCATCGATCCGCACCGATGCCGCTTGTGTCACGTCCAGTGTGTCAACCTCGTCGACGAGAACCATCCGCCACGCCGCTTCCGTGCCCGCCCGCTCGAATGACATCGAGTGGCTGAATCCGAAGGTTGCGCTGTCGTCACGGTGGTGCGTGGTGATGCGGCATTCCGCGCCGGGCCGGCATGAGGCCGTGAACTCGCGGCTGAAGATATGCACGTCATTGAAGGTGCGTACGGCGTCACGCGCGCAAATGGTTTCGGCGAAGGCCGGCTGCGTTGTGCACACGATCACCGCTCCGGCCAACATGCCAGTCAGTTTCCATCCAGGCCTAAGCCTCGCGTTTGGTCTGTTGGAGGCGCCGTGCATCACGTCTGCAAGGCCGGCTACTGCTTCGCCTGCGCGCAATCGACCCACGCCATGGCCTGGCCAAGTTGACCGACCTCGGCATCAACGTTGATTTTCTTGCCGCCGACAAACTGCACGATGCTGGTCATCGACTTTGCCTCGGCCAGTGTCGAGACCATGATCTGGGAAACATCATCATCGACCCGCACTGTGTTCCTGTCTTCCGAGGCGATCAGGAACTCCGGCGCTACCCGCGTTTCGTCGGTAC
>CAYMJJ010000344.1:0-1627 GCA_964390445.1 uncultured Anderseniella sp.
TCAACTGGATCATGCAGGCGGCACCATGTTCGTGGCAGGCATCGGCCATGCGCTTAAGCCACGGCACGATCTCGTCGCGATAGGCATGCAGGTTGCCGAACACGGGCGATGAATCGCGCGACACGACGGCGGATCCTGCGGTCATGGTCAGCGCGATGCCGCCCTTGGCCTTTTCCTCGTGGTAGCGGATGTACTGGTCCTTGGGCATTCCATCTTCGTGGTAGTTCGGCTCGTGGGATGTGGACATCAGCCGGTTGCGCAAGGTGAGGTGCTTGAGCTGGTAGGGCTGCAACAGAGGGTCGTTGGCGCGGTGGAGTGTGGTCATTCGGGTTGCTCCGTTGGTTTCAGGTCCCAGCCTAACGGGTTGATGGTCCCGAGTTCCAGTGCCGGACGTGCAGGGAAGTGATGATTGGTCGTCATGCCAGACCGGTACGGTAGGTCGCGAACATTGGCGACCAGCCGGTTGCGGCTTTCAGTGCGGCATTGCTGGCGCGCAGTGCGGGCAGGATCTCCGGGCCGCCGGTTTTGGCGGGCGGTGCGCCGGCCAGCGCGCACAAATGCGAGAACAACGCGATCCAGGTCACCGGCTCGTCATCGGTAACCAGCCATGCGCCGGCAAGACCGTCTCCTTCGGCCAGCAGCAGGCAGGCTTGCGCCATGTCTTCCACACGGATGAGGGAGACATGGTCGGTTCCATCACCGGGGACGGCCAGTTCACCGCGCGCCGCAAGAGACTGCCACTGGGCAACGCGGGAGGTGCCGGGCCCGTAAAACGTGCCGCCACGGGCGATGCGGACATCCAGATCGGGTGCGGCAAGCAGCATGTCTTCCATGTCGATGGCGCTGGCGGTTACGGGGCCGGCCTTGCGCGGGGAGTTTTCCGTGACCAGGCTCTCAGCCAGGCCGGCATGAACCAGGCAAACCGACTGCTGCACGATGCGGCTGCATCCGGTGAGTCTGGCCGCTTCGATGAGGTTGGCCGTGCCGGTGCGGCGAATGGTGTCGTTCATCTGCCAGGTTGCCGCCGATCCGGGAGAGGGGATGCTGGTGGCGAGGTTGACGACGGCGTCGGCGCCATCCATCAACCGGGCAAGTGAGGCCGCGTCCATAATGTCGGCCTGCACGGCGTCGGCGCCAACGGCTTCGAGGCCAACGCGGCGGGTGTCATTGCGGTACTGGGCGACGACCTGATGGCCGCGCCCGGCAAGGCGTGGCACCACATGACGGCCGAGAACGCCGGTTGCCCCGATCACGGCAATACGCTGGGGACGCGGCATCGCCGTCATTCGGCAGGGATGGGCGCAGGAGCCAGCCTGCGCGACAGGGTGGTCTCGTTGCCTTCGCCGGGGTCGCGCGGTATGAGCAGCGACAGCAACAGAGAGGTTGCCGCCATGCCGGCCCCGGCAATGAATACCCACGATGGATGCGTGAGCCAGAGCAGGCCGAACAGCACCGGGATGAACACCGCAGCGATGTGATTGATGGTGAAGGCGACGCCGGCCGTGGGGGCGATGTCGGCCGGGTCGGCGATTTTCTGGAAGTAGGTCTTCATGGCGATCGCCATGGCAAAGAAGGCATGGTCGATGAGGTAGAGGCTTGCCGCGATCCACGGGTTTTCGACGAAGGC
>CAYMJJ010000345.1:0-1610 GCA_964390445.1 uncultured Anderseniella sp.
GGCAGATGATCACCCACCTTGCCGGCACCAAAGCGGGCAATCAGCGTCAGCCGCCCGGCCTCGTTGGCGGGGTTGAGGATATCGATCAGCCGGATCAGTTCATCAGCCTGCAGCGAGGGGCCGCACTTCAGCCCTATCGGGTTCTGCACGCCGCGGCAGAATTCGAGGTGGGCATGATCGGGTTGGCGGGTACGGTCGCCGATCCACAGCATGTGGCCAGACGTGGCGTACCATTCATCCGAGGTCGAATCGATGCGGGTCATCGCCTGCTCGTAGCCCAGCAGCAGCGCCTCGTGCGAGGTGTAGAACTCGGTCGACTTGAGCTGCGGGGTGGTGTCCGGGTTGATGCCGCACGCGCGCATGAAGCCCAGCGTTTCGGAGATCCGGTCGGCCAGGTGCTGGTAGCGCTCCGACGCGGGCGAGCCCTTCAGGAAGCCCAGCGTCCAGCGATGCACGTGCTCCAGGTTGGCATAACCACCCATCGCAAATGCGCGCAGCAGGTTGAGCGTGGCCGCAGACTGCCGGTACGCCATGATCTGGCGTTCGGGATCAGGCATGCGCGAGGCTTCGGTGAACTCGATGCCATTGATGATGTCACCGCGATAGCTGGGCAGTTCCACACCGTCCACGGTTTCGAAGTCGGACGAACGCGGCTTGGCGAACTGGCCGGCGATGCGGCCCACCTTGACCACCGGATGCCCGCCGGCAAACGTCAGCACCACGGCCATCTGCAGGAACACCCGGAAGAAGTCGCGGATATTGTCGGCCTGGTGCTCGGCGAAGCTTTCGGCGCAGTCGCCGCCTTGCAGCAGGAACGCCTTGCCTTCGGCCACGCGGGCCAGCTTGCGCTTCAACTTGCGGGCCTCGCCGGCAAACACCAGCGGCGGAAACTTCGACAGGCGCTGCTCGACAACTTCGAGCGCTGCCTTGTCGGCGTAGGCCGGTACCTGCTTGATTGGGAACGAGCGCCAGCTCGACGGGGACCATGTTGTCATGTTTTCTACTCTCGCATACCGGACAGACACTTGCGTCCGTCATCCGCGTTAATTGAGCCATCGCCAGACAAAATGCAAGGGATTGGCGCAATCGCAGGCCGCCGGAGGCTCCGCCCGCCGGCTGGCATTGATGTGGCGAAACCGCCTGTTAACACATCTGGCCCTAGACTACACCATTTAGGACGGGACGTCGATCAACTGGCTTTCGCGTGAAGGTGATATAGCCATGCTGAAGTATTTCATCCCAGCCCATGAAGCCGACTGGTTATATGCATTCTTCTTCAGGGGCGACTATCCGCTTGCGCTACAGCTCGGCATCATCAACGGGCTGTGCGTGATTGCCGTGGTGCTGATGCGATCGCACAGGTCCAATACCGACATGGCTGTGCAGACCGGCCTCTCCCGCAGCTTCACCTGGCTGATCATCTTCGCAAACTTTTTCCTGATCCTGAACAAGGATCACGGCTTCATCAGACAACTGGCCTGATCAACCCGCACATGGTGTGCAGCTACTTGCCAGACGCCGGGAATTGCGCCAATCGTTGCAAGTCATGGTTACGCTTGCACCAACATTCACCCTCGGCATCGAAGAGGAATACCTGCTGGTCGACCGGC
>CAYMJJ010000346.1:0-1569 GCA_964390445.1 uncultured Anderseniella sp.
TCGCCGCCCACGATGTCATCCTGGCCCGGTCCCGCCCAACTGGAATTTCTGCCCTTAACGTAATCCCCGGTACCGTGCACGAGATACGCCTCGGTGAAGGCCCCGGTGCGCTGGTCGCCATCGACACGTCCGCTGGCCGGGTGCTGTCACGCATCACCCGCCGCTCGGTCCAGGCACTGGATATCAAGCCCGGCAGCAGGCTGTTCGCCATCATAAAGGCCGTCGCAATCGCCCCGGTAGACATCGGCCGCTGACAGATTCGGTCCCACCTTGAGCCCGCATCAAGCACTCGCCACGACCTCCAACTCAAAAAAACCCCGGAAAACTGCTGTTTCCACCTGTGTCAGATTCCTGAACCGCAGATGAACACGTCGTTCAGGCAGCGTTCTGCGTGTCCCTTGTAGGTTGGTCTCCATCGAACGAACCACCGGCAAGCCGGCAACCAGGAGGACCAATGATGACACAGACCCTGCAACTGATTGCCGGTTTGATGTTCATTGCCGTGCTGGTTGTCGCCGTGATCGGCATCCGCACCGCCGCCAACGCCACAGAATACAATGAACACAACAATGTGACCGTCATCCACAAGACCGACGAACTGTGGCCGGTGAAGGGACTGATGACCATGAAACCATGTGACTTCAGGGCGTGCACGAATGTCTGAAAACCAAATCAACCCATTGAGAAGGATAAACTAATCCACCCTCCAGAGCAGCCTCTGGTCGGTGTCAGGAGCCGGGCCGCCTCAACTGGCATGACCCTAACGCCCCTCTCGCCATGTCTGTTTGGCGCGTGCCCGGTTCCTGACTTGGAATCTGAACCAATGCTTCCCATATTGGTTGTACACAACGACAGGCTGTCCCATTCCTATCTACCCCTCTAGGAACCCCTGCAAACCGGGAAAGACTGTCGAAACTGGAAGGGCCCCGCGCTTTACGCCGGGGCCCTTTTTTTACTGTTCGCGATGACCGGCGATTCTACTGGACGATGACCTTTGCGCCAACCTTCACCATGTCGTACAGCGCGATCACGTCCTCGTTGCGCAGCCGGATGCAGCCGGAGGAAACAGCTTCGCCGATGGTCCATGGCTGGTGGGTGCCATGAATGCGGTACAGCGAGCTGCCCAGATACAGGGCGCGCGCACCAAGAGGGTTGTCGGGTCCGCCTTCCATGCGCACCGGCAGATGCGGCTCACGCTCGCGCATTTCTGCTGGCGGATGCCAGGTCGGCCACTCTGCCTTGCGGGTAATCTTTTCCTCGCCACGCCAGCTGAAACCCTGCCGGCCAACGCCGATGCCGAAGCGCATCGCCTTGCCTTCCGGCTTGACCAGATACAGGTAGCGGCGGCGCGTATCGATGATGATGGTGCCGGGAGCTTCAGTCGTCTTGTAATTGATTTCGGTCGGCAGGAACTTCTTGTCCATCGTCCACGAGTTGGAGCCGAAGTTGTATTTGACGTTGTTCCACACTGCACCGCTCTGGGTCTCGGACTGGGCGGGGGCAGAAAGGCCGGCCATCAGTGCGGCTGCAGCCAGAACCGGGAAAAGTCGCTTTGCATTCATTGTCTTG
>CAYMJJ010000347.1:0-1536 GCA_964390445.1 uncultured Anderseniella sp.
CGGCGACCAGGACGCGATCGAGTACATGTGCCGCGAGGCGATCCCGGCGGTGGTCGAGCTCGAGCACTTCGGCGTGCCGTTCAGCCGCACCGAGGAAGGCAAGATCTACCAGCGCCCGTTCGGCGGCCACATGCAGAACTTCGGCGACGGTCCGCCGGTGCAGCGCACCTGTGCTGCTGCCGACCGCACCGGCCATGCCATCCTGCACACGCTGTACGGCCAGAGCCTGAAGCACAACGCGCAGTTCTTCATAGAGTATTTTGCCATCGACCTGATCATGTCCGACGACGGCGTCTGCACCGGCGTGGTGGCTTGGAACCTGGAAGACGGCACCATTCACCGGTTTGCCGCCAAGATGGTGGTGCTGGCCACTGGCGGCTATGGCCGCGCCTACTTCTCGGCAACCTCCGCCCACACCTGTACCGGTGACGGCAACGGCATGATCGCCCGCGCCGGCCTGCCGTTGCAGGACATGGAGTTCGTGCAGTTCCACCCGACCGGCATCTATGGGGCAGGCTGCCTGATCACCGAGGGTGCGCGCGGTGAAGGCGGCTACCTGACCAATTCAGAAGGTGAGCGCTTCATGGAGCGCTATGCGCCCAACGCCAAGGACCTCGCCTCGCGCGATGTGGTGTCGCGCTGCATGACGCTGGAAATCCGTGAAGGCCGGGGCGTCGGCAAGAACAAGGACCACATTCACCTGCACCTCGATCACCTGGATCCGAACGTGCTTGCCGAGCGGCTGCCCGGCATTTCCGAAAGTGCGAAAATCTTTGCCGGCGTCGACCTGACCCGCGAGCCGATCCCGGTGTTGCCGACCGTGCATTACAACATGGGCGGCATTCCCACCAACTACTGGGGCGAAGTGCTGAACCCCACCGCCAAGAACCCCGATGCGATCCAGCCCGGCCTGATGGCCGTGGGCGAGGCAGGGTGTGCCTCGGTGCACGGTGCCAACCGGCTGGGGTCGAACTCGCTGATCGACCTGGTGGTGTTTGGCCGGGCTGCCGCGATCCGCGCCGGTGACGTGGTGGACCGGGAATCTTCGGTGCCTGCCGTCAACGAATCCGCCTGTGACAGGATCATGGCCAGGTTCGACGCGCTGCGACATGCCAACGGGTCAGTGCCGACCTCTGAACTGCGGCTGGAGATGCAGCGCGCCATGCAGGAAGACGCGGCGGTGTTCCGCACCCAGGAAACGCTCGAACAGGGCTGCCGCCGGCTTGATGCGGCGTGGCAGAAGCTGTCCGACCTGAAGGTCACCGACCGGTCGATGATCTGGAACTCGGACCTGGTCGAAACACTTGAGCTTGAGAACCTGATGGCGAGCGCCATCACCACGGTGTACTCGGCGGAAGCGCGCAAGGAGAGCCGTGGCGCACATGCGCGCGAGGACTACAAGGCTGGCCCCTATGACGGGCGCGACGACACCAACTGGCGCAAGCACACGTTGTCGTGGGTGGACGACAAGGGCAACGTGAAGCTGGGCTACCGGCCAGTGCACACCGAGCCGCTGACGACGCCGGCCGAAGGCGG